>NZ_CACYJE010000058.1 GCF_902774605.1 uncultured Methanobrevibacter sp.
AAGACTTGGAGGCAGCAGGATTCACCGTGACTGATACTCTTGACGTGTTGTTCGTGCCTGATGAGGATGTCATGGCTGAAGCCTTCGAGAAGGGTGCAGAGCTCGCACGTTCAATTAAGGAATAAATTTATTTTTATTCTTTTATTTTTTTACAGGAATAATTGTTGCGAGTAACAACATTTATATGTGATGAATTTATTATAATATAATATAAGGAGATAATGACCATGTCAAGCTTAGTAATTTACTTTTCAAGAAGCGGCGAAAACTACTTCGGAGGAGAACTCAAAAACATTGAAAAAGGAAACACTGAAGTAATCGCCGAATACATTAAAGAATTGGACAATGCAGACCTATTCAAGGTCGAACCGGCAGTTGAATACCCAGAGGACTACATGAAATGCATCGACATTGCCAAAAAGGAACAGCAAGATGATGTAAGACCTGAAATCAAGGAAACCCTTGACAATATCGACGCTTACGATACAATCTATATAGGATATCCTAACTGGTGGGGAACACTCCCGATGCCAATGTTCACACAGCTCGAGCAACTGGACTTCACCGGCAAGACCGTAAAGCCATTCGTAACCCATGAAGGCTCCGGATTCGGATCATCACTGAAAGACATTGAAAAATTATGCAAAGGCGCCGAGATAAAAAACGGACTGTCCATTCCGGGAGCAAACGTTGAAAATGCAAAATCAACCGTTGAAGCATGGATTAATGAATAGGTATCATTAATCCCAACCTCTTTTTTAGGTCAAAAATTTTAATTAATCATGAAGGACATAACATAATATTATGTCAAACTCAATTTTCGTGCCGGGCCACGTCACTGGCTTTTTCACAATAGAAAACCATGAGGTGTCACTGAAGAAGGGGTCATGCGGAGCCGGCTTTCTACTTTCCAAGGGCGTGAATACAACTATAGAATCATCGGATGAACTGGATATTGATGTCAATCAGGGTGATGACACTGTAATCAATGAGGTCTTGCGCATCCTTGAAATCGAACCTGATTTTAAAATCACACAGGACATTCAGCTGCCGATAGGTGCAGGCTTTGGAACCTCGGCCGCTTCAGCGTTGAGCTTAACAATGGCAATAAATGATTTTCTCGATTTAGGATACTCTAGGGATTTGTGTGGACAGATTGCCCATATGGCTGAGGTCAACCTGGGAGCTGGATTGGGGGATGTCATAGCCCAGACCGGTCAGGGAATGGTTTTAAGGACAAGTCCCGGTGCACCGGGGGTTGGTGAGATCAAGTCATTCGAGCATGATGTCGCAGTCGCCTGGAAGACCTTCGGAGGTATCGAAACCGCAAGCATAATCCGTGACCCTCACAGGAATCAGGTAATCAGTGATGTTGGATTGAAGTACCTTGAGTTTTTTGAGGAGAAGCCGTCGATTAGGAATTTCCTTGACTTCTCATATAGGTTTGCCTCTGAAACAAACTTGATGTCTGATGAAGTCAAAGAGCTTGTTGATTATCTCAATTCCTTCGATGATATTCTTGGAAGTTCCATGGCAATGCTTGGAAATACTGTATTTGCATTTGCGGAAAATGAATCATCATTCAAAACATTAAAAATCAAGGGCCTGCATATGGATGAGCTCAACAACAATGGCATGGTTTTATGATTAGATTAAGCTATGATGTCAAGAAATACAGGAGTGACATCAAGGAACTGGTAGGGCCGGATGACACTGTAATAGAATTGGGATGCCACACCGGAGGAACCACTCGAACACTTCCGCAAACATGCAACATTCTGGCAGTGGACAATTCCCCTGAGGCAACCGCTGAAATGGCTAAGCTGGCCCATGTCAGATTCATAAACGGTGATGTGAGGCGCCATGAAATACTCCTGGAAGCGTATAAGTCACTCCAGTCATGCGACCTGTTGCTGATTGATCTTGGTGGAGGATACCATCCCGACACTGTATTCAAGGTATTCTACATATGGTCAAGCACATTCAAACCAAAACATACGATTATCAGAAACAGGGGACTTGTTGAATTCTTCAACAGCGCAGATACAGGTGAAAAGGAATACCATACCGAAAGCGGACACCTTGACTCATACCATGACTCCGGAATACCCCCTCTAATCAAGGAATTCGAGCTGTGGACGCCGTCACTCTAGTGTCAACAATATGTTAAATTTTAGTATACTCATTTAAATAATATAATTATTATAAATATTTTTATACAAGTAAGGGAGTTTTATAAATGAACTTGAAGAAAATTTCAATAATATTGGTCATAGTATTAACATTCATACTATGCATAAGTGCAATATCGGCTGTTGAAAACGAAAACGTGACGCCAATTCAGGACGATAATCAAAAAGAACCAACACAAACAAACATGAGCACAGAAACTAATGTGCCAAAAGACAACACTCAAACCCAACCTGCGCCAAAAACTAACACTCGACCAGTAAGAACCGATGTGGATGCTGATGATGTTGTCGTATCCTACAAGAAGAAAGGATACTTCAAGGTGAAAGTCGAAAACGATGACACTGACAGGCCAGTGAAGAACCTTAAACTCAAGATTAAGGTATTCACAAAATCCAAAAGCAAAACCTACACTATAAAGACAAACTCCAAGGGAATTGCAAAATTCAACACCAAAAACCTCAAGGTGGGCGTTCACAAGGTGATAGTCACATCCACCGACAGCAAGTACAAAGTCTATGAGAAGGCTAAAATCACTGTCGGAAAGAAAAGCACAGTAACCCTGAAGGCCAAGCAGGTCAAGAAACTGTCCAACAAGGACAAGATCAGGGTCAAGGTCAGATACGATGACGATGACAATGAATACAAGGTAGTGTTCAAGGGAAAAGCGAAACACACTAAACTCATAAAAGCAAAATTCTACTTCAAGAACAAAAGAACAGGTAGAACAATCGTCAAGACCGATTATGCCGAATATGATGATGACACCGGCAGATTGGAAGGGCCAGAAGAGGATTGCTCATGGAGGTTTGCATTGCAAAAGGTTAAAGTAACATATGTTACATATAAATAAATGATAGGGGAAAAATTAAATTTTTTCCTTTAATTATTTTATTTTAGGTAATGATCATGAGCGCACAAAAGCAAAACGATTACACAAGCTTCATTAAAAACAACAACATATTAAAATCCGCCGTAAACGGACTGTACAGGTTCCTTGTACTGTGGATTATCAAGTACAATAAAAGCATTCACGGCTACGGAATCATGAAGGAACTGGACAAGTTCTTTAAAAACTTGATTGAGGAAGGAGTCCTTAAAAAAACCAATCCATCCAAGATTTACCCTATATTGAGGCAAATGGAAGAGTTTGAACTCATCACTGGCACAGTGAAGATGCAGGATGAGAAGAAAGTCACCTACTATGAGATTACCGATAAGGGTGAATTCTTCATTGACTACATTTTCGAGAGATTCATCTTGCATGAGAAGAACGCCCAATGGAAACTGATCTATGATGATTTGGTTTCAAACAAGTAACACTCTTATTTTTTTTTACTTTTAACACATTTTCATTGGAGAATGTTATATTTGTCCTATTTTAAGTTTATTGATGATGGTTTCAAGATAATCTAATTTCATCATTGTTTTTACATTATACTTTTTTTGAATTATTGGATAGTTTAGTTAGGATTTATAATAAATATTTAATTATTGTTTAATTTAACTTACATTTTTTTAATGAATACTATAATTTATAATAATCAATTGTATATTATTGTACAATCAAACTTTATATAGGTTAAAAAACATAAATACAAATCATAACTAATCGAGGTAATATAAAATGATAGGTAAAAAGATTCGTCTAGAAAGAATCATAAACAGGAATACAAAAAGAACAGTAATCGCACCGATGGACCATGGAGTGTCCAGCGGACCAATACCAGGAATAATCGACATGGACGAAACCGTAGAAAGCATCTCCCAAGGCGGAGCAGATGCAATATTGATGCACAAGGGTATCGTACAGCAAGGACACCGTGGATACGGTGAGGACATAGGTTTAATCGTGCACTTGTCAGCAAGTACCTCACTTGCACCTGACCCAAACGATAAGGTGACAGTAACCAGTGTCGAAAAGGCAATACAGCTTGGAGCAGACGCAGTGTCCGTGCATGTGAACCTTGGATCTGAAACCGAAAGCCAAATGCTCCAGGAACTCGGTGAAATCGCTGAAACCTGCGACTACTGGGGAATGCCATTGCTCGCTATGATGTACCCAAGAGGACAAAAAGTCGAAAACGAGCATGACGTTGAATTCGTAAAGCACGCTGCACGTGTAGGTTCAGAGCTCGGAGTGGACATAGTCAAAACCAACTACACCGGAGATCCTGATTCATTCAAGGAAGTAGTTGAAGGTGCAATAGTGCCTGTTGTTATTGCAGGCGGTCCAAAGGTCGAAACCGATGAGGAGCTCTTGCAGATGGTTAAGGATTCACTTGAAGTCGGCGGTGCAGGAGTCGCTTTCGGACGCAATCTTTTCCAAGCCGAAAACCCAGGTAAAATCACCCGTGCAATCTCTGAAGTCGTGCACCACGACCTTGAAGTTGAAGAGGCACTTGAATTCCTGAAATAAGGGTGAGTCTATGGATAATAAGTTCGCTTGGATTTCAACACCAGATGAACTCTGGGATGACAAGAAGGAAATGATAACCACTGCCCTTGAGTCAGGAATCGACCATGTGCTTGACCTGGATGATGTCGAGCAGATTAGAAAGCTCGGAAACGTGAAAATCATCGCTAACAGGGATGATGCAGACATATATCTTGTGGGCATAAACGGTGAAGGAGACGGTTTTGTGGAATTGAAAGATGATTTCACAGACTCAGTTGACATTAAAAACGCCAAGAAAGCCAAAGGCGAAGGAAAAACAGTATGCGCCTATATCAAGATTACCGATAAGGCACATGAGCAATTGGCAGTGAAGCTCGGGTCAATCGTGGACTATATCATTCTGGTCGGTACTGATTGGACCATCATCCCATTGGAAAACATTATTGCGGACTTGCAGAAAACCGATGTAGGAATCATAGCCGCCGTGCGCGACCTTGACGGAGCCCGTGTGGCATTGGAGACACTGGAGCATGGAACTGACGGTGTCATCTTTGAAGCGAATGACTTCAACAACATCAAGAAGATTGCCCAGGAAGTGGTTGAGGCATCACAAGTCAAGTACGAGTTGAAAACCGCCACAATCACTAATGTAAAGCCATTGGGTTCAGGCGACCGTGTTTGCGTCGACACCACTGACATGATGAAGCCGGGTGAGGGAATGCTCATCGGCTCATATTCAAAATCAATGTTTCTCGTGCATTCTGAAAGTCTGGAAAGCGAATACGTGGCATCAAGACCATTCCGCGTTAACGCAGGACCGGTTCAGGCTTACGTTATGGTTCCGGGAAACAAGACCAGATACCTCTCAGAGCTCGTTGCCGGGGATGAGGTGCTAATCGTCAACACCGAGGGCGAGACCCGCACAGCTTATGTTGGAAGAAGCAAGATTGAAAGAAGGCCATTGATACTTCTTGAAGCCGAGTATGAGGGCCAAACCATCAGGACACTGCTTCAGAATGCGGAGACAATTCGTATCGTTGACGAGAACAATGAACCGTTGTCCGTGGCGGACGTGAAGCCGGGGGACAAGGTGAAGGTCTACATTGAATCAAATGCCCGTCACTTCGGCATTGCGATTGATGAGACAATAATAGAACAATAATGATTTAGGAGAGATTATCATGACACAGGTTCGAGCATTCCTTGCAATAGACTCGGATGAGGATTTAAAGCCGAAAATCAACAAGATCATCAAGGAATTTAAGAAAATTGACACCAGGATTAAGTATGTTGAACTCGCCAACCTTCACTTGACACTGAAGTTCTTCGGCGACATCGACACCAACGGACTTGACGTTCTAAAAAAGGCAATCAGTAATGTAGTGTCTGATTTTGAACCATTCAGCATTAAAGTCAAGGGCTGCGGAGCGTTCCCGAACACCAGCCACATCAAGGTCATCTGGGTCGGCATAGAGGATGATGCTATAATCAGGGACCTGCATGATAAGCTCGACAAGGAATTTACCCGATTAGGATTTGACAAGGACAGGAAATTCTCCACTCACCTCACTATCGGCCGCATGAAAACAGCCAAGAACAAGAAGCAGGTCAAAGAGGTCATTGAGGAATTTGAGGAGTTTGAAATCGGTGAGATGAATGTTGACAGGATAATCCTTAAGAAGTCAACCCTGACACCGTCCGGACCGATTTATGAGGATATGGAAATATTTGAATTGTGATTATGATGGATTATGAAAGCATACTAAAGGATATCAAACCGACAACTGATGAAAAGGAGCATATTGACAGCGTATCATCAAGCGTCATGAGCTTCCTGCAGGGGGAGTGTGACGATAATGACATACCTGCAAGGGTTGCTCTTGTAGGCTCCGTTGCCAAAAACACTGCCCTCAAGGGCAAGTCCGACATTGATATCTTCATTGCTTTTCCATTGGAAACCGACAAGAAAAAACTGAAGAAAACAGGCTTGGATTTGGCGCATAAGTGCTGTGACGAATTCGGAAGTGACCCTGAGCATCATTTCGCCTCCCACCCATATGTCACAACTCATATCGAGGATTGCGAGGTGGATATCGTGCCCTGCTATGCCATCGAAAACGGTGACCAGCTCAAATCAGCCGTTGACCGCACAATTCTCCACACCCGCTACGTCAAGGCACACTTGACCCGTGAGCAGGAGGATGAGGTTCTTCTATTGAAAAGGTTCATGGCCATGACCGGAACCTACGGCTCCGAGTTCAAGGTAGGGGGCTTTGCAGGGTATCTTTGCGAACTGCTGATAATCCATTACGGCAGTTTCGAGAACACCCTCAAGAATGCAATTGACTGGAAGTATGGCGAGACCATTGACATTGAGGATTATGGCACCGCAAAGAATTTCAGGGATCCGTTGATTGTCATTGACCCCACCGACAGGAACCGCAATGTAGGGGCCGCATTGAGGCTGAACAAGATGGCTGAGTTCATCCAGTCCGCCAGGAATTATCTTTTCGGCGACAATAAAAGGGATTATTTCTATCCTCTGAAGAGGGAATTGGATAAGGCTAATATCTTAAATGAATTCAAAAACCGAAACAGCGAGGTCATAGCCGTCCGCTTCCAGATACCTGACATTCCATTGGATACGTTGCATCCTCAGATTAAAAAGACAACCGAGGCATTGGAGCGAAAGTTGAATGATGAGGAGTTCAACGTCTTCAGGGCGGATTACTGGAGCGATGAGGTCATGACCGGTGTCATCGTCTTGGAGATGGCTTCATCCAGGCTGAACAATGTCAGGGTTAATGTGGGGCCTAAGGTGTTCATAAAGCAGGCCTGTGAGAATTTCATCGGCAAGTACGGCCGTGAGAACTGTTATATTCAGGATGATTATCTGGTTCACACTCAGGAAAGGGAGTTCACGGTTGCCAGTGACTTGATCAGACATATTTTCACAAGGGAGCATATCGGCATGATTAAGGTCGGCAAGAACCTGAAAAACACTTTAATCAGCACTCACGAGTTCATTGATATCGGTGAGTTGGCGGATAATCCTGATTTTTTAATGTTTCTGGATGATTTCCTAAATCCCGCCCAGCACATTTCAAGGTGCTGATTAATTTTTATATACTTCTTTTAACATACAGTAATAATGTAGATTTAGGTTAACCTAAAGTGATGATAATGAGTGACAAGACATTGTATGATTTTGAAAAACAGGATATGACAGACTATAAAAGCATAGAACGCCAGGCATTGAGAAAGGCAAGCGAGCTCAACGACAAGCTCATTGATGTCAAGACCCTCCTTGAGGAAGTGACATATGACTGGGATGAGTTCATCACATTTCTGGAGGATGAAAACATCTCAAAATACGCTGAGTTCAAGGGCAGACAGACCATAGACTTTGACGAGGAGCTAAAAAAAGCAATAGTCACAACCCTGAAGGACTCCCTTAACAACACCAACAAGGCAATCAATTACAATTCAAAGAAAATTAAAATAAATCGCGTAATAAGTGGATAGAAACTTTTATAATGTTCAATTTTTAAATTATTAACTATGTCAGAGATAGAAAAACTAACTGCAGATGTTGATGTTGCTGAATACCTTGACAAGTATGTTGACTTTGAAGAGGTGTCAAAACTCTGCATAGCCGAACAGGAAGAGTTGGGGTACAACTGGAATTACCCGCCATTTGATTTTGATGTAAATGACTTATGGAATAGTTACAATAAGCTCAGGATAATAGCATTCAAGATAAACTTCTCCGAGGAGGAGCTGGAGCACACTTTCGAGGAAAAGGAACTTGAATTCATACTCAAAAGATTCGAAAGACTGAAAGTCAAGTTAATGAATGAAATCTACGCCCAGGAAAGCGAGGATGCAATGGGATTGTTTCTGGGCAAATGCAACCTCTGCATGAGATGCACAAGGGAATTCGGCATGCCATGCAAGATGCCCTTCAAGATGAGATACTCCCTCGAGTCACTGGGAGCATACGTTGACAGGACAGTCGAGGACATTTTCGGATACAAGATACTTTACGCTCATGACGGCAAGCTGCCTGAATACCTGATATTCGTCGGTGGATTGCTTTATGATAAAAAAGATGGTGATTAAAAATGAAAATAAGTATAATTGGAGGAACAGGACCACAAGGACTCGGAATTGCAGAAAGACTAGCTATCGCAGGATTGGATGTGATAGTCGGGTCTAGAAAAGAAGAAAAAGCACTAGACGTCGTGGCAAAAGCCAAGGAAGACTTAGCCGATTATGACTTATCCAACATGGTTGGAATGGCAAATGAAGATGCAGCACGCGAAGGTGACGTATTGATAATCACAGTACCGCTAGCCGCACAAAAACCTACAATCGAAGGAATCAAGGAATTCTGCACAGACAAGATAGTCATGGATGCAACAGTGCCATTAGAAACAGCAATAGGCGGAAAACCATTCAGGTTCATCGACCTCATGGAAGGATCCGCAGCAGAAAGAACAGCAAAAATACTAGAAGGAACAGGCGCAAAAGTAATCTGCGCATTCTGCAACATCTCCAATTCACACTTAGCAAACATCCCAGAAGAAATCGACTGTGACTGTCTCATAGCAGGAGACGATAATGACGCAAAAGCAACAGCTGCAGAAATCATCGATCAAATTCCTGGAATCAAGACAATCGACTGCGGAATACTTGAAAAAGCAAGAATCATCGAGAAAATCACTCCATTGCTGATTGGATTGAATATTAAATATAAATCCCATTATGGTGGTTTAAGGATAACAGGCATTCCAGCACTCGACAAGGAATAATTACTATGGATTCATTTGAACAACTCATCGGCAAGAACCTTAATGAAGTTGATTTGAATGAATCATCAACTTTTTTAATATCACCACTCAAATACTCCACCAAACTCTGCGGCAAACGGTATCCATCACAGAAGCTGAAACTAGCTGACATTGACTATTTTAATTTGATAACATTCACTGAGCTTTTCAAAAAGGAAGCGCTTTTAATTTTATGGATTAATGATGAGGATATCATCACCGACCTTGAAATCTACTACCTAAGCAATGATTTTGATGTGCTTTTAATGGATTACTATACTATCAAAAAGGCAATTGACAATGGTAATGCACACAAGCTCACCGAAGGCGACACTAAATATTTGGGTGCGGCAAGGTTAAGTGAAAAGACCGCTCAGCCACATAATGACAGGCCCGCTCATAAGAGGCAGTTCGTTTTAAAGAAGAAATACCTCCAGAAAATCATCGATGAGATAAGCCATTCTGGCATATGCTGAACTTTTTTTCACTAAAATATTAATCTTTAAAGAATGGCGTTTTTCAATAGCTTGACTACATGCGACAATATAAAATCAACAATTTTTTTTGAAAATACATTTCATTGTCAAATAATCATTACCTTTTTAAATGTTGAACATCATAAATACATATCGTATTTATGATTGACAACTATAACGATGCAACATTCGATGTTCCATTCAAGGTAAGAAATGTAACTGAAGCTGCCAATATCACCACTATCAAAGCGGATAACCTGACACGTGGTTACAACAGTCAATATGATTTCCAGGCTACATTCCTTGACAGTGATGGTGCGGCTCTTAAAAACGCTGATGTTGAATTCATCATTGATGGTAAGACATATAAGGTTAAAACAAATAAGGACGGTATTGCACAATTGACCACTTCCCATTTGGCTGTGGGCACATATAACGTTACTAGCGTCAACCCGGTAACCGGTGAAAGCACAGTCAACAAGTTGGAAATCGTCAAGAGAATCATCAAGAACAAGGACATGACCATTGACTTTTTAAGCGGCAAGTACTATGTAGTTCAGGTCATTGGTGATGACGGCAAGCCTGTAGGGGAGGGTGAAATCGTTGACATCTATGCCAACACTATCCATTATGTTGCAAAAACTGATAAGAATGGTTATGCAAGGCTTAAGATCAACTTGAACCCTAAAACCTACTACTTCCACGCGGAGTACAAGACATTCAAGACCAACAAGAACAAGATTGTCGTAAAACAGACCTTGAAACTTGTCAAAAAGACTGTTAAAGTCAAAAAAGGCAAGAAGATAGTCTTGAAGGCCAAACTCAAATGGAGTAATGGAAAAGCAATCAAGGGCAAGAAGATAGTCTTCAAGTTCAAGGGCAAAAAGTATTCTGCCAAAACCAACAAGAAAGGTATTGCCAAAGTGACAATCAAGAAGAAATCCGTTCTCAAAAAGCTCAAGAAGGGCAAATCCTACAAGTTCACTGCGGCATATAAGACCAACAAGGTGAAAGGCAAGGTGAAAGTGAAAAAATAGGTGAATCCAATTTCACTTATTTTTAATTTTTTTCTTTTTTTCAAAGTGCGGTTAAATTAATTTAATGCACTATAATTTTTATATTTTTTAATTTTATTTCATTTATTTTAATGTTAATTTTGATAATTCATTAGGCATCTGCAATTTTTTGATAACTATAACTTTATCATGTATGTTCAACAAATAATTTAGCATGAAAAAGGTAAAAATCACTATTCTAAAAACAACTCTCCAGGATGATCTTGCCCAGGAGTATGGTGTCAAGGGTTTCACAACCTGTCCATTGATGAAGGAGGGTGAAGTGTACTATGCTGACTATGCCAAGCCCGATGGGTTCTGTGACGAGGCCTGGAAGGCAATATACCAATATGTTTTCGCCCTGGCCCATGGCGCTCAGGAAGTATGGTACTATCATGACTGGATTGAAAAGCCGGGCGTGGCAATAGTGTCATGCAATGACGGCCTAAGACCGGTCATCATGAAACTCGAGGCAACAGATATAGAATCTGAAAGTGATTAACCATGCTGACATGCCCGAATTGCGGAAGCTACATCCCATTGGGAAACCATTCCTGCAGCTGCGGAACAACAATGATATGCTGATGATGGCGAGGTTAGAAGACACGATGAGGCAGTCAAATACAGGAGGCAACGTCAGGAATACCTAGAGAGGCTTCAGAGCGAAAACGCTTGCTAGGATGATTTTTTCAATGAGCTGCCATGTTGATACGCAACATGAACGATGGTGTTCAACTTTGACGCCACTTTCAAGGCAAGATTCGTCATGTCAAGCCCATTCAACCGGTTGGCATTGTTGGAGGACTTGGTCGTTGCCAACTTTTCAAGACTCTATTCAAATGAGGAATTCATCAAGCTCATAAGATTAACCGAGAAGAGAACCGGCCATAGGTTCAGTTTCTGCAAGGCAATGATTGTTGATTATACGGTGATGGTTTCGGCTTATTTCGATAACGGCGGCGCATGGACTGTTGGCTTGGACAATATGTGTTTAATCGAATGAGTCAAACTCCTTTTGGGCATTCTCAAAAAAGTAGGCCAGTTCACGGCCGTTGACGAAGATATGTGAAACAGTTATGGATATGCTCATCTCGTAATCATCATTGACTTTACCCCATGTAATCAATGGCTGAATCGCCTGTCCGTCAACAGTGCAGTTTGTCAATGTGTCGAAGTCAATCCATGGGATGCATGAGAAATTCGCTATGTTTGTCATGTCACGCTCTTCCATTTCACAGATGAACCCTTCCTGTTCATCTGATAAAATCTCGCTGATTTCTTCTCTAACATAATCATGCCATTCCACAATATCATTGAACTCCTGAGGTGTCTTCACGCGTATTTCACGGTAAATCTCATTGTCCTCATCCATGATGGGTGAAACGCCGTCAAGATAATCATACTCCACAGCCTTGCCGTCAAGTATTCTTCTTTTTAATTGGGGCACTGAATTCACTGCATTCATCAGGCACCCGAGGCTCATGGTGAAAAATGACTTGTTGTTTTCATGGCACCATTTCCACAGCTTTTCAACATTTACCCTTGCGGACATGGCGTATCTCGCGGATTGGAAATTTATGAATGGATTGTTTTTTAAATCAAAATCTAGTTCTCTCATGCTTTAACCTTAATCTTTTTATACTATTTTTCATTATATATATTATTGTATAAATCATATGTGGTTTTGTTAAAATGAAAGTAGTAATCGTTGGTGGAGGAGCTGGAGGAATATCCACAGCTTCAAATATTCGTAAACTCGACAATGACATTGAAATAACAGTTCTCACAAGAGACAATAAGGTAGCATACTCACCATGCGCAATACCATACGTACTCTCAGGTAAAATCGAATCATTCGATGATATCATCATGAGAACCCCAGAAGACTATAAGGAAAAGGACATTGACGTCATAGTGGAAGTGGAAGTGACTGCAGTTGACGCTGCCAAGAAAACAGTCACCTACACTAAAGGCGGCAAGGACACTGTGCTTAAATACGATAAGCTCGTATTGGCAACTGGCGGAAACCCATTCGTGCCTCCAATGCAGGGAGTCGACCTCGATGGCGTGTTCAGGATCAGAAACATCGATGATGGTATCAGGGTGCAGGAAGCTATGAAAACTGCTAAAAGCGCAATCGTCACAGGTGCTGGCTTAATAGGTATTGAAATAGCATACGCATTAAAGCAGCAGGGACTCGATGTTATATTAAGTGAAATGCTTCCGCAAATTGTTCCAAGATCCCTTGACAAGGACATGTCCGACATTCTCGTGAAATACCTTGAAATGGAAGGAATCAAGGTAGTTTTAGGAAAACCGATTACCAAACTGATTGGTGACGGCAAGGTCGAGAAGGCATGCTTCGGAGATGAGGACCTCTACGATGCAGACATGGTAATCATGGCAACTGGGGTAAGGGCAGAACTCGACTTGGCTAAGATGGCAGGATGTGAAATCGGAAGATGGGCCATTCTTGTAAATGACAGGATGGAAACATCAGTGGAAGACATCTATGCTGTTGGTGACTGTGTAGAGTCAAAAGACCTGATTTTAGGTTCAAACACCATTTCCCAATTGGGAACAACTGCAGTGCGTGAATCAAAAACACTGGCCCGTACAATATGCGGCAAGAAATCAAAATTCAACCCAGTATTGAACTCAATGGTGTCCAAAGTCGGAAAGCTGGAATTCGGTGCAGTCGGATACACCACAAGCTTCGCACAGCAAAACCGTATCCGCCCGGTAGTTCAGAAGGTACAGGCACTCACCCGTGCACGCTACTATCCTAATGCAAAGCCAATGGACATTAAAGTAATCTGTGATGGGAACGGAACCATCATAGGATGCCAGATCATAGCAGAGGAAAGGGTGGCTGAGCGTATCGATACAATGACACTGGCCATTACAGAAGGACTCACCTGCTTTGACTTGAGCAACATGGAATTCGCTTACGCACCACCAGTGTCAATGGTTACAGACCCATTGATTCTTGCGGTTGAGGAAGTGAGCAAGAAATTCAGTTAAAATTAATATAAATAATTATTGGAGATGATATAATATGCCAGAACATGGACACGGACATGGACATGGTCATCATGGTCACGGAGGCCAAATGACCCCAGAACAACAGATGCAAATGATTCAGCAAGACATCAGGCTTGCAAAAAACCTAGGTCAAATCAAGCATAAGATTGTAGTCATGAGCGGAAAAGGGGGAGTTGGAAAATCCACTGTTGCTGCAAACATTGCAGAAACCCTTCAGGCAATGGGCTACAAGACAGGTATACTCGATGCGGATATTCATGGACCTAACGTTCCTAAAATGCTAGGTATCGAAATGCTCGAGGAAGAGTTCAACCAGTACCAGTTTGACGCTTTCAAAAACATTGTTGAAGCCGACCTGGACACCAGCCTTCCTGAAGAGGAGCAAAAGGAGTTCATTGAAGAGAAGAAAAAGGAGTATCAGCATTCAATCTTTCCGGTCACTACCGAGAGCGGATTGAAGGTGATGTCAATGGCATTCCTGATTGATGCATTGGACAGGCCAATCATCTGGAGGGGACCGCAAAAAACCGGTGCAATCAAACAATTAGTGTCAGACTGCCACTGGGGCAAGCTTGACTTCTTGATTATCGACAACCCGCCTGGAACAGGGGATGAACCTTTAACAGTATTGCAAACCATTCCGGAAGCGGACCTTGTATTGATGGTCACCACACCGAATGTCGTATCACAGGAGGATGTGCTCAAGTGTGTGAAGATGGTTGAGATGATGAACATCAAAAACATCGGGCTCATTGAGAACATGGCCTATTACATCTGTCCTCACTGCGGTGAGAAGCTCAACATTTTCGGTGAAGGCAACGGTGAGAAATTCGCTGAGGAAATGGAAATCACTTATCTTGGCGACTTGCCTATTGAGGAAAGTGTTTCCGATGCACCTAACAAGGACTCAGCCATTTCAGTGCTTGACCCAGATGATGAAGTTTCCAAACGCTTCGTGGAAATCATCGAAGACATTAAAAAAGAGTTTTTAGAGTAAGCTTACATTCAATATGTAGCTTACGCTACTAATATTAACGAGATATCCTAAGAATTTAGGATCATCTTCTAATTTTTTAAAGTAATCCAGTTTTTCAATGATGTAATCCTTGTTTTCATCCATCACGTTAAGGGAGAAGTACTGCATTCCAAGAGTGTATTCGCGATGATCGGTAAACACGGGGACAATGTATTCATCGTCGTTGCCGTATGGTATTTTAACGGGTTTGTCGTCTTCGGTTGAGATTATGAATTGGTTTTCTTTTATGTATTCCTTCATGTCCTCTTCTATTTTAAGTATTGCTTCCTGGTTGTTGTTTTCACCCTGCATGTAGGCTAGGTTAATCAGGTTCTTAAATTCTGGATTGTTTATTTCTTCTAGTTTCATCATTCTTACTATTTATTTTAAGTGATATATAATTTTTAGAATTTCATTTGATTTAGGTTAAACTAAACTTTTATATTACAGTGTCCTCAAAAATATTGTGATTACAGTCGATGATGTGACACTCCCAGACAATGTCACAGTTAAAATGACCGCCGATGTTGACGGAACCTATGCTGTCGACATTAACGGAACAGTAGTGAATGTAAAAGTCTCAAACGGTAATGGTGAAAATACAACCTCCCTCAAGACAGGCCACTATCTTGCAAACACAACATTCGAGGATGTAAACTATGAGGCAAGAATAACCGTCGACACATTCAATGTGTCCAAGGTCTCCGAGTATGAGATGAACGCAAGCGTGAACGATACTGAAATCACAGTAACCGTGCCTAAAGATGCAAGCGGAAACGTCACAGCAAAAATTGCAAACCAGACCTATTCTGCAAAGATTGAAAACGGCACAGCAGTGATAGGCGCATTCGATATTCCTGAAGGAAACCACACTGCCGAAATCATATACGAAGGGGATGGCAAGTACGCCGGCAAGAGCACAAGCTCCAACATAGTCAAGAACCACATTCCAACAGTGATATCCGACGATTTGAACAGGGGATACAATAGTGGAATGGACTTCAACGCAACATTCAAGGACGCTAAGGGAAACCCTCTGGCAAATTCCACAGTCACATTCAAGATTGGTGATAAAACATATAATGTCACCACCGATTCAGAAGGTGTGGCAAGATTGAATGAGAAACTTGCAGTTGGAAACTATCTCGTGACCTCAATAAATCCGGTAACGGGGGAAAATGCCTCAAACAATTTAACCATAACAGTAAGGATAGCTAACAACAAGGACCTTGTAATGGACTATAGGGACGGAAGCAAATTTTCCGTTCAACTCATAGGCGATGACGGAAAGGCAGCTGGCGCAGGCGAGACAGTTGTGTTCAAAGTCAATGGACGTGAGTATAATGTTAAAACCAATGCAAAAGGTATAGCATCACTTCCAATCTACCTCGTGCCGAAAACCTATACCGTAACATCCACATACAAGGATTCAATTGTTAAAAACAAGATTACAGTCAAACAGATCCTTAAATCCAAGAATGTTAAGGTTAAAAGGTCAGCCAAGAAACTGACACTTAGGGCAACACTCAAATGGTCAAACGGAAAAGCCATTGCAGGCAAGAAGATAACCTTCAAATTCAAGGGCAAAACCTATACTGCCAAGACCAACAAGAAGGGTGTTGCAAAAGTTGTAATTAAGAAGAAAGTCATCAAGAAACTTAAAGCCGGTAAGAAATACAAGTTTAAAGTTAAATATATTGATGACACCATTACAAAAAAGTTACAGTTAGAAAATAAGGATTGATTCATATCCTTATTCTTTTTTTAATTTTTTGTGACTATTTTACCGGCATTGATGTTCACTATCCATTCATCATAAAACTTTTTTATAATAAAAACCAAAGATTAATAATATACTTTGGAGGAAATCTCATGTTTTACAGTACCATTATGAAAATCGATTCAATTGACAGATTAAGAGACATCAGGGATGCACTGCTTGTGGAACAAGGTATCAACCCTACCCGTCAAGGAGAACAGGCCATTAAAGTAGTGGTTGAGCGCATCGATGAAATTCAAGCAACTCTTGATAAATCCGCAACCAAGAACCTGAACAGAAGAAAATAAAAGTGATTCAAGTGTTGAGAAGAGTAACCAGCGGAAGACGATTACTCAGAAAGAGAATGTACAAGGCACCACATTCACGCCATCGCATATCCCAGTATTATCGTGAAAACAAGAACAAGGCCAAACCACACCAGGAAAAGTTCAGGGAAATGAACGGGCCAAGAATCAAACCCAGAAGAAGACCTAAAAGAGAAGTTATTGAAGGGTTTAAAATGTCATACCGTTACAAGTATTATCAAAACGGCAATGTTGAAGAAGAAAAAGATGAAGAAGAATCAGAGTAGAATTTCAATTTTATCCAAATAATTATTCTTATTTAAATGCTGTCAAGTATACAAAGATCAAAGTGAAAAAATCTGAATCCATTATTGATGTTTCTGACGCATATTCATTTTGTAAAGATGAAACATTTTTAATTGCCAATATTACTTCAAATAATATCGTTAATGAATGTAATGTAAGTTTTTATATCGGTAATCGTTATATCGGTAATGCTTTAGTTATTGGTGGTATTGCAAAAATAAAGTATAAACCGACAGAAAACATTGGTGAATATGAAATTAAGGCAACATATAATTCTAATAATTATATAAATTCTACCAATTCATCTAAATTATTTGTAGATGCAGTATCTATTGAATTAAGTTGTGAAGATGGAGTTGTGGGATTAAATGGTATAATCACTGCCAATATTAAAGGAATTTACAAAAATATATATGCTGGACAAGTTAGTTTTTGCATTAAGGGTAAACATGTTAATACCACAGAATTGGTTAATAATTCTGCCAGTATTATATATTGTCCATTAGATGCAGGTAAATATACGATTAATGCAATCTATTCTATCGATGGTAAGACTTCACGTGCTGAAGACACAATTGCATATAAGTAAATAAAGCAGATTCAATAACTTTCATCGACAATATTGGAAATATTATAAATCATGTTATTGTATTAATCGCTACAGTCACAAGCCCGAATAACTTATCAATTAATGAAGGCTATGTGATCTTTTTTGATGATGATTTAGGCATTGGAACTGCTAATGTTAATAATGGTAAAGCAATGTTATCTTATACTCCTCTTACAGTTGGAAAACATAATATTCGTGCAATTTATATTGGTGATAATTATTTAAGTTTTAGTAGTAATTCTGCCATAATAATACAAAGCCAAAATACGCCAACTAACTCAAACGCTCCGATTAAACCAATAGAAAAAACAATCTTAACACTCAAAAAGGTTAAAGTCAAAATATCCGCTAAAAAACTAATAATCCAAGCAACTTTGAAAATCAATGGTAAAGCAGTTAAAGGTAAAACTATTAAATTCAAATTTAATAAGAAAACCTATAAAGCTAGAACCAATGCTAAAGGTGTGGCTAAGATTACAGTTAAAAAATCAGTCTTGAAAAAACTTAAAAAAGGCAAAAAGGTAACTTACACTGCAACATATGGAAAAATAACCAAAAAAGTTACTGTGAAAGTTAAGTAATTGCTTCGGCAGTTACTTCACTTTTTTTTAATCAATACA
>NZ_CACYJE010000059.1 GCF_902774605.1 uncultured Methanobrevibacter sp.
CATCATTGCAGGTTTTATAATCGGAATCGGACTTGTCACAATCATCGGCGCACCATTGAGATACATTGTTTTAAGCGAAGCCAAGCCAACCGAAAGGGGTGCGGGCCAGGCAATAGTGAATATGCTTTCAAGTGCCGGTCAACTGATAGGAGGCGCTCTGATCGGTGGTGTGATTGCATCATTTTCAGGAATATGGGGTTATGAAATCAGCCTAATTATTGCATCGATAGTGGCGTTCATCGCATTCCTATTCACATTCAAGCTGAAGAGTCGTGACGAGCAAATCAAAACAATGAAAGAAAACCAATAGGGCTTAAAAGTCGAACAGTGTTTTCTGGGTGATTTTCTTGATTTTCAAATCATCATTGTCATAGAAGCGACTGTTCAAGTCTTTGATGATTTTATAATAGTCCTTCAGGTGCAGGATGTCCTTCAATATCCTGTAGCCCTCATACTTGGGAACGATTATCCTGTCGAAGTTGAAGGAATCCCATACAAGGTAATAATTCGAGATGATGATGTTCTTGCTTAATTTCTCCTGCAACAGTATCAGGTAATTGCAGATGCTTATGTGAAAGCCGCCATGGTTTTTCAAATCATCAATTCTCCATATTGGGTTGAGGTTCATGCAATAGTTCTTAAGCACATACTCCAGCATCTTGCGGTAATTCTCCTTATCATGGTAATGCTCTATCATCACCTGAGTGTTATAGGTGTAGTTTTTATGGTTCTTGTCCTCTATTGCCTTTTCGATATGCTTTTTAATGTATTCTATTGGTATTTTAGCTTCCTTTTTTCGATAATTGTCCATGTAATAGTCATTGAACTCATTGAAGTAATAGTAATCGGACAGGCAATCATTGAAAATGCGAATTCTTCTTTTCTTGTTCTTATAGAAGACTCTTGACTTTGAGGAGAGGTAATACTCACTGCCTATCAGATTGCTTTCAATTATCCTTTCCTCTATGCGTTTCCTTTTTCCTGAAGCCTTAAGGCCATGCTTTTTTAGAAGCTTTTTCAATGCCTTGGTGTTGTACTGCTTCAGCTGCTCGTTTATGAGGTTCTTATTGGTCCTGTTTAAAATGTACTTGTTTTCAACAAGATAATCCTTCAGGTAATCCTCAGACAAGCCATACTCATTGGCCACACCCCTTATGGCACCATCGATGCTGGCGTCACGCTTTAAAACAAGATAAATGAAATCGAAGGTGTACTGCAATTGGGACCTGTCATAATCCTTCGGCACATTGCCATCGTATATCAAGGAAAACTTTTCTCTATCGTCAAACATAGCTAATTATAGGTTTATTTAAAGTGATTATTAAAGTTAATGGGAAAAAAATAAGAAGAATTAATATGATTTCAGCAAATCATACAATTCAGGTATGGCTTTTTCGAACTTGACCCCATAGGTATGGTTCTCATCGCCAATGGTTTTTTCAATTGCCTTTTTGGTGAATTCACCGGCCACTTTAGCGGCTTGTGTTGGTGACTTGCCAACCATTACTGATCCGACAAAGCTTGAGGCGAAAACATCCCCCGTTCCGTGGGAAACGTAATCCACCCTGTCATTGTACACTATTTCGGTGGTTTCATCTTCCTTATCAAGAACAATCATTCCGCATTGGTGATTTTCATCCTCATATCCCTTTAGGATAACATGTTTTTTTGTGAATTCTGAAAGTTCCCCCGCCATTTCCTGCATCTCTTCTTTTGAAAAGTGTTCCTTCCATGGCTTGTGCAATAGGTAGCATGCTTCAGTGGTGTTCGGCAGGATATAATCTCCCAATTTGCATAATTCACCCATCTTATCTGCAAATTCCTGGTCAAAACCGTTGTAGAATTCACCGAAATCGGCCATTGCAGGATCAACGAAAACCAATCCATCGGGTTTCAGCCTTGAGTCTATAATGTCCTTAATGTAATCCAGCTGTTCTGCTGATGCGATGAATCCTGTGTAGATTGCATCAAAGAATATTTCCTCGCTTTCCCAATGTTTCCTGATTGCAGGGAGGTCTTCTGTTAAATCTCTAACCGTGTAATTGGTGAATCCTGATGTGTGTGTGGACAATACTGCTGATGGAAGTACTGCTGTTTCTATTCCAAAAGCGGAAATTACTGGTAGAGCTACTGTTATTGAACATTGCCCAAAACAGGAAATGTCCTGTATTGTTAATATTTTTATGTCTTCATTCATTTTTTTAACCTGAATCAATTTTTTATACTTTCCTTAAACATGTAATATTTAAGGCGTTTTTCTTATTTTAATTTGTCAGAAAATTTTTACAGAATAATCGCTTCAACTCTGCATTTATACTTTATGCAATGCATTATATAAAGATTTATAGCACTTAAATGTACATCTATGAGTAGTAACATCAATCGTAAAAACCACGTTAAAAAAAATCAATCCAATTGAGAGACCTGCCTCTACTCCAATAAAGTCAAAAGAAATAGGAAAAATTATAGATTGCTATCCATGAGCGTGAACATGAAATAAGAATTAGAAACCCTAATGCATAAAATTAAAGAGAGGCATGCATTTAATCATTTTAAAAATCTTAAACCTCATTTAAATTAAATGGAAAATCAAAATAATGATATTGAAAATGATCATTAAATATCGAAACATTCATTTAAAAATGAGATGACCTCCTCCCCTATAAGGGAGTAGTCCTCCTCATCATAATAATTCTCCTTTTGGGACTTATAGGACAAAATCTTCAAATCTGAAATATTGTCCCTCAACACGTTCTCATCGACAGGCTGGTTGAAGTAAATGCTGTCATCCGAATAGATGACCAATGTCTTGGCCTTGATGTTGGCCAACTTGTCGGTATTGTCATAATTAAGGAACGCACTGTTCCTGAAATTCAAATCATAAATGTCAAATGACAATCCCTCATCCACAAAATCATCAAGCAATGCCTCGATTTCATAATTTGCCAAGTTGTTCAATGTTTTTTCAGAAAAAAACTGTGCATACATTATTGTATTAATGGCAACCATGACATTTGTCAGGGAAGTGCTATAAGGATTGCTGTAATAATCATCATTGGATTCGATTATGGCTTCAAGACCCTTGGAAATGACGAATCGATATCCTGAAATTTTATAATCACTGTTGAAAAGCATTATGAACTTCATGTCATCCGGATATTCACACGCCCAGGTATATACCTCATAACCACCATTCTCCTCACCGATAATTCCGAAAATCTTTTCGATCTTGAAATTCTCCATTAGGAATTGCCTTTTGAAATTAACCATATCCTTAATGCTGTATTGTGGAAAATCGCTTTTCAAACCGGAAGTGGACGGCGAAAATGATCCAGGAACGCCAAGGGATGATATTATGATGAAAAAGAAATCATCAATGTTGAAATTGCCCTTGCTTTTCAGGTACTTATGTGACCCCTGCAGGATGGAGAACTCCCTCTCACGTGTCTGGCAGAACACTATCGCATTGGTGATATTACCTTCATTATCATATTTGGGAACTCCTGAAGTAGAATACTCTACAGGGATGTCTTCAAGAACCTTGCCATATTCCAGTTCAAATGATTCAAGGACAACTAGGTTTTTTTGAGGACTAATGTTTGTAGGTATCATATGTCATCTAATAATATTTTAATAATTTATCATATTTAAATTTAAATTAAACAATCATTATTGCAAAATACCAGTTTTTAAAAAATAAACAAAAGAACATAATCATGAAATCTTATAAGTCTTGAAATGAGCAACAGTTAAATCAATAATCATGAAAACAAGATTAACCAGGTGTCTAAAATATATTACATATTTTTGTATCCCATATAATTTGAGAAAAGCCCCCATCCCACAAATTATAGGCATCAAGTTCAAAAAGTATATTATAATTGACCGATATAAATTATAATATTAGATTATCGAATTGGATTAGATTATTATGAGCATAGGGAAACTGATTGGAAACACACCAATGATAAAAATCAATTATGAGTTTGAAGGAAAAACTGATTGCATTTACACAAAGCTTGAATACTACAACTATTCAGGAAGCATTAAAGACCGCATAGCATTGCACATCATAGAACAAGCAAGACAAAACGGTGATTTAGTAGACGGCCAAAGCATAGTTGAAGTCACAAGCGGAAACACCGGAATCTCATTCAGTGCAATCGGCGCCTACTACGGCCATGACGTCCACATCTTCATGCCCGATTGGGTGTCCCTTGAAAGAAGAAAGCTCATTGAAATGTACGGCGCCCATGTTCATCTAGTCTCCAAAGAGGAAGGAGGGTTTAAAAAGGCTCTAGAACTTGCAGAGGAATTTGCCCATAAAAACAATTCCTTCAGACCTCTCCAATTCGATAATGTCCTAAATCTCGAAGCCCAATACTCCACCACCGGTCAGGAAATAATCGACTCACTGCCTAGTGTCAATGCATTCGTTTCAGGTATCGGAACAGGGGGGACACTGATGGGCATCGGAATGAAACTAAAGGACAATAACCCCGACTCCAAAGTCTTCGCCCTTGAGCCATCCACATTATCAATCCTTAAGATGGGAATGTCAGAAGGAAGCCACATGATAGAGGGAATCGGTGACGACTTCATCCCTGGAATTGTTGATGAAGACCTGATTGATGACATTGTCCTAATCGATGATTTGGATGCGATAAACATGTCTAAAAGAATCGCCCGTGAATTTGGCTTGGGCATCGGAATATCCAGCGGAGCAAACTTTCTGGCAGGAGTGCTGGTGAATGATGATGACTTGACAGTGGCTACAGTTTTTGCTGATGACAACAAGAAGTACATTACCACCAAACTATCCGAAGCTGTTGATGATGATCCTGAATTATTGTCAAATAAGGTCAGGCTCATTGACTTTGAAATAATTGACTAAACCATGAACCATAACAAACGAGTATTCTATTTTGATGCATTGCGTGCAATGGCCATTATGGGGATTGTATTTTGCCATGCATCCGTATTCTTCTTAACTTTCGGAGTGGACAATGCTGATTTTTACAGTGTTGCTTTTTTCAATTGCCTTAGAGACTTTTCAATTCCAGTTTTTGTAATGCTCAGCGGAGCATTATTGTTGAATCGCAATGAATCCTTTAAGGCATTCTTCAAAAAGAGGCTGTCAAGGTTGCTGGTTCCATTCCTGTTCTGGGCATTGGTTTACATCATATACTCACACAACTACACCTTTTCCAACATCTGCAACATAATCTTCGGTCATTCCGGCGGTCTGGGAGTTACATTCTGGTTTGTTTGGATGATCATGTTAATGTATCTGGGCATCTTCATCATCAACAAGCTTATCAACCGTACAGGAGAGTCCATCATTTATGTTTTGACTGTTTTATCCTTGGCTTATTTCATTATTGTCAAGTTGGGTTTCAGCCCTTATCCTGACAGAATAGTCTATTTTGCCTCATTCATAGTCTATATCATTATCGGATACTTCATTGCTCATCATGACCTTGTAGGCTCAAGGGTTAATGGAAAGCATTTAGCCTTGTTGGGATTGGCGGTTTCTGTTGCACTGTACTTTTATTATATTTTAGGTTTTGTCGTTCCAAGGTCACAGCTCAGCGGAAGATTAATATGCTTGGGCTATTTCACCCCATTGCTGTTGATATTATCCGTTAACGTTTTCATATTCTTCAAGTATTCGGACAGGACAGGCATGATGGAAAGGATATCCAAGAGCAGGTTAGGTGAAATCATTACATTAATCAGCAAGTACAGCTTTGGGATTTATCTGGTTCACTATCTCATCATCGACATTATCAAGGTAAATTTTTTAGCTTATATTCATCATTACAATTCCTTTGTTGAAATCCTCCTGCTTTTCAGCACCACTTTAATTGTCAGTTTGGCCGTCTTGTTTGTTTTGGACAGGATTCCATTTATAAACAGGTTTTCAGGAACACACTAAATATTTTTAGGTATGCCTAAAAATTTATATATGATGTAGACAAATATCATATTGAATATACTTTGAGGAACAATTCTAATCAAAATAATGGAGGCAAAAATTATGATTATAGGAATTGAAAACCTAAAAGAAAAACAAAAAGAAGAAGAATCAGAATAAATGTACCAATAACATTTATTCACCTTACTATTTTTTTAAATCACTTAACCATTGCTGACATTATTGCTTTTCACTATTTCTGAAATTCTGATATTAGGATTCCTGTATCGCTATCTATTAAATTCTGTAAAGCGTAATATATAAAATTTTAGGACGAATTGATTGTCTTTTGGGAATACTCATAAAGCATCCTTTTAAACTTCCCAACATCCTCACTGGAGTAATCCTTAAAGAATTCCGCTTCCCACTCATACATGTTTTTAATAATCATGAAAACAGTGTTCTTGCCCTTAACGGTCAAGTTGATAATCTTGCGACTCTTGTTTCTCTCATCAGGAGTACGTGTAATATACTCATTTCTCTCCAATCTCTTGATAATCTGGGCAACATTTGACTCTGAAACAAACAGCAAGTCCGCCAAATCCCTCTGTGAACAATTCTGATGATAGAAAATGTTAATCAGATAAGTCAAATCAGTAGGATTCAAATCATCATATGCCCTTTTCAAGTAATCATTATGAAGCAAGTTAATATAAATCAATATACAATATAATTGGAGTGAAACTAATCCTCTCATCATCAAAATTCAAATCAGCCATAAATATCACCTAAAAACTTAAATTATCCACCGCACCAATCAACTCAAGCATATGGGTGTCCTTAACGTTCTGAGGCGCAAAACTGTACTCCTCAAAATAGAATGCCGGAACGCCATGCTCATTCAACGGCACTGTCAGAAACGGTCCGCTGGTGGTTGAATCCGGACTGTAATATGTGATGTTTTCACAGCCATTAGCCACCTCATCGGCATACCTGACCCCCAATCCCTCCTTAACCGGACTGAAAACAAATGTCTTGTAGTCATACGCTCCGATATTTGAGTGAACATCAATGGCCAAATCATAATCTCCATTGACTATTTCAGGATAAACGTATTTATAGGCAAGGTTCTGCCCGTTCTGCCTTCCAGGATTTTCATAATTGTCCAGGCCATCGCCATAATAACCCACTCCCTCAGTAACATTAATTATATACAAATCATAGGCATAATTTAGGTTACTCATGTTAGGCAAAAGATTCACCAGGGTTTCATGAGTCAGATGCTCCAATGGATGAACTCCGACAACGTAAGCTATTTTAACCTGTGAATCAGGATTTCCAATGTTTCTTATGATCTCAACACTTCCAGGATCATCACTGCTGTTTGCAAGGGTTTCGCGAACAGTTCCATTGGAATGCTGTTGACCAGAATCGCTTAAAAAACTATAGTTGATGATGAGCACGCTGAATATCAAGATTATAATCAATAAGCATGCAATTATTATCTTCTCCCTCTTAAGCATCACTCATCACCAGAATATTCTCATAAGTCGTAATGTATGTTATGCAGCTTGTACAGGCACACTGAACTGCTTGAAGGGAATGCATAAATCATGTAATCCAATTCCTCAAGAGTTATCTTCTTGTTTATGATGAAAGCGAACATGTTAGCCACGTTTTCAGCATCGGCAGCATATATTTCAGCGCCGACAATCTGCAAGTCCTTATCGACAATGACCTTGGCCTCGGCGGTTGTGTCATTCTTAAGCTCAAGGGAGTATGAGTTTCCATAGCGTATCTGGTGAACATCATACTCATCGCTTTTCTCTGCAACATAAGCAGGCACGCCAACTGTTGCTATGCGCGGAATGGTGTATGCGACTGCCGGAACAACCGGATATGTTATCTCATCTGCCTCGCCCAGCAATTCCTTTGCAAGGTATTTTGACTGGTGTATGGCCACAGTCACAAGCTTTGCAATTCCAGTGTCAGCCACATCTCCCACTGCGTAAATATTAGGCACACTGGTCTGCAGATGCCCATTTACTTTAATACCCTTACTGGTGTAGGTCAAACCGACGTTTTCAAGGCCGATATCCTCAACATTGGCTTCACGACCCATGGCGGCTATGACATAATCCCCAGTCAATGTCAGTCCGCTTTCACATTTCACTGTGAACCTGTTTTCATATGCCCTGTTGTCTATCTTGGCGTCAGGATCGCGCAAGTCATCATCGCTGTTCAATGCCTTTTCAACATTCAAGACCCTGGCCTCGGGGTCATCAATGACCACACTATCATCCTTGATTAGTTCAGTTACTGTTTCGTTAAAGTGGAATGTGATGTTTTTCTCCTTTAAAATCTCAATGACCTTCTGGACGTATGGCTGGTGGAAGTACTTCAAGGCCATGTTTCCTCTAATGATGACATCCGCAGTCAGTCCGGCCTCTGCAAGTATTGATGCGAATTCCATGCCGACAAAACCTGCACCTATGATGATTGCATGATTTGGAAGCTCTGAAATGTCAAGGAAATCAGTGCTGTCATGCAGGTACTCCCTGCCGGGAATGTCTGGGATGACTGGCTTTAATCCTGTGGCTATGACGATCTTATCGGTGGTGTATGTTTCATCGCCGACCTTGACTGTGTGCTCATCCACTATGACTCCCTTGCCATGGGCGACATCAAGGTCGTATTCCTCGAATTTGCCGTCAAGGAATGGTGCCATGTTGGCTATTCTTTTCCTTTTGAACTTCATCAGGCTAGGCCAGTCCACTTCAAAGTCACCTGCCTTGCCAACGCCCTCAAAGTTATCCGCCAACGCCTTTATCTCATATGGTGCATCTAAAAGTGCCTTGGAGTTGCATCCCCTGTTTGCACAGGTTCCTCCGTACAGGCTTTCCTCAACAATCAATATTTTAAGCCCTGCTTTTCTTAAAAACCTACCTCCTTGCCATGCGGCATTGCCGCTTCCTATATAAATTACATCATAATCCATAATAATTAAACCTCTGTTCCTATTAAAATTATTAATAATTTTGTTTAAAACAATATAAATTTTTAATCCCTTTTGGAGCAACATTTATAAGCTAGTGTCTTTTAACTATTAAACAATGAAGGACTATCTCTACATTGATTCGGATGATGATGCCCATCAGGCGAAATTCAAGGTGTCCAACACTCCCAGGATAGACCATCTTATAAATGAGAAGCGCTTTGAGGAGGCGCTGGTTGAAATAGAACAAGTGCTTAAAAGTGATGACGATTGCACCAACTGGAACCTCAAGGGAATAATACTAAATAATCTTGGAAGGCATGAAGAGGCAGTCGAATGCTTTGACAAGTCATTGGGTGTTGAGGATTCAAGTGAAATCCAATTGAACAAGGCAAATGCTTTATATGACTGGGCCAAGGTTACCTTTTTTCCTGAAGGCAACAATGACAAGGCTCTTCAGCTAATCAATAATGCCCTCGAAACATTGCCGGAAAGCGAGGATGCAAGCGAATACTATTTTTTGAAGGCTGAGATTCTTGAGGGTTTGGAGGAGCTTGCCGAATCACATAAAAACTATCTTATGGCCCATAAGGAGTTTGATCGATTGAAGGAATTTGAAAGGCAACTCGATTATCTTGAAAACACGAATGATACATTATTCGTCATTACAGGTTGCGGTTTTTACAATTTCACGCCTGAGCCTGGAATGACCGTCGATTTGGTCAGGGATGATGACAATGAGCATGACCCTGATGCTATTGCAGTAATGTTTGATAATAAAATAATCGGTTATGTTGCAAACAGTTCATATACTTTAATAGATAATGTTAAAAGCGCCAGTGAATTGAGGGAAATGATTGATGAAAATTCAAGGGGTACCATTTTATTTATACATTTGGGAGAATATGTCTTAACCAAGTTGACTCTTTTTTGAATTTTATGAATATTTTTAAAAAAAAGTTTAAATTTTATGAATATGTTTATAATTTTATATATAAAAATGTTATTTTACATAGATTACTGAATAAATTGTATATAAATATGCCATAAATGTACATACCTATTATATATACAATTAGACTAATAATAAATATATGGAAAGCACTAATGAGGATATTTACAAAATCGTAGGATATGTGATGGCCTCAGAATACAGAACAAACATTCTGAAAAGTATTGGAGAAAATATCAAGATACCATCTGTTATCGCAGAAGATATTGGACTTAGAACCAATCATGTATCCAATGTACTGAAAGATTTGAAAGAAAAAAATTTAGTTGTTTGCTTAAATGAAGAAGCAAAAAAGGGAAGATTATACAAGAACACTGAATTAGGACTCCAAATACTTGAATATATTTAATCTTCCTAATTTTCTTATTTTTAAAAAAATCATAGGTTCCTTGCAATCAAGTCAAACAATTCCTTAGTTTTACCGGTAGAGTCGCCCTCGCTGATGTCCTCAGGAATCTCATAAACGAATGTAGGATAACCCGCCTGTGCAATAGGCTTTGAAACCAGAACCGCAGATGTTGACTTGTAAGTCTCATTGCCAGTTACCGGATAATAGTTGAAATCACTGCTTGACTCTATGCTCCTTGCTATTTCAACGGAGGCATTATCCATTTCAGGAGTAGCCAGATAGAACCATTCTCCATACTCCGGAACATGAGAATGACTAATGACGACTGCATCCGCATCCGAGCTTGTAACATGAGGATTGACATAGTCATGAACCAGGCTTTCACCATTTGCCCTGCCTTCACTGTAATCCTGCGGATTGTCGGTTACAGTAACCTTATAATGCAGTATCTTCACATCATCATTTCCATACTCACGGGCGGCCTGTATTTCAGGCTCAATGGACAATACTTCCCTCGGATGAATTCCAGTGATGAGTGCAATGCATTTTGTGGCGTTTTCATTGCCGGAAATGCCGACCTCAACAGTGCCTATGCTGGTGTTGCCCAGTGTCTCGTATTTAATGTCGTTGACATGAGGGGTTTCAAGCATGATGACTCCCCCAATGACAATAATGCAAACAATTATCAATAGGATTTTAACGTTTCTTTTCAAGTCAACCACCCTGTTTTTAGTTAATCTTTTTAGGGGTCTGAATTTTTTTAATTCAAATCCCTTCTAATTTTCATTGTTTTTTAATTTTATCATGGTAATTGAGTGGTGTTTGTAAAAATACAATAGAATTTTTTGTAATTTTTAAAATAAGGTCAATA
>NZ_CACYJE010000060.1 GCF_902774605.1 uncultured Methanobrevibacter sp.
CCTTGATGACGGATGGTTCCTCACAGGTGATGTCGGATACCTTGACGAGGACAACCGTTTATTCATTACAGACCGCAAGAAGGACATGATCGTAATGAGCGGATGGAAAATCTACCCTACAGAAGTTGAGGAAGTGTTGATAAAGTATCCTGCAGTTAAGGAAATAGCAATATTCAGCATAAACGACTGCCATAGGGGAGAAATACCAGTAGCTGCAGTTGTCTGGGAAAATGAATCTGACGATGATGGCCTGATTGGTTATGCACGTGAAAACCTGTCAAGATATAAGGTTCCCCGCAAGATTTTTGCACTTGACGAGCTTCCAAGAGTAAACGGTTGGAAACTGCTTAGGCGAGAACTCAGAAAAATGTTTAAAGATAATTAAAAAAGAATAAAACACGAAAAACGATTGAAAAATTTTACGCCAATTCCATCATCATTATTTAAAAAAAAATAAAATGGAAAGAGTTATGGGAAAAGAGTTACTCCCATAGCTTCAATCATTGATTGTAAACCTAATATGATAATAGCCACTCCACCAAATATTTCAATATAATCTGCATATTTGATAGCCATTTGGGTTCCGTATGTTCCAATCAATAACCATATGACAACTGCAATTAAACTCAATCCTCCTAAAATGAACGGATCAACATGTGCAACTGCACCTTGTGACGCTAAGATCAAGTTTTCTATGTTTCCAAAAATAAGCAAACCTGAAAATGGTGCATAATCCTTAAGATTTACCATTGTTTTCACCACGCTGAGCCCTTAAGTTTCTAACAGCACCATGTACTGACTGGATACCCAATATGACTATTGCAAGACCACCAATAAATGTGATGTAGCTTGCATATTGTATTGCGACTCCAGTAGCGACAGTTCCAATAACTAACCATATGATTACTGCAATTATACTTAATCCACCTAATATTTTAGGATTTACTCCTTGAACAACACCTTGTGATGCCAGAATCAAGTTTTCAATGTTTCCAAAAATAATTAATCCGATAAAAGGAACATATTGTTCTAACAAATTATCACCATATAATTATTTGGCAAAATTAATATTTAAATGTTAAAGCTTATATACCTAATATTATACCTAATTTAACTTTATCAATTAAAATATGAAAAATTACATATGCCGATAACAATCAAACTTGGAAAAATAATCCTGATATTTAACTACAGCACATCAATAAGCAAAAAAAGTTAAAAAATAAAATGATTTGGACTATTTGAAAATCATAGTCCCTATACCATTTGTTGTGAAGATTTCATGAAGCATTGCATGCTTTACCCTACCGTCAATGATATGGCAGGATTTAACACCGTTTTCAATGGCTTTTACGCATGTCTCGATTTTAGGAATCATTCCTCCGGAAATGATGCCATCTTCAATTAAACCCGGAACTTCAGAAATCCTTATTTTTTGAATCAGTGTTGAAGGATCAGACGGATTCCTTAAAACACCCGGAACATCAGTCAGTATTATCAATTTCTCCGCATTGATAGCGCTTGCAATCTCACCGGCTGCCGTATCTGCATTTAGATTCAAGCTGTTACCATCCTTATCGATACCTATAGGAGAAATTACTGGAATATAATCATTCTTTAAAAACATTGCCAATAATTCGGTGTTGATGGAGTCGACTTCACCTACAAGACCCAAATCAACAATTTCCTCATCAATCTTGCTGGCAGGCTTCTTGTGGGCATTAATCAGGCTGGAATCCTTTCCGGACAGGCTGATTGCATCACCGTCATGCTTGATTATTTCAGACACAATGTCAGTGGAAATCTTTCCTGCAAGAACCATTTCGATTATTTCCATTGTCTCTTCATCAGTCACTCTTAATCCCTTGATGAATTTCGCATCCTTTCCCAGTTTTTCCATGGACCTTGAGATTTCAGGGCCTCCGCCATGCACAATAAGGGGTTCCATTCCCACATATTTCAGCAGCACTGTATCACGGGCAGTTGAGGATTTTGCCTCTTCATCAATCATTGCGTGCCCACCATATTTTATTAGAATTTTTTTGGAATAAAATTGCTTAATGAATGGCAGGGCTTCAACTAAAACATCAATATCATTCATTTTATCACTACATTAAATATTTAACTTAATTGCTTATAAGTCTTTAAGTTAGAAATTCATTACAATATCATTTATATATTCATAAAATATAATCATTATTATGTCTGAAATGAGTGACCTTAAAGATTACTTGATAAGTTTGGGTGCAAGCAAGGTCGGTTTTGCTGACGTGAACGGCCTTGCCAGGGAATTCATCGATTTGCCAAATGGAATAAGCATTGTCTTGAAGCTTCCCCTTGAAGCCATGGAATTTCTTAACCAAGAGGATTTTGAATCCTACTGGAAGTGCTTTCATGCACAGATTGACAGGCTGACCGAAATTTCGCTTAAAGGAGAGGAATACATCAAAAATCTCGGATATGATGCATTTGGATTGACAATGGCACGCAATGAATGCGACATGAAAAAACTATTGAGCATTCTTCCATACAAGACAATTGCCACAAAATCAGGAATGGGATGGATAGGAAGATCAGCACTACTTGTCACCCCTGAATACGGCTCTGCAATTGCACTTGGAGGAATACTGACCGACATGCCTCTTGAATTCGACACACCAATCACAGATTCCGAATGTGATGAGTGCACCAATTGCCAGGATGCATGTCCTGTTGATGCGATTAATCCTCAAAAGTGGAATGACTGTTTGAATCGCTCAGACATTATTGACATTGACGTGTGCAGCGAGTACATCATTGACCAGTATAAGGCAGGGCTTGGCTGTACAAAATGCATGCTTGAGTGTAAAAAGACCCAGGAGTATTTGGAAAGGCAGGACCCCTGATTCAGATTAGAAGAGCAAAAATCCATGAATCAATGGATATTCTAGATTTTTACAGAAATATCATAAACACACCAAATGATTATTTTAACCCCAAATGGAATGAGAATTATCCTGATTTGGAGTATATTGAAAATTCGATTTTGAAAGAAGAATTATATATTTATAAGCCTGATGAAAAGATTGTTTCAAGCATTATTGTGAATAATAATTTTGGCGGACGCTACAATGATGCGAATTGGGCTGTGAATGCCGAGGCAAGTGAAACTGTTGTCATTCATGCTTTTGCAGTCGACCCTGGCTGCAGAGGCAAGAAAATCAGCAAAGAAATATTCAATATCATCAGGAAATATTCGCTGAAAGATAACAAGAAGGCTTCCGAGTTGACATCATTTATGGAAATGATGGTGCTGAAAGTGTTTTCAAACATTTAGGGTTTAAATACATTGACACTGTTGAAGAATATTATGATGAGGTTGGTTTTGAAAGGTTTCTTTTATATGAATATGATTTAAAATGAAAAATGGGTTTTTAGCAACCCATTTTAAATTTAAATCTGTATTCCTGATTAACGACTTCCATTCCTGCAAATGAACCGTCCAGAATGCTTGCGACTTTTTCCAAGTCTTCAGCTGTTATTTGACTGCCATTTGCCACTGGTGAGAAAAAGGTTATTTCATCATCAGTGATCAGGTAGTTTAGAAGTTTTGTTTCTTCCTTTTGGTATTTTTCGACAATTGCTAAGATTTTTTCTTCAATTTCATTATCTAAGTTTGTCATTTTATCACCTTGAAAGATTATTAACTTATGAACTATATAAATCTTTGTACTTGAATCTATATGTTGGTGAGTAAAAGGTTACTTTTTTATATTTGATTCGATAATTTTAAAAAAAACAGTTAAGCAAATACTGAACAGTTCAGTGAAACTATAATATAATCAATGCCATTTTTAATTTCTGATGATGTGAACTCCGGTCAGAAAACACCAGATTATCAGCGTGTAAACTGACAGCCTCTCAAGGACAGGCATGTAGATGTTATGCATGTTGAAAAACATTATCCAAAACGCCACCAATCCAATTATCCCCAAAATCAAGGCGGCCTTCTGATATGATTCAAATACCTCCATTGACCTTGAAACAAGGACAAGCAGAATGTTGCCTCCAAGAATGGCCATCACTGCACCGAGAGTATGGTATCCTGAAGTCAATGGGTTTCCCCCATGAACAAATCCGACAATGATAACCCCAATTGCAGTTACGGCAGTGAGCATATAGAAAACAGCATTATTTTTAACAATATAATCCTTGAACTTATAGAAACTGGCGAAAAGCAGTGCCAGTCCCATCAATATGAACGCGGAATTCATCAACCAGAATAGCGGCGAGTTAACATTTGGGATTCCGAGTTCGGAAATGGTGTGGATGGCATATGTATTGTAAAGTGAAGCATTGAAATGAGTTGCCGAAATAGCTTCAGCTACAATATAGTACAGGCTGGCGATTAAAAATACTATTCCTGCAACTTTACGCTTCATAATCTAAAATCCGAATTTTTTACTAAAGTATTTTTCCTTAACGTCAAAGTTCAACTCTTCAAGGTCTGCACCGCCAATAGCCTTTTGAAGTATTTTATAGCATGTCTTTTTAGGCACGGTGGTGTTGTGAATATGTGATTTGGCCCATATCTTATCAAATCTCTTCTTCAGACTGCCCATCTTAAGCACTTCTGTCACGTTTTTAATGTTGGTGACGTTTGCGGTATTGACCACATCATAGCTTGCATAGCTTTGTGCATCCAGGGATATTGGGTTCAATCCTAAAATGTATCTTTGCAGGTCATAGTCAAGGAATGATTCGTAATCCCCATCGTAAGCGTATACGTGTGCTTTTGCGGAAAGCGCATCGATGAACACCAGGAAGTGGTTCGGCATCATTATTGCACGGGACAGTATCTCATCACAGAATTTCAAACCTGTTTCAATCATGTCCGCTGATGAGTTTGCAACATAGGTTTCATAGTCCTCGAATCTGAATGCGACAAGCGCAAAATTGTAGAGGTCGATCCACTCGTTTTCCTTTAGGAATTCTTTTGCCTTATCAGTTAATGTCAAATCAGAGGATTTGTTAAAGTCATCTAATGAACCGGTCTTTTCAGTTTCTGTTTCACCGTTAAGCACAGGCAACACTCTTTCAATCAATTCCTGTTTCTTGCCTGACACTTTAAGGCCGTTTTCCCTTAGAATGTCTTTCAGCTCTGCTACAGTGTATTTTTTGGATATTTCTTCAGCAGTTAATTTTTCACCCTCTTCGCCAACTGCCTCTATCTCGCCAAGGTCTCCTTCAAGGTATCCTTCATCCACTAAGTATTTAACACAGTCTTGAGCTGAAGGGAATGTTCCGAATTGCCCTTCTTTTAACATGTAGTCTAGTTCATTACCCTTATTTAAATAGTCCAATACGTTAAATATTTCTAGTTTTTGTTCACTCACTTAAACACCTTTTTTGTTTCATCAGCAATATTGTGAAATTGCCGAATGTTATAATTAAACTTCCAATCAGGAAAGCATATAAGTTTGAAATAAATATCAGAATAACAACTATTCCCAAAAGGGTGGTCATTATCATTTCTAATATATCTTTTTTGGTTAATTTAATGTTTTCCTTATAATACTCCTTGTTGACCATTATGGAAACATAGAATATCACTAGTGAAACCATCATCAAACCCGCTGCAAAGACCGGATTCACATCTCCCGAATGTACGAGCTCCAATGCGACAGTCACGAGATTGATGCTTATCACTATGAAGTAATGGCTAAACATCAGCCTTAACGAACGCTCCACCCTATGGTGCTCCATCAGATTATGGATTTGAACCACATAACCTCCAAACATTGTAAGGACAATGAAGAATACAAGAATAGGGACTAATGTGAAGTTGGCCACATCAAAGAAGTGAGTCAATCCCACAATGGCCTCGCCGAAGGTTATGATTGTCAAAAGCTCGAACCTCTCAACAAGATGAGGGAAGCTAATGATGCTCTTGTCGAACTGTCCCCTGATGAAAAACGGCAGGAAAGCACCGCCGATTACTGCCACCACATCCATCAGAAGCACATAATGGACATCCACATTGAATACTAATGAGATTATCGCTATCAGATATATAATGCAGACGATTGAAAGGATTGATATTGAGTTTCCAGCCGCTCCCTTAAGGGAGTTTTCCCGTTTTGCCTGAATCACATATAATATCACCACAGTCAAAAGCATTATGAGCATGGACAGGTTGAAAGTGAGTGACATGGATGCCCAGTTCGGCGATATCGTGTTTGCCATGTAGATTACGGCAATCATGTTCACGCAGGCCAAAAGGTAATCATGCCATTCCCATTGCCCGTAGCGGTTGACGTAATTGGTGAAGTAAAGCCATGCCTGCAGGATTACAAATGACGTGATGATGTATGTGAAAAAGCTGTATGGCGCAATTGCACCATTTACCGGCTCTGATACCAGTGCGGTCAGCTTTGATATTGCATACACGAATATCAAATCATAGAACAGTTCTATCAGTTCAACAGGCTTTACCTTAACATTCATGTTATTAACTTTATATATGATAACATATATTTTTTACATTCATTTAATCAGTGAAAATGATTGTCAATACTACTGCAATCAGAATCAGCACGAAGCATACGATAAATACTGGCCGGTGCTCCCAATCCCTATTCTTATATATCAATATTGCAAGCACGCAAAGCAAAATTATATTCCCCACATCTAAAACATCCAACATCCCCATCACCTGCTCATGATTTTTGAAAATATGTTAAACGCATAGCTTGACTGCCTTTTCTTGCTAGGGTATGTCCTGGCAAATATCTTCATCAGTTCAGTGACGCTTGATTCGGGGTTTTCATGTACCAGTTCGTCACAGATGTTCTGGATGCTTTTTGGCGGAATCTGGGAGTCCCAAACATCCATGAAGGTATTCCTTATCCTGCGGAGTGTCCTTGGATTTTCAATCTGCTCATAGGAGAATTCCTCCCTCAATTGCCGCTTGACATATTTGATGTAGTGAGTATCGTCGTTTTCATAAAGTCTCTCGACATTGGATCCGAACTCATCGAAGTACTTTTGAATCTCCTTCAACACGAATCTTCGAGGCACTGAATCCAATTTTCTTGCCTTCTCTTCAAGATCTCTTGGCTTGACTTTAAGATACATTTGGCCGTTGAGGAAGTGCTCCCCGTTAATCACTATGCCCTCAATGACCCTTCTTTCGTTGTGCTTGAAGTATTCCTGGTTGACCTTCTCCAACAATGACTTTATTTCCTGGATTGCATCGAATAGTGTCGGAAAAGTACTTTCACTATCAATCTTGTAGTTTTTGAGCTTGATGTTGTCGTCATTCCACCTGATTGAAAATGAATTTTCATTGCTGTGCTTTTCAATGGAGAATACTGTATCGGGGATTTTGAAATTGTCAAGGTCCGAACAGTTGAGGATTGAAATATGGTCAAGGAATGTCTCGCCAATATAGGCTCCAATCAATGCAATGTCGATATAGGCATCCATATGGGCGATGTCATGCCTGTTCAGTATCCCGTAAAGTTCAAACATCAATGTGTCGTTGAAATGAATTGGGTTGGTGAAAAACTCCTCAATGGCCTTCTTGTCGATTAGCCTGTACATGTCGAGGATTCTATTATCGGCCACTGCCTGACTTCTTGATTTTGGAATGATTTCAATGGAATTGCCGTTTTTGTCGTTAAGTGAGTAAATTATAAGACATGTTCCATCGAGTTTTTCCTGGCAATGATATATGATTTGACCTTCATCCTCCTTGAGCTTGTGCCTTTTGTCCCAGTAGTGGATTTTGGGAAATGATTGGATGAACTGTTCTGTTTGATAGCTTTCACCGTTCTTTTCTGTGATGTGAGTTATTATCATTGAGCCGAGATACCTGTTTGGTTTTCTTGAAATATAGCCCTTGATCAGGTTGCCATTTGGTGTTTTTGCTTCAAATTCCCTCAAATGCTTTGGCTTAACGGTATTGTTAAAATATTTTTCACAAAATTTTTCTTTCATCAATAAACCACCCTAATGATTAATAATTTTGTTTAAAACCCTGTGCAGTTAAGCATTTTTATCAAAAATAATCAGTTACAATTATTTAACTCAACATGCATCCTTGATATTCTAATATGGTCTACAAAATATTTAAAATAGCCAGTTATGAGTTAGAGCAATTTTTAGCCGAGAAAACAATTTTTCACTCTCAGACAACTTTTCTTTTAAAAAAAGAATGGAGTACAATTAATGTTTATTTTCATCTGAACTGAATTAACAAATAGTTAAAACTCCCAACAATCACTAATCCAATAAATATAAAAAGCCGAATGCCTGAAAAGAAGTAAATGAAAAATTTTAGATTAAAAAAGAATATTTGAAAATGATTAGAGCATCAATTGCTTTTCAACCATTTCCATCATGGTTTAACTTCCCCTGACAAGTTGATTTCATCAATATTTTTAGGAGAACGTTTTTTAGATGCATAATAAGCTTGTGCAAAACTTCGACTTATGAAAATAATTCCTTCAAAATCAATGATGAAATCCGTTTCATTAATTTGATTTATTTTATTAATTAAAGTAGTCACAGACTGATTGAAATCCAAGGCTTGATTTATTTCATCATTAATTTTAATAATCATTTATAGCACCTAATTTATACATATCGGGTTTATTTATTTCAATTAACTCATAAATATTTTGAATTTCAAAATTATTTAATCTAATTCCAATTAATGTCCCATTAAAAATATGTTCATTATCCAATAATTAACTACAAGATGAAAAAAATCCGGATTTAAACAGCTTGATAGTTAACAATCTTATTTTGGATTAAAAAGTATATAAAACAAGCAGTTTCGTATGATAACAATTTTCCTTTGAGAAAACAATTTTTCAGAGTTGGACAATTTTTTGTCTTTTAAAAAAAAATAAGGATTATGGATTGCATGCTTCGTCAGCAGCGCCCATAACAACAGTCACTTCATCTGACAGGTTAATTTCTGAGATTTTCTTGTCAGATTCGTATTTGGCAGTGTAATATGCTTGTGCGAAATTCATTGTAACAAAATGAACTTCCTTAAAATCGATTATGAAATCGTCTTTCGGGATTTTGTTTAAAATGTCAATAAGTTCCATTGCATCTTCACTGGATTCCAAATGAGAGCCGAATTCCGCTCCGAGATTAATCATCATATTTTTTCACCTATATTAATATTTGAAGTTATCCATATATTAATTATTATGAAGTGTCCCTATTGCAAAAGAGAATTGGTGAAGGTTTTTCACGGCGAGCCTTATGATGAACTTGCCGAGGAATCATTAACCAACACGATAATCATCACAAACTGCTGCGGATCCGAGAATAATTATTACTGCGAGTATTGTGACGAGTTCTTCCAATTATAATCCCAGAACATCCTTGTCGGGATTGGAGTTTTTAAAGAGGTTGATCTTAACATCCCTATTCCAGGTGAACTTTAAAAGCCCCTCATGAATCAGGGATATGTCGTCATCGGAAAAACCGTCCAGATAGTATATTTTCCCCCTGACGTTAACGTTCATCAGAAATCTCAGCATATGCCTGTACACCATGATCGAATGGGGCTGATAGACTATGATGTCATCTGTAATGTATTCTATCAACTGGTCTGTTTCAAATATGCCTGGAGTTATCACTTCCACGTCGCATTTTGGGAATTTTTCTCGAATTATTGTTTCATAATCCATAATATCACTTTTAAAATTTTAGTTCATTACATAATTTTGTCCCCACATCATAATAATTACTTCGCAACTTATTTTTCATGCGCCACTGAAAAAGCATATGGTGAATAAAAAATTATAATAAGCTTGTAAAATTGATTTAAACCTTAAATATTTCCCTAATTTAGAACTTAACCATTTATAAATAATGAGAGCAAATATAAAGAATGCAAATTAAATTTTAGAAGGTTTTATTATGAATCAAAAAGATTTTGAAAAACAAAAGGAAATCATTAGGGAAAAATTCGGGGAACCAAGAAAAATTACCCACATCACTCCAAAGGATGCAGTCGGAGTCGATGACGGAGTCCTCAATGGAGGCGACATTTTCGCTGCAGAAGACGGGGAAATAATCTATTTGGATTATCATTTAGTGGATTTTGATGTGGTTGAACTTGCCAAGTACATTGAATTGGCTGAAAACCTTTATGAAAAGTACAGGAAAAAAGTGAACATTTTCCTGATATGCCCTAGAACAGTGAATGTTAGCGTCAGGGAATGTCCAATAAAGTCAGACTCCGATTTTAGCATAAAGCTCTATTGCAGCCAGGACGATCCATGCGAAGTTATCCTTGAAGGAATTAAAAGCAAAATAAGAAACAATGCCCTTTTAACCAGAAGGGACATTAGCGAAGTTGAAATGCTTCCGGTAATATGCAATAGGAAAGACAGGAATTATTATAGGGTGGAATCCTTAAGGATAATCAATGAATTCTATTAGCGGTTACTTGTTCCATTTCAGGATGGTCTTGCCGAATTGTGAAATGTAATCCCTGTCGAATGCATCCTTCAAGTCATTCAATGAGTTTATTTCACAGACATTGGTGATTAGCTTTTCAAGGTGCTCAAAGAGTTGAGGGTCCTTTTTGAGGGTTTCAACGACGCCTATGAAATCTTCCCTTTCGGATCTGCTGTTTCCCTGAATTGTCAATCCCTTCTCCAATACCATTCGGGTGTTTATAGGCACTGGATATTCGCTTACTCCGAAGAGATTAATTGTTCCTTGAGGGTTGATCAGGTCGATGATTTGCTCTATTGCTGATTGTGATGCGCTTGACCCGACGCATTCGAATGCATGGTCAACTGCCAAATCATCCGGGACATTGTGGATTTGATATATTCCGTCTGCAAATGAGAAGAGGTTAAGGTTTTCAAGGTGCTTTCCAAACACCATCACTTTTGAGTCGGGAAATTTCTCCTTTAATAATAATGCAGTTATGAATCCAAGGTTTCCGTCTCCCCACACGCCCAATGTGTCTTTTGGGGTGATTGAGATTTCTGAAAACTTGCTTATTCCCTGATATGCTACGCTTATCAGTTCTATGAATGCAGACACCAGTGGATTGAAATCGTCGGGGATTTTAACTATCCTGTCCGGTTCCA
>NZ_CACYJE010000061.1 GCF_902774605.1 uncultured Methanobrevibacter sp.
ATATCAATCCTCAAACGGCAAATCAATCAAGGGCGAGGACATTGCTGAGGTTATGAACAGGAACCCGGGAACAATACGTAACCAGATGCAATCATTAAGGAGCCTTAGTCTAGTTAAAGGAGTGCCAGGACCTAGAGGAGGATATAAACCAACAATAGAAGCTTATCATGCATTAAACATTACAGTCTCAGACAGGGATTCGAAGGTGCCGATTTATAAGGACGGCAAAAAGCTTGAGGATGTGTCCGTTGCAAGAATAGAATTCACCAGTGTTCCTCAGCCTAAGGAATGTGAAGCGGCAATTAAGGTATTGGGAAACATTAAGGACTTGAACCTTGGCGACACAATAAGCATTGGCCCAACACCCGTTAACAATTTAGGTGTAATGGGTGAAATCGTTGGCCGTGATGACATGGACAATATCCTGCTTGTGGACACTACCACCATTAGAAGCATTCCCAAGCAGACTGTAGGGGATATTGCAAGTCGTGATGTCATTTCATTTGCATTGGACTGTTCGGTTAAGGAAGCCGCTAAAAAATTGGCCGACAAGGAAATTGACGGTGCGCCCGTAATTGATAAGGGAAAAATAGTGGGTGTGTTCACATTAACCGATCTTGTAAAGGCAATTGCGGATGATAATGAAGGAAAGACTGTCGGCGAGCTGATGTCAACCAATGTGGTTATAGTCAATGAGGATATGAAAATTGCTAATGCAATTGAGGTAATGCTTAAAAAATCAATTTCAAGATTGATAATAGCGGACAATAACCAGGTTCTGCTTGGAATTGTCACAAGAACCGATTTGATTGACAGCATAACCAATTTAAAACAATTTCCAATAGTTACAAATTAATTTTTAAGTGATTTAATGAAAGTTAACCCGATTAATGTAGATAGGAGTATGAAAGTAATTGATTTGATAAATCAATTTGACCAATCCGGAGTTTTAGGTGCAGGTAGAGTGGCACGCGCAACAAACATACTTGCAGACATGATTCAGGATGATGAGATGAGTGTATTCATGAGCCTTGGAGGTCCGCTGATTCCAGGTGGGATGAGAAATATCGTGACCAAGATGATTGATGACGGCCATGTTGACTTGATAGTTGCAAGCGGAGCCAACATCACCCATGACCTTGTCGAGGCATTTGGAGGAAGTCATTATCGCCATGAAGGCAAGGACGATGAGGAACTGAATGAGGAGGGAATAGGAAGAATCGCCGATATCAATGTCGGTTCCGATGATTTCACAATATTTGAAGCTGAAATCATTAAAATGTTCGAAAGGATTTCCTCTCAAAAACAAGTGATATCCATTCAGGAATTGTTATATGAAATAGGATTGCTTGTTGAGGATGAAAACTCATTTGTTGCAACCGCCGCAAGAAACAATGTCCCAATTTTTGCACCTGGTTTGATTGATTCAATGATAGGTCTGCAATTATGGATATTCAATCAGGATCATGATTTCACAGTCGATGCAGTTGCAGACATGCATTATCTCTCAGACATTGTTTTCGAGTCAGAGAAGGTTGGTGCCATCCTTTTAGGCGGAGGACTCACCAAGCATTACACCCTTGCTTCAAATGTGATTAAAGGAGGTTTGGATGCTGCCGTTCAAATCACAATGGACCGGCCTGAAGCAGGCAGTTTAGGTGGAGCTCCATTGGAGGAGGCCAAATCATGGGCCAAGGCTAAATGCGGTTCTAACCTTGCAAGTGTGGTTGGAGACGTCACTGTTATTTTTCCGCTTATTTATGCAGCTGCTTTAGATAAGATTTAAGGTGATAAAATGAATTATATTATTTTATCATTTTTATTTTTATTTTCAGGATTTTTCATGAAATATTCAGATGACCTGTTTGATGTCAATCAGGATTTGGTGATGGCAAGCGGCATTGGCGTGTTGTGCGGCCTTGCCTCAGCATTTGCCACTATAAGTGATGTTGGTGCTGCTTATATTTTCATTTCTATACTAATAGGTAACTTGTTGGCATTAAAAGTTGATGGTATTCATCATGTCATAACCTTGCTTGTTTTCATTGTAATCTGTTTGATTGCAGGAATTCCAGAAATGAGCCTTGCAGTGTTGTTGATTTGTATTTTAGGTGCTTTAGCTGATGAGGTTGGCCATGAGTTAATATCAACCGTCGCTGACAATAAATTCTTAAATCTGTTTTTCGAGTATAGGTTTGTATTGAAAATAGTTATATTATTACTGGCAATCTGTGGTGCATTCGATATTATGGTGTTCGTTTACTTCATTCTGTTTGAAATCGCTTACTTGATTGGTGGTATTTTTTTTGAAAAGTTAAATTAAAAAAAGAAGTTAAAAAAAGGAATTTAAAAAAATTCCTTTATTATTTTTTGCTTATTCGGTTTCTATACCCATTCTGCCTGCAACTCTTGCAATGAGTACGGTTACGATAACTGCAATGACGGTAACTATGATAGCGTAAGTGAATAAACTGGATAATGCACTTCCAGTTCCGATGGTTTCTTCAATTAATGCTTGGATTGCACTGTTCCATGCTTCACCTGCAACGAACGCAAATGCGGTGGTGATTAATGCTAAGATAGTTTCCATAATCATTTTTGTTACTTCACTTGCCATGCTTTTTTCCTCCATTTTAATTGATTTTGTTCAATGATAATAAGAACAATAATATATTTATTTTTTTTATATTAAAAAAATGTTTAGTTTCAATCAAGAGATTTGATTAAATTTTCACATGCAATTTTCGGGTCTTCCGCTTCATAGATGCTTCTTCCGACAATTATCGCATTGGAATATTGCAATGTTTTCTTGCCGTCGCCGCCTTGCTTTCCAACGCCTGGGGATATTATGTATGATTCGTCTCCTACGATGTTTCTTATGTCTGATAGGCGATCCAGTCTTGTTGCCGGTGCCACGTAGTTTTTGATTCCCATTTCAACTCCCATTTCGGCAATTGCATCGGCGTTTTTCTGTAGAAACATTTTTGCTCCTGGATGTGACATTTCAGTCAGTAGGAACAGTTCCTTTCCATGCTTGTTTGCCATGTCAAGGCATGCCTGCACGCTGTCTGATCCTACAAATCCGTGGCAGATTATTGCGTCGGCCCCTGCCTTGAATGTTTCGTCGCATATTTTTGAGTTGGTTGCGTCGATGTCTGCTACCTTGAAATCGCATATTACTTTGAAATCGAATTTTTCTTTTAGCTTGTTGATTATTTCAAGGCCTTCGGCTAGTGCAAGGGGATATCCTATCTTTATTGTGTCGATGTTATCTTTAATTGAGTCACAAATTTTTATTGCTTCGCTTTCGCTCATCACGTCAAGCGCCAATATTAGGTTATTTTTTATATTCATGGTATCTCCGATTTTTTATTTTTCAAATTAATAATTTAGGTCTGCCTAATTTAATAGTATTACTTTTTCCTATACATTTATATGTAATAACTAATATAATAACATTATCAATAAAACTTTATAAAAGTTTAATTATATTTTAAGTTTTTATTGAGAAAGTTATCAAATCATTTTGATATAAATTTGGAGGAATTAATTTATGCATATTATGGAAGGATATTTACCATTGCAATGGTGTATCATATGGTTCGTTGTCGCAATCATAGTCGTTGCTTTCGGTATATATCAAATCAAAAAAATCGTAGATGAAACCCCTGAATCCAAAGCATTGCTTGCGGTGAGTGGGGCATTCATGTTCGTCTTATCATCTTTGAAACTACCATCTGTTACTGGAAGTTGTTCACACCCTTGTGGTAACGGATTAGGTGCTGCATTATTCGGACCTGCTGTAACTGCAGTACTCGCAACTATCGTGCTAATTTTCCAAGCATTATTACTTGCTCACGGTGGATTAACCACTTTAGGAGCAAACATTGTGTCCATGGGTATTGTTGGACCGTTAGTCGCTTGGTTAGTATATAAAGGTTTGACAAAAGCTGGTATTTCATCAACAATCGCTGTTTTCTTTGCAGCATTTTTAGGTGACTTATTGACTTACGTTGCTACCTCATTCCAATTAGCTTTCGCATTCCCTGCACCTACATTCAGTGCAGCATTAACTAATTTCTTAGTTATCTTTGCAGTAACTCAAGTACCATTAGCTATTGGTGAAGGTATATTAACAGTAATTATATGGGATAGATTAAAAGCTTACAAACCAAAATTATTAGACAAACTTGGTGCATTAGCTCCTAATGAAGCATAAGGTGATTAAAAATGAAGACATCAACATTAATAATTTTAGCAGTAATTTGTGCAATTATTTTCGTCGCACCATTAATAATGTTTAATGGCCATGGGGAAGACGACGGATATTTCGGTGGATCTGATGACGCAGCTAGTGAAGCTATAGAATCCACTAATTTTAAACCTTGGTTCTCATCAATTTGGGAGCCACCAAGTGGAGAAATTGAAAGCTTATTATTCGCTCTTCAAGCAGCTATAGGAGCAATCATTATTGGTTACTTCTTCGGTTACTGGAGAGGACAAGGTAAAGAAGAATAATTAATCTTCTTTAATCTTTTTTCTTTTTTTAGTGATTTTTATGAAATTTGATATGGATTATATTGCGCATCATAATGAATTAACTGAATCAAATCCTTATTTTAAATTGTTTTTAACAATCATATTGTTAATTTTAACTTTGGCACTTGATAATCTATATTTTGACATATTCATATTTACAGTGATGTCTATAGTGATTTTAGCAATAGCAAAAATTAACTGGCGTTCCTACTTGAAATTCCTATCCATTCCGATGGCATTTGTCGTTATCACATGTCTGTTTTTAATATTCTTCTTTGGAAAGGGTGAAGTGATTTATGAAACAGGAATATTGGGCATTGTCGTTACAACAGATTCCCTGCACTATGGTGTATACACATTCTTTAGGGTAGTTGGATGTTTGCCGTTATTGGGCTTTCTTGCTTTAACTACACCAATTGCTAAGATATTGCATTGTCTTGCCACTTTGAAGGTTCCAAAGATTTTCATTGAAATCGCACTTTTAATGTACAATTCAATCTTCATTTTCCTCAATGAAATTGACACTATGCAGAAGGCGCAGGAAACCAGATTGGGATATCATTCTTACTGGAATTCATTCAGGTCTCTAGGGGCACTTGCAAGTACAATATTTTTACGGTCTTTGGATAAAAGTGAAACATTGCAGCATTCTTTAGATTCCAGAGGATACACTGGTGAATTGCCTATTTATGAACCACGAAAAAGGGAGTAATCAATCATGTTAGAAGTTAAAAATATTAAATATTCATATAATGCGGATTATCAGGCATTGAAGGGAGTAAGCTTAAAAGTCGAAAGGGGAGAAATGGTTGCTCTTTTAGGAAAAAACGGTGCTGGAAAATCAACACTCTTCTTACATTTAAACGGTATTTACGAGCCTGATGAAGGACAGGTCTTCATTGACGGTGAAGAATTGAAGTATGATAAGAAGTCATTGCTTAAATTCAGGCAGAAGGTTGGAATCGTTTTTCAAAACCCGGATGACCAGATATTTGCCCCGACAGTGGAGGAGGATGTTGCCTTCGGGCCATTGAATTTGGGATTGCCGATGGAGGAAGTGCAGGATCGTGTTGAAGAGGCTCTCGCTCGTGTTGGCATGAGCGGTTTTGAAAAAAAGGCCCCTCATCACTTGAGCGGTGGTCAAAAGAAAAGAGTTGCAATTGCAGGCATTCTTGCAATGAAACCTCAAATAATGGTTTTGGATGAACCTACCGCGGGCCTTGACCCTCAGGGAGTCACTAACTTAACAAAATTGTTAAAAGAATTAAATGATGAAGGAATCACAATTATAATTTCAACACATGAAGTTGACCTGGTTCCTAATTATGCAAAACGTGTTTTCGTTTTGGTTGACGGTTTGCTGATTGCTGAAGGGTCTCCAAAGGAGATTTTTGCTCAGCCTGAGATATTAGAGCAAGCTAATTTGAAGGTTCCTATTGTCACTGAACTTTTCCAGCAGCTTGAGGCTGAAGGCTTTGACATGGAAAATGACTATCCTCTGACAATCGAGGAAGCTAAGGATAAGTTTTTACAGTTAATCGATAAAAACTAATTTTTTTTTAAAGCAGATTTTTTTCATAATTATAATAATCAAAGTATTACTGCTAGTAATAAATAATAATACTTTCTTATTTTCAAATAAACATATATATTAATAGAAACATAGTTTTTTATAAGGTGAAATTACATGAGGATTGGAATATGTGATACCACATTTGCCCGTTTTGACATGGCATCAGCGGCAATTGATGAGTTAAAAAAGAATGCATATGACTTGAAGATAATCCGTGAAACAGTTCCGGGAGTAAAGGACTTACCGGTCACAGCGAAAATCCTCATAGAAGAGGAAAACTGTGATATAGTGATGGCATTGGGAATGCCTGGTCCTATGGAAAAGGATAAGATGTGTGCCCATGAGGCATCAACCGGATTGATAAATGCACAATTGATGACCAACACTCACATTCTAGAGGTATTCGTTCATGAGGATGAGGAGGAAGATCCTGTGGAGCTTGCGAAACTTGCAGAAAACAGGGCTCGTGAACATGCTCAAAACCTAATCAAGATGATGTATTCTAGAAAAGCCATGAGAAAAGAAGCAGGAATGGGAATGCGTGAAGGTAAAGAGGATGCAGGACCATTATAGTAAGGTGTACGATGAGTTTTGAAGTTTCAAAGGAAGATAAGAAATCAACATATGTTATTCTGCCGGCATATAATGAGGCAACAAGGATTCAGCCGGTGCTTGAATCCATAGCTGAGAAAGGGTACAACATGATTGTTGTCAATGACGGATCATCAGACAACACTCTCGATGTCATAAAGCAAACTAAACAGAAATATCCAGACCAGATTCATATATTCTCACTCATAATCAACAGGGGAGTGGGAGTTGCAACTCAAACAGGATTTGATGCGGTATTCCAGTTTGACGCAAAATATGTCGTCAGCATGGATTCTGACGGCCAGCACTCAGCTGATGATTTGGACAATGTTATTAAACCCTTGGTTAGCGGTGAAGCCCAGGCCGTTATAGGCGTAAGGCCCCTTAAGGACATGCCAATGAGCAGGAACTTTGCAAATGCCGTGATGAACTTGCTCACCAGGATATTCTATAGGGTTAATGTAAGCGATTCCCAAACAGGCTTCAGAGCAATAACCATTGATGCATTGCGCAAGATTGACATCAATGCTAGAGGATATCTGATTTCATCAGAATTCATTCGTGAAGTCAACGATAACAATATTCCATTTGCGGAAGTGCCAATTAAGACAATTTACACTCCTGAAACACAAGCAAAGGGGACAAACGTCAAAGAGGCATTTAAAATTCTGATTCAAATGATTAAACATCAATTTTAAGGTGATTAAATGTTATTATATTCAATATTATTTCCAATCATATCCATATTGGCCATTTTATGGTTCTTCTATAGGTATCTGAAGGAGAAGCAATCTTTAGCTACTGTAATCTTATGGACCATATTGTGGCTATTTGTAATAGTATTTTCAATATTCCCATCATACAGTGAACGCTTCGCAAAACTCTTCGGAATAACCAGGGGATTGGATTTCATCATCATTGTAGTGTTCGTAGTGCTGTTCTATATCATGTTCAGACTATACAATAGGCTCGACATACTTCAGGATGAGGTCAATAAGATGGTTAAGGAAGTTGCGCTTTCAAATGAAATAACTCTTGACGATGAAGAGGAAGAATGATGCTTTATTTTAGGGGATGCACTGCAAGAGAAAAACAGCCATCTATTCAAGATGCAACTGAGAAATTACTGAATCTTGCTGGTGTCGATTATCATATTTTGGAAGATGAGTCATGTTGCGGTTCAGTCTTGCTTAGAACAGGGTTTTTAAAAGATGCTGAAGAGTTAATTAAAAAAAATAGTGAGGTTTTTAATGACGAAACAGTTTTAACCTCCTGTGCAGGTTGTTATAAAACCTTTAAGGAAGATTATGTAAACATTGATGTTATTCATGTCTCACAACTGCTTAGGCAATTAATTGCTGAAGGCAGACTTGAGTTTTCAAAAAAGGATTTCAATGTCACATATCACGATTCATGTCATTTGGGAAGGCACATGGAGATATTTGACGATCCGAGAAGTGTCATTGAAAGCGTGGCTGATATTGTTGAGATGGAAAATAATCACGAAAACAGTTTATGCTGCGGAGCGGGTGGTGGAGTGAAATCAGCTTATCCTGAAATTGCAGATGAACTGGCCAAGTCAAGAATTAACCAGGCTAAAGACACTGGTTGTGAAATTTTGATTGCCGCTTGTCCGTTTTGTAAGCTTAATCTGGAAAATGATGATTTGGAAGTTCTGGATTTGACTGAATTTCTAGTGAAATATGGTGGTTTGGATGAAGAAAAGTGAACTTGAAACAATGAGAAAATCATTCAATACAGTCAAGAGCAGATCAGACTCCATTAAGGAATCCCCTTCCACTAAAAGACTAGTCAAAAGGGTTCGTGAAATCAAGAAATTCTCAATTGAAAACAAGGATGAGTTGATAATTCAGCTATTGGAATCATTTTCACGAAATGATATCGAATGCAAAATGACCGATAATTCTTTTGAAGCTTTAAAAATTATTGACGGGTTGCTTGATGAGTATGACGCCTCAGTTGTTGCAAAGGCAAAATCAAATACATTGGGTGAAATAGACCTTAAAACTCACTTAAAAGAAAAAGGAATTGATGTTGTTGAAACTGACCTTGGAGATAGGATACTGCAGCTTAAAAAGGTTGACAACAAACCTGTTCATCCGACCGGTCCCGCTTCACATCTTAATGTTTCAAACATCACTGACATTGTAAATGAATCCCTTGACGTAAATGTTGATCCCGTGCCTCGGGAAATAATGGAAGTTGTAAGAAAAGACGTTCTGGACCGGCTAAAAGATGCGAATGTAGGTATAAGTGGGGCCAATGCGATAGCATCTGAAGAGGGGTCATGCGTGATGGTTCACAATGAAGGAAACATTTCAATTGTTTCACTAAAGGACCTGCATATCATTGTAGCGGGAATTGACAAGATTGTACCTACATTGGAGGATGCAATCTCCGTTTCAAAGCTTGAAACCATTTTTGCAACAGGTAACTATGTAACATCATATATGAATGTAATATCCGGACCTTCAAAGACAGCAGATATTGAGAAAAAACTTCTCAAAAACATGTATGGTGCCGAAAGGGTGATCGTCATACTGTTGGATAATGGCAGAAGCGAGGCAATCGATGAATGCCTTTACTGCATAGGCTGCGGAAACTGTTTAATCAATTGTCCGGTTTATAATGCGATAGGTAATGAATTCGGATTCAACAACTACTTGGGGGGACGTGGGGTTGCTATGTCAAAGTTCATTGAAGATGATGAGACATGTTTCAACTCAGGATTGTACATGTGCACCCTTTGTGGACTGTGCACTTTCAATTGTCCTTTAAGCATTCCCACTAATGATATACTGGAAAACATGAGAAAATTATCCATTGATGCTGGATTTTACCCTAAGGCACATGGTAAAATCAGAGATAATGTTTCTAAAAATAATTCTCCCTTTTAACTTTCTCTTTTAATTTTTTAATTTTTTTTAACTTTGTTTATAAAAGTAATGGGTAGAGTATATTTTTTTTTAATTTTATTTGTGAATGTTATGATTTTTTATTTAGTTAATAATATTTTACTTAACTGTTTATAGTTAATGCAAAATTGTTTTTAACTGGTTATGTTTTTATAATAAATTATTATAAATCGTGTAAACTTATATAAGTGATGACCTTCTAATATAACAATGAATATATTTAATGCCGATGTATATTCATTTTGTAATATAATTAACTGGACCAGGGGGTGAAAATCGAAAATGAAAGGCAAAAAGTTTATCGTGATAATGGCTATTTTTATTATTATATGCTCAGTTCAAGCGATTACGGCTCTTGAAGACAATAATTTGACACTAACTGAAATTCAGATTGATGAAAAGGCAACAGCAGATTCTTTGGAAGTTTCAGTTGTTGATGCTTCAGACAATTTGACAAGTGTTCCGCAAAAAGAAATGGTTAAGGAACAGTCTCCTAAACAGCAAAGTAATATAATCAATGATGATTGCCTAGAAGATGTTGAAAATGATGATTCACAGGCTTTGCTCAAGTCAAGTCCTCAGTACTTGCAGGCAAGCAGTGATGAAGATGTATTAAGTGCTATAACTCCTGGAATATTTATCTACGGAGTCGATTATGATACTGACTATGCGGATGTTGATAATGTCCCATTGGATAGGCTTTTCAAGTCAATCTTTTATGGAATAAGGGATTACATTCAAAAAGAGGAAGTTCAAAAAGGTAAAACCCCAACAACCGAGTGGAAAGTATTTTTAAATAATAAAACTTTCACAGGAGGCTATGGGGATGCTGGAGTAGGTACTATTCAGACAGGTTATGCATCAGATGGTTATCGTGTTAATTATCTTGCTTTCAACGGTTTGGGAGGTTTCAATGGTGGAAAAAATATCAAACTCGTAATACATTTGTATGGTGGAGCAAATGAATCCGATACCAGTAAATCAACACTGGATTTAAAGGATTATGGTGCTAGCTATGCACTTATAGACTTCAGCACTTCAAATTCTTCAATAACTGGCATTAATTTCAAAAACTTCAATGTCAATGATCACACTGCGACTAAGTATGTAAGTATAACAACTCCATTTATCAAATTAGGTGACGAAACTAATCCAAGTTACAAGCCTGAGGATTTAATCAAGGACTGTACTTTTGAAAACATCACTCTTAATC
>NZ_CACYJE010000062.1 GCF_902774605.1 uncultured Methanobrevibacter sp.
CTCGCTGTAGCGCCCCTCGTTGTAGGCGGCCGTCAGCTTCTCCGGCGGGATGCGGCCGGAGCGGCTGTAGAGGGCGCCGCCCTCGGTGCCCATGGCCTCGGCCTTCAGCAGGACCTTGGCGTTGTGGGTGTCGTACTTCATGCGGAACAGGTCCGCGATGGCCTTGTCCGGCAGCAGCCGGTCCAGCTCCTCCAGGATCTGGCTGCGGCGCTGGGTCAGGGCCGCCTCGATCTCATTTGCGTTCATCTGGGACATGTCGCCGTAGCCGCAGTCGGTCAAGAGCTTGGCCGCTTCCTCAAAGGAGGCCGCGTCCAGCATCCGCTGGGCCCGCTCCCCGTTCAGGAGCCGGGGCTCCCGGGCGCGCAGCATGGCGGACAGGCTCAGATACGCTTCTTTTTTCTTAGCCAATGTCTTCCCTCCCGATCCTGGGATCACTGAAACAGGATTTCCGCGACCTGGGCGGAAAGCTCACTCCGGCTCAGCTCCACCAGCAGCTCTACCGTGCAGTTGGCCTCGATGCTGCCGCGGCGCAGGATCAGACCCCCGGCGAAATCGCCGGTCTCCTCCGCCAGCGTCAGCCGGCCGTTTTTCAGACGGGCGTTGGCGGCCTTCACCAGCTTCTCGCCGATGGTCTTGCGGTCGCGGGCGTTGAGGACGATCTTCTCCTCCCCGGTGACGGAGGCCTGGGCGGCCAGCTTGGCCAGGAAGGCCACATACTGCTCCTCCGGCAGGGAGACGATCTGCTCCTGTGCCTTCCGGAAGCTGCGGGAAACCAATTCCTGCTTGGCTGCCAGCAGCTCCTTGCGCCCTTCCATGCGGGCGATGCGCGCCTCGCCGTCCACCTTGTCCTGGGTCTCCTTCACGCCGGCGCGCAGCCGCTCGGCATAGAGCGCCGCGGCCTGCTTGTCAAAGTCGCCCCGGATTCCCGCGCACTGCTGCTCGGCCTGAGCAAGGATCGCGTTGACCTGCGCATCAGCGTCGGCCTTGATATGCGCGATAAGTTTTTCAGTGCCTTTCATAGCTTGCTCCTATCCGCAGGTCGATCAGAGCTGGATGGCGTTGAGCATCATGAAGGAAGCCAGCAGGGACAGAATGGCGTAGAACTCGACGGTGATGCAGAGGATCATGCCCTTGGACCAGTCGTCGGGCTTCTTGGCCAGGATGTTGACGGAAGCGGCAGCCACCTTGCCCTGGGCAATACCGGAGAAGAGGCCGCCCAGCGCGATGGGCAGGCAGGCGGAGAAGATCTGCAGACCCTGGGCCACTTCCATGCCGACGTCCAGCTTGGCGAAAGCCAGCATGAAGATCACGAAGCCGTACAGGCCCTGGGTGCCGGGGATGACCTGCAGGATCATTGCCTTACCGAACTTGCCGGGGTCCTCGGACACGAGACCGGCGCCGGCCTCACCGGCAATGCCGGTGCCCTTGGCGGAGCCGATGCCCGCCATGAATGCAGCCAGACCTGCGCCCAGCAGGCCGAGAGCGTAACCGCCGAAAGTTTCCAGAAAATTCATGTTGATTTCCTCCTAATCTCTTGAATGTCTTTTCCAATAGTCTTTTATTCCCACTTCTTTGAAGTCCTCATCTCGAACATAGTCGATTTTCGGGCTTTTCTTCTCAATGTTGCGGTAGCATCTCGGATATTTGATCATAGGCCATCCGACGCCACCCTTCTTGATAACAAATTTGCCTGAAAACACCAGTTTGCCGTCCTCGTCATAGACATTGCCTATTCTTGGAGCATTTGGCCCGTATCCATGGTTGATTGTCCATGTGCCTTCAAATTTCACCCGGCCGTTGTAGTGGTGTTCCCTGCCCATCCTGATGCCCTTGAAGTCGAACACTCCTTCACGGTAGATTTCACCGTTGTCGAAATAAAGCACTCCCAGGCCATATGGCTTGCCGTTGATGGTGTAGCCCTCATACAACAGCCCGTCATCATTGTAGAGCTTCTCGTATTTGCTTTGTTTAAGATAATTGATCTCATCGTAAAACTCCTTTAATGTGATGGGCTTTGCGATGTATAACTTGTCGATGCATGCGTATGTCCTGTCGATTGCGTTGACAACCAGCACATATTCACGCTCAAGTGGATTGTCGTCGAACATCGCCCGGTGCTTGAATTTGTTTGCCTGTAAAAAGTCTGTAAGTTCTGTTGATGGTTTTAGTATGTAGTCTCCGGTTTGCATTTTATCACAACCTGCACATCATATATTGTTAACAACTTATTAATAAAGTTTGTTATTAAAATGTGTATAAAATATTGCGGCTAAAAACCGGAAAAGATACTCATCAACAATAGCAAAATGAAGACGCATCACTTTAAAGCCAGATACCATGAGAAGTTCAACTTACCTTCTAAAGATTTCAAGAAATGCCCTTAAAGTAATGAGCACGGGATAAATCTCAAGCCTGCCTGTCAGCATGTTGAACATGCCCAGAATCTTCATCGGAGAGCTTAAAGCCTGTGAAATGTTCCCGATTTCCAATCCGATATTTCCCTGCATGGAAAATGTGAAAAACAATGAGTCGAAAGGGTCATGACCCCCAAGGCACAGCAGCGCCCAGGTAAACAGGATAAGCATGAAATACAATGATATATAGTTTCCGGCCTGCTCCACAACCGCTTCGGGAATTTTACCACCAGCGCTTTTAATCGGAACAACAGTGCCCCTTGGAGACCATATTTCACGGGAATTTCTGTAGATTCCCTTAAGGAAAACTATCACCCTCATCAACTTAAGCGCACCTACAGTGGAGCCTGTAGAACCCCCAATGAGCATGAGAACCATTATGATGAAAAGTGCAAATGGAGGCCATCCCCCCATCACCATAGGGGATTGAATGCTTGCCCCGGTTGTTGTGACGGCTGAAACCACGACGAACAGGTTGTCCATGGGGATTATTGTGGAGGTGAAGTATATAAGCAATGATGAAACCGCAATCAGAGTGATGAGCATCTTGAATTGCGCATCACGAACAAGTGACCTTCCACGGGTCTTGATGAGCTTATAGTGAACCATGAAGCTGGTTGCTCCAAGTATCATCAGTATTATGGTTATGAAGTATATGATGTCATTGTTGTAGAATCCCATATTCGCGTTTTTAACGTTCATTCCCCCGGTCGAGATTATGCTGAAAGTATTGCAGATTGAATCGAAAACAGGCATCCCCGCAAGAGAATACAGGACTATCCCAAGAATTGTGTAAATCAGATAGATCATGAGGGCGTTTTTTATGGTTGCCTTGATTGATGGTCTTAGGCGGTCTTCACGGGCTTCTGAGACATATAGCTTACTGGATATTGAACCTGGCTTGGTCAGAACGAATATTATCATGACCACGACCCCCAATCCACCAATCCACTGTTGTAATCCTCTGAAAAAAAGTATGCTGTGAGGCAGTGATTCAACATCGGGATATATTGTTATTCCGCTTCCGGTCAATGCGGATACGCTTTCAAAAACGGCGTCTATGATGCCTATGTCGGTTACGAGAAAAAATATTGCTCCGCAGACAATACCTGCCCATACCCATGAAAGGGTTGACACTATCATTGCATGCTTCAGACGCATCCTGTTGACTGTGAATCCGTCAATTACCTTATAGGCCATAAATCCAATGGCAATGGAGATTAATCCTGGAATGAGATAGTTTATCGCATTGAATTCAAGGTATATCAAATCAATGCTTATGGGGACTAGGCACATTACCCCTATTCCAATCATTATCAAGCCGAAGTATCGGGCAACAATCAGCAAGTCATTTTTGGTGATATACCTCATTTAAGTCAACCCACTTGAATAGTCAATATAGTATTGAACAAATAAGTATATAAATATGTCAGTGAGGAATATTTTACATTATTGACTGAAAAATTAATAATTTAAAATTTGGAAATGAGGATAGTTACACACAAAATAATAATAAACTATATATATTATATGGAACAGGTAATTAACTATGACAAAGATACATGAAATAGAGCAAAAATGTTCCGTGTGCGGCCACACATCACCGCAGCCAATGCTTGCAAGCACCAACACCATGGGATACCCAGACCTGGACCTGAGACCAGCCGAAATGAAGAGATCAACCATGAACACATGGATTCTTGAATGCCCACACTGCAGTTATGCAGCGCACAATCTTGGCGATATGCTTGAATCTCCAAAAGATTTGCTGAAAAGCGAATCATACACCACCTGCGACGGATACGACTTCAAGGGAAGACTATCCCCAAGATTCTACAGAAGACACCTGATTGCAAAAGAAAGCAACAACATTGAGGAATGCTTCTACAACCTGCTTTACTGCGCATGGACCTGCGACGACAATGAAGATGAAAACGCCGCTGAAATCAGAAAGCAAGCAATTCCATACATTGAAGAGATTATTCCCCATGGAAATGCAAACAATCTGATAGCGATTAAAGCCGACCTGCTTCGCCGAACCGGACAATACGAGCAGCTGATTGAGGAGTACTCAAACATCTACACTGATGATGCGGCAATCAACAGGGTGCTCAAGTTCCAGATTCAAAAGGCACAGGAACAGGACAATGCATGCTACACTGTTGAAGATGTCGTTGAAAGCAGAAGATTCTAAAAAAAGATTAAAAAGAACAATATAAACGGAGAAGCGATTGATTGCTTCTCTTAAAAACTTTTTTTGATTGAAATCAGTATTAATGCTGCCCAGAAGAACCAGACAGCAATCCGTTTATATACTGATTTTTCGTGTTTCAAACTTTAAAACTAAACAAATTAATAATCTAATTTTAATATTTCTCAAAAAATATCAGGGAGAATATTATTATTCAGATAAAAACATATTTCTTTCAAGTAAAAACTAAATGTTTCTACTTAATAAATAATATATTTCCCATAGTTTATAAAGTTAATTATAATTTTATTCAATATTGCTTAAAAAAAGGTGTCGGCAATTTTTTTCGCTTCACCCGAATCTTCGCCCAAACCGTCCAATGCATCTATTCTTGAGTTCAACAGTTCACGATAGTAATCGTCAACCTTGAAATGATTATCCGCAAGATAATCGCAGACATCCAATGCTTCACGGTAAAATCCAAGCTTATTCAAAATCATCGCCTGCATCAGCTGATGATTCTTGTCAACACCGAGAAGCTTTTTGAAATCATCATTGACATCCGCTCCAAGCTTGTATTCACAGTATCCCTGGCCGAACAGTGCATAATCACCATCAGCCTTCCTGAAGCAATCATATGCCTCCCCGTATTTCTCCAGTTTAATCAGTGCCGTTGCCTTCTTGTTCAATAGCTTTGACAGTATTTTATCCTTGAACCTGGACGGGTTGGCCAGCGCCCGATTATATGACTCCACAGCATTATCAAACTCTCCCTTGGCGAAATGCTCATCGCCGGCATAGATGTTAAGCTTCAATTTAGGGAAATTGCTTCTCTCATTGTTGGCTTCGCCTAAAAGAGTCTTGTGATAGTCAATATCCTTCAGGGAGGAATCAGTTTTAACCGCTCGCCTGTAATATCTCAGTGCCTTGACGAAATGCCTCTGGCCCCTAAGCGCATATGACTTGCTGATTAGAGCCTCGGAGTAATCTGGATCATAGTAGAGAACCTCATCAAATTTCCCAATCGCCTTCAGATACTTTTCATCATTCAATAATCGAACACCCTCATCAAGAGTGTTTTTGATTTCGATTTCCTTAACCAGATGCTCGGTTAAAAAGAGTGGATTCAAATTATTTTCAAGGATTCTTTGGACGAACGGATCATCCACATCAATCCAATTGGTTAAAACATTATTTATCTCAAATTTCACCATATTGTCCTTGAGAATGTAGTTCAATTCATTGGGAATGTTTGAAAAAGTCATCATAATTTATATATGGAGGTTATCTGATTAAAGGGTTTTGCTAAAAAAATAGTGTTAAAGAGTCATTTTCAACTCTTTAACTTTTTCCAATGGTAAATCTGTGAGTTGGGATATTTTCTCATCTGAAAAGCTACCCTCACTTAAAAGGTTTTTAGCTAAATCTTCTGATTTATCCCTCACTCCTGCATCATATTTCTCTTGTCCGAATTCGACAACACAATCTATTTTTCCCATATAGACACCTTGTATTTTTTTTCTGACTTCCTCCAACTCATCAAAATAGATGTTGGTTAGCATTAGCACCAAACCGCAAACTGAATTTTTTATATCCTCATTTGGGAAAGTTATTCTTGAAATTATTTCAGATGTTTTGAAGAATTGATTGATGATGTCCTGTCTTTTGTCTGGAAGTATTGGTGTGATTGCCAGTTCAATCAATTCCCTGTCGGTGAATGCTTCTTGTTTTTTAATTTTAGTTTCAACAGTATTTATAATTACTTATTTTTGGAATTAACGGTCAACCTGACAGGTCAGACCGCAGAACTCACATTCCCCACAGTTGACAGTGTGCTTGGAGTAGCTGTCATCCGAAATGTTTGACACAACACCTGACAGGTACTCCTCGATGAATTCCGATTCCTCATATTCCCTCTCGTAGAGCTTTGCCTCATCGAGAACATATAGTATCAGGTTTTCAACCTCAACATCCATTCTTTCCTTCACGGCCATTGCATAATAAGCCATGAGCTCCATATAAAATGAATGGTAATTTCGCATGCCGTCCCGTGTGCGGATGAAATGAACCAGGCTCACGCCGTCGCCGTCGCGTATAATCAAATCCACCACTCCGTTTATGTCATAGCCGGCCACTTCAAGGGTGACGTTGAATCCGGTTTCAACCACATCGAAGTTGGAACCGTACTCTCGCCAGTACTCGGTGAAATTGTTGAATAGCTCCTTGATGTTCTTTTCACCGGAAGCGAATGAATATGAGCGGATGACTTCAGACACGAGGTATTCTATGCTTTCACTGTCCCAGTCAGTCATCAGCTTGTCGTTGTGGAGGCGGTTGACTATTACTCGAAGCTTGGAGTCGATGAACTTGTTGATGTTTTTGGGGTTCTTGAACTTGAGATTGTTTTCCAGGTTGTATTTCAATGGGCAGAAGAGGTAATCCTCTAGGATGTCCTCAAACTCAACCTGATTGAAGAGGTTGCTTTCCCTTACCATATGTGAGGTCACCTTCTTCAAGTCCGCCACGTCGCTCGGCTCTATCTTAACCAGGTCATCCTGATAGTCCCTCAACACTCTTGGAAGGATTATTCCTGCTCGTGGAAGCACCACTGAGAGTATCAGCAGTTCCTCAGCACGGGTGTTTGCAACATACACTACCCTTTCCTCTTCACGGTTGAATTCCCAGGCCTCCTTATCCTCAGGTATCTTGTACTTGAGGAACCGGTTCGGTGTCGGGTAGGTTGGCTGGTTGTTGAAGAAATGGTCCTTTCTCTGATTTGAGTATGTCAATGGGAAGCTTCTCTCCTTGATTGATGCGGTTATCACCACAGGATACTCCAGTCCCTTGGCCTTGTGAACGGTCATGACATGGACCTTCTGGGAGTTGTCCTCCTCCTCGTTGATCGGGCAGGAATAGTATTTGAGGGAGCGGTAGAGGTAGTTGAAAAGTCCGTTCAGGTCGTACTTGCCCATGATGTTTTCATAATCCGAGATTATCTCGGATATGAGTGCAAGGTTCAGTGCGGCCTTCTTGGCATCGAAATCATTGCGTGACAGCAATTCATCAGTATATCCTGTAATCTTGAGCAGTTCATAGTATATCTCGAGGGAGGACAGTTTCACTTCCCCGAGGGATGATTTGAGCTCGTTTAAATCCTCGAAAAAGTCCAGGTCATGCTCATCGCTTATTCCGATATCCATCAGCTGATTGCGTGTAAATGAGCTGATGTCCAGTGTCCCCACCCTGTTGAACATGTCATCCAGATCATCGTCCGTGTAATCGCGCACCACATCCATGAATGACTTTGACTTGACGTTGCCGTCGATTGGACTGTAGTTGCTCTTGATGTTGACCACATTGTAGTGGTACTTGAGCTCAAGGTCATTTAGGATGTCCATTGTCTTTTTGGATAGCTTGAATATCTTTCCTGCATTATAGTACCTGTCCGTGAATGAGGATAGGTTGATCCATTGCCCGCCGTCGCCATAGTATGCGATGAGTGTCGGGTTGAACGGCAACAGGTACCATAGAAGCGCCAGGACCGCCTTCACCTCATCCTGATAGATTAGGTCGTCGATTCCCTTCAGGTAGTAGGGTATGTCCTGCTTTTTGAACTCATCAAGGATTTCCTTCTTGTCCCTGTGGCTTCTGAACAGCACGCACACGTCACTGTACTTGCTGATCTTGCCCAAATCCTTCAGGTTCTTGATTATGTATGCTATTCCACGGTATTCCTCTTCGGGACTGTTGTTTTCAAGTAGGTAGACTGGCATCTTGGATTCATTGATGGTCTTCAGGTCCTTAGGGGCTGTCCTTTTCTCCTTGATGAATTTCTCGTTGAAGTCAACTATCTCGGAGGTGGAGCGGTAGTTGTTCACAAGTATCTTGTTTTCAAACTCAGTACTTCTTGCATAATCGTTGAAGAATCTTGGATTGGCAGCTCTGAATGAGTAGATGCTCTGGTCTGCATCACCAACGACAGTGTAGGTGTCGGATATGCCTTTAAGTATCTCGAATATCTGCATCTGCACAGCATCCGTGTCCTGGAACTCGTCAATGAGTATGTTGCGGTAGGCCACCCTTTTGAGGTTATTCTCATCTGACAATATTTCCAATGCCTTTATCAGGAGGTAATTCTGGTCGCAGACATGCTCCCTTTCCATCAAATCTATCCAGTCTTGATATGATTCGGCGATTTTCAGGTATCTTGCCTTGTAGACATCGCATTTGAATTGCCGTTGCTTTATCTCCTTTTTTGAAGGATACATTGAATCGGGATGATTATCATAGTATTCCTCAATGTAGTCAAGGTATTCCTGTGACGGTGCATATTTGCTTTTGATGTAATCGATCAGGGCATCAGAGTCCACCTCGAACAATGCGTACTCATCATATTTCCTCAGCACCTGTCCTGACTCATAGTTTCTAAGGAATGCAGGTCCTGTGAAGCCGAGTTCGTGCTTGTGCTTGTTGAAAAACAGATTTCGTTCGGATTCCCTTTTAAGCAGGTTGTAGGGTATGTCGCTGAATTCCCTGAGTATTGACCTGCAGAAACTGTGGATTGTGCTTATGCGCATCTTGTTTATAGTGTTCATGTCAAGTTTAGTGTCCTTCTTGAACCTTTCCCTGAGCTCGTCGGCTGCCTTGTTGGTGAATGTGATAACAAGCACTGATTCGGGTTCGGCACCCTGATTCAACAGGTAACACACCCTTTCGATGATGACGCGTGTTTTGCCGGCACCTGGCCCTGCATTTATCACTAATGGTTTGTCAGTGTATTCGACTGCCTCCTCCTGATAATTGTCAAGGTTCACTTCCGGCGGTATCTCGCGTATCGTGCACCGGTTTGCCTTGATTACGCTTTCAAAGTTCAATGGCCTGTTTAACGGGTATCCTTCACTGTCGAATAGGCTGATGGTGAGGACGTGTTTTCTTATGAACTCGTCAAGGTTATCCTTCACCAGTCCCAGCGTCCTTTGCCTGTCTTCAGCGGACAGGTCTTCAATGTTAATGAGATCATCCCCGTCAAGGCCAATGAGATGGGGGGCAATGGTGTTGACTTCAAGGTTGTCAAGTATCAGGTGGATGTCCTCATTGGTGATTTTCGGATTGTGCCCGAGAAATGTGAAGTCATACTCATAGTCAACCTTCAGGAACTCCTCAATCGCCTCGAAATAATCCTCATAGATGTATGTGAACAATGTTTTATGGACGCTTTGCATGTCACGCTTTGATAATGTGAGATTAGTGTCGTTGAAAACGTCGATTGTGAATACAAGCTCCCTTTTGGTTTGCCTGCAGAACAAGTCAAGTATGACCTTGGCGGCAGCCATGGCTAACGGGTACTTGCGAACAACAATCAGCTTCTCCATGACTGTGCATAAGTCATATAACAATCCATATTTACTTTTAAGAAAAGTAAAGACACTACTCTCTCTCATTTATACTCATTGAAACGCTTGGTTAAAAAAATATTGTCAACAAAATCCGGCTGGACACGTCCTGCGGCAATGTCCTCCTTAATCCCATCCACAATGGCTTCACCATCATGACGGGTCATTCCCTTGAACTTGACCAGCTTGGAAAAGGAGTCACCGCTTCCCTCAACCAGCTCCTCAAGATTTGCCAGCGCACGTGCCTTTTTAGCTTCGCTTTTGCGCATGCACCTGTTTTTGAACTCGTATTTGATACCCTTCTTGAAGTCTACCGCATCAAGAATGTCACTCCTGATGTCAAGCACCACCTCGACTATGTCACGGTCAAGGAGTATGGGATTGTCCTTTTTTGCCTTCTTGATGATTAATGTGTCGTAGTTCCTTCCGACTATCCAATCCAGGTCGCTTAGGTATGAGGCCTGCTTGACCATATTGGCGAAATAGTATTCAAGGCAGCGCTTGATTTCAAAATCAGTAATGTTATCGTTCATGATTCTAGATTCGACCTTGCCGTAAATCATGTTGAT
>NZ_CACYJE010000063.1 GCF_902774605.1 uncultured Methanobrevibacter sp.
TAAATGTATTTTTAGGAGCACTAATCATATCGCAAGGATTTTACTCAAAAACAGCCATACAACAACTTTCAGAAAACTGAAAAATTCAGGCCCCTAAATCTTTTTTATGAATGAATCGATCAAATCGAGGACCTCATCTTTTTTCTCAAAGAATATGATGTGGCCAGCTCCATCAATGATTTCCAATTGTGAATCGTTCAAGCCGTCATGGACCTTCCGGGATTCGCTTGGAGGATTCAGGCCGTCAAACTCACCCACAAGCAACAATGATGGGGTTGTAACCTTATCGATATCGCCCATCATGTCATACTCGGACAGTGACAGGTAAATGTTTTTGCGCTCCTCATTGGTAAGCTCAACGCTTCCACGATTTCCCAGGTAATACTCCGCAACCTGTTCGGGAGTGGTGTTTGGAGGATATAGCAACTTACCGATCAGCCTGCCCATTTCCTTGAGGTCAATATTCCTATTGCCTCCGTTGAGCTGGACTGCCTTCTGCATCAAGGAGATGCTTCCCTTGCCCTTAACACCTATTAGAACCATCCTTGACATCAATGAAGGGTACTTTTCAGCTGCCCTCAATGTCACAAAAGAACCCATGGACAGTCCGACAACAATCGGCTTTTCCATACCATCGTGTTCAATGACAGCCTTCAGGTCATCAGCATGGTCATCAATATTGAATTTTTCAGGCTTGTCGCTGGCACCATGGCCCCTGAGGTCATAGGATATTACATGATAATCATTGCAGTAATAGTTAAACAGGGGATTCATGATTTCCTTACTGGCGAAAATTCCATGAAGAAGAATCATATCCGGTCCGCTGCCCTTCTCCTTGACTGCAATTTCTATCCCATTAATTCTTATTTTGCTTTCCATATTTCATAATTTAATTTAAATAATTATATATAGATATCCTTAGGTGGAACATTAATCATGCATTACCGGAACTTCAATCCTGCCTTGAATGCGTCTGAAATCTTACCTCCCATCTCATAATATGAATGGGTTATGTCATCATAGCCCAACGGGCCAAGGAGGGTGAAATCAATCTTTCCCATATCATTGAGCACACTCTCCTCGGCCTGGACGTTAACTATCTCTCCTGTGATTTGAGTGTGTGAGCCGACCTCGGCAATATGCATCACCCTGCACTCAAGTGAAACCTTAAATTCATCAATTACCGGTGCATTGACCTTCACTGCCTTGTGATGATGAAAATTGATTCTTTTTAGCTTGTCTGCATTGTAGCCGGATTCAATTCCCAAGTAATCAACCTCGGCCATGTGCTCAACGCTTGGAAATGCAATGCAAAACTCTTTAGTGTTTAGTATGCTTTTAAGTGTTTTCCTCTTCAATGTGGAATTAATGGCTATCATCACAGCCGGCGGATGATGGGAGCACATTGTTGCAAATGCAAGTGTGCATGCATCGGCATTGCCCTGCTCATCATAGGCGCTTGCAACCACCGCAGGTGCGGGATACATCATCGTATGATTCTTGACATTTACTTTCATACTACTATTTAAAGGCCTGGGAGGATATATTATTTTCCCACAGTGCCCTTCCGGCTCACCTTAATATTATCCTTGGAAAGGTTTATAATCTCCATTGACTGCTTCTTGCTGGAATTGAAAACCTTCCTCATGAAATTGAACAATTCGGGATCATCATCCTTCTCGATTGATTTAGTGTGGCTTGAACTCTTCATGATACTCATCAGCTTCTCCACATCCACATCCTCCCCGTCAAGGTTGAAGTAGTTGAAGTACTCCTCGCTAATCAGACCATGCTTGTCCCAAATCTTATAGTCAACCAATCCCAAATCCTTTTTCAACTGCTTTTGAAGCCAATTTCTTGGAATTCCCAAGTCGATAGCCTTGTTATATGCCTGTATCCTTGGATAAATCATTCCCATCTCAAGCATCATGTAGAAGCTCTTATACTTCACATCACCCTTCTTGCCCTTGAAGTACCATCCGTAGAGCTCATCAACGCCAACCCCCACTTTCTTGGCAAGCTTTGCTCCGGTGGTCTTGTGCTTTAGCAGTTCCTCACCTATTATGAGGATTCTTTGGCGCAGTATCTCATCCTCAATCTCATCCCTGCTTTCATCATACTCCCCCATTGTAAGATTGGAGTTTTTCAAGGCAATCTTTTGGGATTTTTGAGCCATTATGTTGCTTATGTATAATGACTTTTTAATCTCAAGATACTCAGTGTAAAACCTGGCGAACTTATTGTCCCCCTTTCTGCCGAGATTATAGTAGTAGTTCAAGTCATCATCGCTGATTCTTGCATTCTTCAATGCCTTGTTATACGATTTGGTTTTAATGTCCCTGAGGAATGTCTTCAGTTGGCCTGGAATGATATTGTTCTCGTACAATTCAAATATTTCACCATACCTCTCAAAGCCGTTGCGGCCGTAATCAATGAACTCCTCTATTGAGCTGACAGGAATGTCATGGCTTTCAGACACTTCCAATTTTGACTTGTCGTGCTTAAATCCCTTGACTATCAGGTCGATGGTGAGCTGCTTGATTTTCTTTTTGAAGCTGTAGTAGAGCTCATACTCAGGATGGTTCAGCCACTTGCCGATTATCATATTTGACAATCCGACGCATCTTGCAGCATCAGGCTTGTTTTTGCCCTCCAACCTTGCCTTGATGTACTTGTCCATCAGCTCGCAGGTGACTGTCCTGTAAAAGCATGTCGGCCTGTAGTCAGAGAGGTACTTGTCCTGGTCCTTAAGGTACCAGTTGTTGAAGTCGATCTGTGAGATTTCACATTTCTCTATGGCATTGTAAAAGTCATTCGTCTTGATTAGCTTGGAGAATAGGCGCTTGCGGTTTTTCATGTACTCCATGTCGAATCGTATGTGGAACTCTGTCTTTTCCCTCTTGCTTGAATTGTAAATCTCCATGAACTCCCGTGGTGTCAATCCTGCCTGAAAGATTGCTTCCTGTTTGCCATTATCCTCTTTAAGGGCATTGATGATTAATCCTCTTTTAATGAGAAATGAGGTGATCTGCTCGTTTTCCTGCCTGAAATCCCTGAACAATGCCAAGTCCTCATGCTTGCTCCATGAGTTGAACAGGTCCCTTGATATGTTTATCTGCTTCAGGATATCCCTCTTGTTCCAGCCGTTCTTGCGGTAGCTTAGGTACTTTTCCATGAGAAGGCGGGTAGCCACCATGTAGAACTCCGACATGTCGGCCTCCGACTTGTAGTACCATTTAAGAAATTCGGTCTTGGTGATCCTAGTTTTCCTCACTGCAGCATTGACGTTGCTGTACTTCAGGTGTTTCAGGACGGTCTTCTGTCTTTTTCGAGTGTATTCCTCATCGAATTCACGGTGAAAATCATCCTGATGATTCTTTGATATGACGTATAGCTTTTCGAATTCCTTCCGGCTGACTCCCGCTGATTTAAGTGCCTCGTTGAGTGTCTTGTTCTTGCGAATTTCCTTTATGATCAGGTCCTTTTTGATTTGGCTTGTCTTTTTCATGAAATCCTTGCCCATGAAGTTTTCCTGCCAGAAGTCGTAAATGTCGGTTGACATGCCAAGCCTCTTGAGTATTTCACCGTCCTCCATGCCTTTCCTTTTAAGGTCGAAGAATTCCCTTATCAGCAATTCATTATAGGTTATGAATGCGTCGTTCAGGCTTCCGTTTATGAATGATTCCCTTTCATGGCCGAACCATTCCTTTACTGTGAGGCTGTCCATTGATGAGAGCCTCATGCTTCTTTTGATGTCTTCTGTTTCAAGAAGCTTTTCCTCAAAGTCCCTTTCGAGCTTCTGGTTGACCAGCCTGTAGAATTCGATGCATGGCTTTTGCTGTTTGCTTCCTCTCCAGTATTCCTTTGTTTGCTTGATTTCAGTGGCGGTTATCTCATCCCTGTAGAATTTGGTTATGAGCAATCCGATTTCAATGTATTGGTTTATCCTCATGATGTAGTCGCTGAAGCGGGATTCGTTGAAGGTGTAATGGGGTCCCATCTTGATTATTATGTTTTCCCTTGTAAGGTTCATTAGCATTGATATGCTTTCGCTTTCACTTATTCCGAGACTCATCAGGTCGCTTCGTGTGAACTCGTTCTTGTCATGGGTGTTTTTCAGGCTCAGCAGGAGGTTGGCGTTTTCTATTTTTTGGTTGCATTCATTGCACATGTTCGAGGATGATTCCATGTTTTTTCTTCCACATATGATGCAGTTGTTGAATTTGATGTCTTTTTTGACTGGCTTTTTGTAGTCTGGGATGTTTGCGTATCTTTCGTTTGCGCAGAAGTCCTGGAAGTATTTTTTTGAAATGTAGTAGAGTCTTTTATGCAGGTCAAGAGCTATCTTCAGTTCCTCCCTGGTGTCTTGGTTGCTTTTGTGTATCTTGTTTCTCAGGTTGTATGCGTCCTGGAGCTTGTTCTTGTAGATGTAGGTTATCACTCCCTTGCGGTATAGGTTGTCTATCTTCTTGTAGAATGATATCAGCCTGTTTTCCAGCTTGTTGTTTGATTGCCTGTACATGTCCTTCACGAGTGTTTCGAGAAAGAGTGTCGCGTCGGCTGTGACTGCGCGGGGTGATGTCAGCACGTCCTCCTCCAGCTTGACTCCGAGTTCATATAGCTCATTGTTAAAGTTTTTTAAGAAATCAAAATTTGACATTTTAATCCACCTCTCGTGTTTTGTACTTATACCTTATTTTACTGGCCATATATAAGGTGTTTGCAAGCGATAAGTCATTATTGATTTCTGTTTGTAATTTAACAAGTTTAGAGCAATATTTACTTTGCCTTGAAATGAATGTTTCATAATTAACTGTTTCATTAGAAACAATTATATAGCTATAAAACAGATATAACAAACAGGTGAAAATAATGATTGAAGACTTTCAGGGCATAAAGGACAAGTCCCCCCTAGTGGCATGGATACACAACATATCCCTAAACCAGCAGAAATACATGAAGATGAAACTCGATGACCTGGACCTTGGCCATGACGTGAGATACATAATGTTCATATATGACAATCCCGACTGCTCACAGGAAGACATCGTGAACATGTTCGGGCAAAGCAAGGGCAACATAGCCAAGATACTCAGGAAATACGAGGACGAGGGATTCATCGAAAGACAGCCCAATCCCCAAAACCGCCGCAAGTACATGCTGAACACCACATCCAAGGGCGAGGAGCTTGTACCTAAATTCAGGCAAATATCAAAGGACTGGGAAAAGGAAGTCGGCATAAGCGATGACGACACTGAATTAAGAGAAAAGCTAAAGGAAATAGCCATTAACGGCATGAAGCTAATAGAAGATTACTAAAAAAAATAGGAGAGTGGTAAAAATGGAGATAAAATTTGAAACATATGTTGTGATGATATCATTCATAACATCATTCTTTGCAGTGTTCCTGTCAAACGGGATAATAATAGGGGTTCCGGCAATAGCGCAGGACTTTGCAATGAACAACGTCATACAGAACTGGGTGCCTACAATATTCTTCCTCGTGGTTGCGGTGTTCACCGTGCCTGCAGGACAGATTTCAGGGAAATTCGGAGTCAAGAAGTCACTATTGGCGGGAATAATAGTATTCCTGATCGGCTCAATCGGGGCCTGCCTTTCATTTTCAACAGAGACATTCCTGCTGTTCAGGATAATGCAGGGTGCTGGAGTGGCATTCCTCAACGTGTCCGCCATGGCAATGGTTGTGCATGCTGTGCCTCCGAGAAACCGTGGAAAGGCATTGGGATTCACAGTGACCGGAGTTTACCTGGCAACATCCCTCTCACCCGTGATTTGCGGATTCCTTGTCCATAACCTTGGCTGGAGGTCAATGTTCTACTTCGTGATACCTTTCCTTGTGCTGTGCATCATACTCATGATAGTGAAAATCCCTCAAGAGTGGAAGACATATCAAGATGACAAGATCGATAAAGTGGGCTCAATACTCTATGGTGTCGGAATCTTGTTTTTCATCTACGGATTCACTGCCCTGATAACAACACCCGGCAAAATATTGACCGTTCTTGGAATTATATTGCTTGTGATATTTGGGGCATATGAGCTTAGGCAAAGGTCACCGGTATTCAACATGAACCTCTTCAGGAACAAGAAATTCACATCCTCCAACATAGCGGCGCTTTGCAGCTACATCGCAATAATGGTGGTTACAACAATACTCAACTACCACTTCCAATACGTAAGGGGATGGAACGCACAGATGTCCGGACTGATACTCATCATAACACCAATAATCATGGCGATAATGGCACCCAACACCGGAAAGCTATCCGACAAGGTGCACCCTCAGAAACTGGCAGCCATTGGAATGGGAATAGCGACAATCGCCCTGCTGATACTGACATTCCTCACCAAGGACACACCGGTGTACATTGTGGTCATAGCGATGGTGCTTCAGGGTATTGGAATGGGAATGTTCTCAAGCCCTAACATGAATGCGATAATGAGCTCAGTTCCTCCAAAGGACGCGCCAACCGCATCAGCCTCACAGGCGACAATGCGTACAATCGGCCAGACAATGAGCCTCGGACTCCTGACACTGATATTCGCGTGGATAATGGGAAACCTGGAGCTTTCCACACAATACGCCGGCATGATCATACAGGCATCACAGACAATCTGCGCAATCTGTACCGTGGCTTGCGTGCTTGCAGTGTTCGCCTCCCTTGTAGGTGTGAAATCCAAGGACAAGTTCAACACAGGACGCTAAAATTAATTGGATTAACCTCCAATTAATTTCTTTTACTTTTTTAAACAATCTTAAATACTCATAAAACCATAAATACTATTCAATGAACCGGAAGACAATACTCGCAATAATTGCCCTAATCATACTGGGCATTCTTGCATATGGAATATACTATGTCAATGACTATTACCATGCAGGCGACACTGCAAAAAATTATATGAACGGAACAAGCACAGTGAATGTAATCAAAACCGGCAGCGGAATGCTTTTGGACGGACCTGGTAATGACACCGCACTGATATTCTATCCCGGCGCGAAAGTCGAATACACTTCATACCTTCCCCTTCTAACAAGGCTGGCTGAAGAGAACATTGACTGCTTTTTAGTTGAAATGCCCTTCAACCTGGCAATACTCAACCAAAACGCAGCAGACGACATAATGAAAAGCAATACCTATAATCACTACTACATATCCGGCCACTCCCTCGGAGGCACAATGGCATCCTCCTACGTGAACAGCACCAACAGGACCGACGCTTTGATACTTCTCGAATCATACCCTACAGGCACAATCCAAAAACCGGTATTGTCCATATACGGGACCGAAGACAAGGTGCTTAACATGGAAAAGTACAATGAATCAAAATCATTAATGAACAATCTCACCGAAATCATAATCAGGGGAGCCAACCATGCACAGGTCGGCGACTACGGCAATCAGAGCGGTGACGGCATCGCTAAAATAACACCAGAAAAACAGCAAACACTAACATCAGATGCGATAATTGATTTCATCAAAAAATCTCAATAATCCTCTGCTTTTCCAAATCAGGATTGTCAGGGGCAATGCCGTAGTTGAAGCGTGTCAAATGCCCTTGATCATCATTTATGCTGAATATCATCAACTCATCATCAAGGCTCATCTCACAGCTGAAGCACTTATACTTGCCGGATTCATCATCGATTAAGAAATATAAGCGATTAGCCAGTAGCGGGACATTATAATCCGGAAAATCAATCCTCACCAAATCAATGCCATCAACATTTTCAACAATAACATTCAAATCGTCGATTCTGAAGGGAGTCATCAAATCACGCTCCCAGTAAATTTCATTAACCATGCTGAAAACCAAATCCTCATTAACCATTGATGAGAATGATTCAATGTTATCATAAAAGTATTTAGGCAGGGCATTCTGCTGGAAATCAAATAACAGTTCATGTTCCTCGGAATTGACATTAACGTTGAACGAACCGTAATTCCTCTTAACTCCAACAGTCATGACCACATCCCACCTGCCGAGAACATCACCATCCGCTACATTAATCCCGTTTATAATGCCTGGATATTCGCTTTCAAGTTGAAAATAAAAATCATCTGCTTTTAAAACCGCCACGGGTTGATTTTCAGAAACGTTGTCATTGCCTTCCACCAATATCTTGATTACTTGGCTGTCAAAAGGAGTTTTAATGTAATACTGATTATTTTTCACAAGAGTGATGTTGATATCTTTCATAATAGAATTTATGCTTGCTCATCGGTTTTAAATTTAATTGTAACGTAAATATTTAAAAGCATAAGTGTATAAAATTAAGAATATGGAAATTACTGCTAGTGAAATGAAAAAATCAATTGAGAGAATTTACAAAAGATTGGATGAAGTGACACCGGTTGATTTTGATTGCGGAAAACTGTGCGGAGAGGTGTGCTGCGTATATGATGCGGAAGACTACAGGAATGAGGAGCTGGCACTGTACCTGCTTCCAGGCGAGGAACTGATGTATGAGGACAGCCCCGAATTCGACCTTTACTATATCGACTCATCCGAAATCAAATACCCTCACTCATGGAAGGGACAAATCTACTTGGTCAAATGCAGGAATCCTCCAAAGTGCGACCGTTCAATCAGGCCAATCCAGTGCAGGACATTTCCACTGATACCTCATCTTGACAAGAATGGTGAGTTCCATCTGATATTCGATGAATCGGAATTCCCCTATAAATGCCCAATAGTCCATGACCACATAAGATTGAACCGTGATTTTGTCAAAACAACCTATGAGATATGGCTGATGCTGATGCAGAACCCACTGGTTTATGATTTGATTGACATGGATTCAAGAATGAGGGACAATAGGAAAACAGATTACGAAGTGGTAATATGATTCGCAAAATAATCATACTGTCCTTGGCATTATTCATGCTGGTTAATGCTGCAAGCGCAGTCGACTCCTCCAACTGGTCAACGGCCACAGTGGGCTATGAGGAGTTCAAGATCCCTCCGAAGTATGAAAACCCTTATGAGAGCGATTTTGACATGTACGAGTTCGATGAGGACATTGATGAGTTCACGATACGCTACGTCAACCCCAATATAATGGATCTTTATGGCCATTTCATTGAACACAACAAGATGAAAAAGGTCAAGGTTGCAGGCCATGATGCGGTTCATTTCACAAGTTACGATCGCCATGACGAAAAGAACAACTCAAAGCTATGGTTTTCAGCGGGAGAGGAATTCTACTACATAACATTCCGGGGAAGCAAAATAACTCCAACCATCAAGGAAGTCGTTAAAAGCGCATCCAAATCCAAGTACACTCACGATGAGTTCTACAGCATACTGGATGAGGAGTTCAAAAACTATAAGATTGTCCATGCAATCGAATCACAAAGATACGATTATCCGACAAGCGACAAGAGTCATCATTCATTCGTTTCATTCGGAAGCAATGGCGTCAACTTTGGAGTTATGAGCTGATTCATAATCTCCAGTCTATTTCTTTTTGACCATTATCCTTCAGGTATTCATTGGCCAGCCGGAAATGATTGCATCCTAAAAAGCCCCTTCGAGCCGAGAACGGTGAGGGGTGTGATGTCACAAGCACCAGGTGATTTTCATTAGTGATGAGTTCCTTTTTCTTTTCAGCCTGCTTTCCCCATAGCATGAACACTATCGGCTGTGATTGGTCATTCAATGTTTTTATGACATTGTCGGTGAATGTCTGCCATCCGCACTTGCTGTGGGAGTTCGCATTGCCGTCCTCCACTGTCAGTACGGTATTCAGGAGGAAAACTCCCTGTCTTGCCCATTTTTCCAGGCAGCCTGATTCAGGAATTGGATAATCGTATTCGGCATTGATCTCCTTGAAAATGTTTTTGAGGGACCTTGGTATCGGCCTGCCGTCAGGTGTTGAAAAAGCCAATCCATGGGCCTGACCCGCTTCATGGTAAGGGTCCTGGCCTAAAATAACCACTTTAACATTATCCAATGGCGTCAGTTTAAATGCATTGAATATTTCCCCATATGGAGGGTATACCGTTTTTGTTGAATATTCCTCGTCGATGAATTCCTGTATCCTTAAAAAATAGTCCTTTTCGAATTCATCACTTAAAGCCAAATCCCAATCGTTGCCTATCATGGAATTTAATTTATAATTCAAGTTATATTATTTTTA
>NZ_CACYJE010000064.1 GCF_902774605.1 uncultured Methanobrevibacter sp.
TAAATGTATTTTTAGGAGCACTAATCATATCGCAAGGATTTTACTCAAAAACAGCCATACAACAACTTTCAGAAAACTGAAAAATTCAGGCCCCTAAAAAGATTTTGAAAATCAACAAAGTTTTTGAAAGAGTCAAAAAAAAGTTTAATCCAGTTCAAAAACTGAAGCGATGAATTCCTGTTTTAATGCCTTTGTGATTTTGTGCGCATCGATTAGTGACGGTTCCACTTGATCGCTTTCTATTGCATCCAATTCATCGATAGGAATATCTGTCAATATTGACAATTCGGCTTGTGTGATGTTCAATTGTGTTCTTAATCTTTTAATATTGTTTTTCATACAATGGCCCTGAAAAGTTATTCAATAATAATGCAATATATTTTTTACATTATTATTTTAGAACTTCATCATTAATAAATCATATGAAAAAACCTATTTAGGAACTACAGTGACATTGCCCTCATAAGTGCATCCCAAGTACTTCCCATTTCCGGCAAAAGTGAAATCCCCATAATAGTTATCCTTGCCCGCATCAGGCAAATACTCCACATTTTCAATTGTGAACTCACCATTCTCGTCCGTTTTCGCATCCACAATAGTTCCCATTTCATATCCCGGCTTGTGATAGGTCACTGTCTGATTAGGAACCCCATAGCCATAGGCATCGGTGAGCATCCCTGAAAATGACCCGTTTTCAGCGACTTCAGTTTCATTGAGTATCATGAATGTTGAGACATTGTTGTTGAACTGAAACCAGAACACTGCCATGCAGATTACAAATGCAACCAAAAGAACAATGAGTATCTTGCTTTGTCTTTCCACATTATCACCAAGTAATTATTTACATTTAATATTTTTTAAAGTTAAGCATAGTTCTTGAGAGGCATGACCATTTGCATGCATGGAATGTCAAAAATATTAATCTAAATGATATATCAATTGTTATAAAATTTAGCATAATAATGAAAATTATTTAAAAAAAATCAATGAAAATAAATATCATTTAATATATGAAATAAATTGATTGAATTTAAGATAAAATAATTAACATATATTATAAATCAATTTTCATAGGCAATATTTAGAAAAATATAGATATAAATTAAACAAATATTTATTTATTTTAATATTTAATAAAATAAATTTATCAAATTTAAAATATTATGAACAAAATATTTATATATCATGATAAATAATAGTATAGCATGTAAACGCAGTTTTACATCTTTGTGAAGTTAAATCCAGATTAAAAATGAAAATAATATCATACTCATTAATCTATCTCCCCATTAACTTCACGCGGTAACATTCCCAAGACTAAAGAATGACAATTATTAGAAATGCATCAATTGCTCAACAGTGAAAAAAAAATTATTAATGCAATTTCATAACAGACTACAATAATAATCTCACCTTAGTCTTTTTCACTAAAAAAAAAGTTCAAAAATACAATATTGGCCATTAACTTGGGAAAAATACCAATTTAAACACTTGAAATCGCATCTCTCACCTTATCAACAGCAATCTGTTTTTTGGCAGGAAACGCCGCAATTTTAACTTTCAGATGGATAGCATCACCCTTGTCCAATATGGTCCATTTTTCATCTAGAGCATCAGTCTTGTCAAATCTTAAAAACCAGTTGCCCTTATCATCCATCTTCCTTTCAAGATCATCATTCAGCTTGTCCAAATCAACGCTTTCAAGAAGTGTGTTAAAAAAAGCCTTGGTGTATCGTTTCTTGGACACAACACCTGATAGAATCAATATCTTATTTTCAAGCATCCCCTCAGCCTCTTCAGCCTCGATTTCAGCCTCAGGAAGAATATTTAAAATAGCTTGACTAATCTCATCAACACTTTCATCCTCATAGACGAAGGCACGGAACTTGATGTTGTGAATCATTTAAATCAGAAAAAAAATAAAAAAAGGAAAAGAAGAATTATAAGTCTCTTCTTCTAGCTTGTTCTGAGCCTTTTCCTTTAGATTTGATTCCACGTCCTTTGTTACCAGCACTGGTTAAGCCTCTGAGAGCTCTGTTAGTGTGTTTTTTGGAGCAAATCCAATTGATTTTTTTATCGTTAATGATAGAAGGACTTTGTGGATCTACTAAAATTACTTCGTAATATTTATATTTACCGTCAGACCATACCCAGTAGGAGTTTAATACTTCAAGGTTAGGGTATTTTTTAGCTACACGTTCTTCAGCAATCCTTTGAATGGATTTTGCTTGAGTGATTTTGTTAACACCCATTCTTTTAGGTTTACGACCGTTGAAGTGACGGGTTTTCCTTCTTCCACCACGTCTTACTCTGGTTCTTACTAAAACGAAACCTTTTTTAGCTCTGTAACCTAAGCTTCTAGCTCTGTCGAGTCTGGTTGGTCTTTCAATTCTTTGAGCTGCTTTTTCTCTTCTCCATTTAGGAGCTCTTTGCCACATGAGTTCACGTACGTAGGACTCATCTGGATTTTTCCATGCGTCTCTAATATATTTATACATAAATAACACCTTTTTGTTCAGCCACGAGGGCCACATCCAATTGGGAACTTATCCCAAAAAAAGTAATTTATCACTGCCATTAAAATAACAGTAATCAAATATTTGTTTTAACTACTTATAAAAGTATCGATAAAATTAGGCATTCCATGGAAATATCCCATTCCCATAATATTTTTATCCTAACAAATGAAAAAAAATAGATGGAGTAAAAACTCCAATAATATTAACCCGACACCATAACAAGCTCGCCAGTGGCAGGATCTTCATACACCTTTCCGACTTCACTGTATCCACTGTCTTCAAGTCCTCCGGCATCAGTGTAGTTTTGGGAAAATGTTTCAGCTGTTGAAACATCCTGCGTGGATTGAGATTGGGTAATCATGTCCGGATTGGCTGATAAAGCCATGATTGCAAAAATCAAAAAGCCCAATGCCAACACAAGCATCGCATCGGATAAGTTGTTCAGTCCTCCCATCGGGTCATCATCAACTGATTCGGAAATCCTTCTTCTTTTTCTAAGCATTCAATCACCATTTGTTTATTGTTTCAAGTTCCGCTTCGGCAACGGTTTCAACATCAATCAATTCGGATTCATACCATTGTTTTTTATATTTGGAAATTAAAAATGCAATAGCGCCAACCGTCAAACCTGTAACTGTTGTATCAAATGCAATTGTCAAGGATTGCGCAAGTGTTGCAATGTCACCGGTTCCAAGTGCAGCCAGCCCAGGACCCAATGGTATCAAAGTACCTAAAAGACCTAATATAGGACCTACACGAACAAGAATATCAGTTTTATTGGTTTTTTTAATCAGTCTTGTCTCGTGAGCTGAAATCAATTCGCTTGCAAGCGCTTTCCTTGCTTCCAGACCAATATCATGATTGTCTGCAATTCTTGTTAAAATTTCCTTTTGATATTCAAACAAGTCGCTTTTTGCGATTTCATCCTTCATTTGAGTTACATTGGTTGAAAAAGAAACCTTTCTAATTAAATCCTCCAAATCTTTTGAGCTGATTGCCTTTCTTGATATGAATTCATTAATCAATCCTCCAAGGGCCAATATAACAATAACTATTGAAATCACCAATAAGATTACGACCGGTGTCAATAGACTTTCAGATATTATATGAATTAATGAAGTTAATGTCTCAGTTCCCTGAATAATCATCTATTTCCCCTCATATCATTTATTAAAACACCTGCAACCAAAACAACAAAAATTCCAATAATGACATATATCAACTGATATGTAGGAGTTAGAATTAAGAATGAACTGAACATAGCATAGTTAAGATTCAACGTGGAATTATATGTCAAGGCAAAAAGAAAAATCAATATTGAAGCCAATGCCATATATTCTCCTATTATAACCGAATATTGCCTTTTTGCATGGTGCAATAATTTTGTAAGTTGATAAACAACGAATAATATAATGAAAAACAATAAAGAATATGAAATATGGCTGAACAAATCCAGACTTGACTGTGATGACAGCAAAACTACTGAGGTTATGAAAATAATTATCACTGAATAAAAGAGTGCCCTGAAATTATTGTTTTTTGTGCAATAAGCCATTATGAAAAATGTCAATATTGATATTACCAGGAATATATACCCAAAATAATCCAATAATCCAATATTGATGTTGCTTGAGAGATTCATCAATGCAAATGTGAAGATTGAAAATATTGCCGAAATAACAAGTAATTTCAAATTATTGATTTTAGTATTTCCAAGCAGCAATGCAATGTTTGCTGAAAATAAAACCAATAATACTAAAAGATACCCTCCCATCAAGTCCATTTTTTTAACCTTTCATATTCTTTATACAATTAAATATTAATCAACATGAATATATAAACATATCGAAATGAATTATTTAAAAATCAATTACTCAATTAATAAAGATTAGTTAGGAAAATAAATATATTAAAAACAATATTAGTTTAATTAAGAAAAAAATTTTGATAAAAATAAAGAATAAATAAAAATAAAGTAATTAATAATTTTTCATTATAAATTACTCTTCAATTATTTCATAGTATGACCCTTCAGCGCAGGACTTGCAAACTGGCTTTCCTCCCCTTAAAACATGACGGCCATCAGATACCTTTTCACCACATACTGAACAGAATGCAGTTGTGTAAGGTTTTCCAGGCATGTCTCCCGGACCCAATTCAATTTTAACCTTGGTAACCTTGAACAGTTCTTCAGGAGGTGTGCGTCTGAAACGTGCAATCATCTCCTCTTTTGTTTCCTCATCCTTGAATTTCTTGTTTGCATCTGCATCAGTGATCCTTAATGCTTCACCAGTGCCCTGATTGTAGAATGTTGCTGCAAATTTTCCATAATACATTTGCTTTAATGTTCTTTTACCCATAGAACATCCGGTTACTGATTGAACTGCATCAGACATGCATCTGTCGATTTCCAAAAATACTATCAGGTTTTTATGCCTTTCATTTAAGGGCATTCCAAGCAATTCCAGTCCATACATTGCCAATTTTGTCCCAATGGCAATTCCTCCGCAAATGTGACCATGAAAATCACGTGCCTTTGCCAACTGTTCATCATAATCTTTTTCATTCATATTATCACCTCATAAATCTAGTTTCAAATTTGTTTTCATTGGTACGCATACCTTCCGTTTATAATCCAATTCTATTAGTTTAACATCAATCGAATAGGCTTTTTTCAGGTTGTCTTCAGTTACAACATCGTCAGGAGTTCCAAAATCGATGAATTTCTTATCCTTCATGATGGCCACTTTTGTTGAGCTTAAAAATGCATGGTCGGGAAAGTGTGACGACATTATTATTGACAAACCGGTTTTTGCAAGATTATCGATTATTTCCAATAGCTTTATTTGATTTCCAAAGTCCAAATGGGATGTCGGTTCATCCAATATCAACAGGTCAGGTTTTTGACATAACACTCTTGCAAGAAAAACCAATTGGCGCTCCCCACCACTTAAATTGGTGTATTCCTTATCCTTCAAGTCCTCAATCCCCAATGTTTTCAAGGCATCCGTTGCAATTTCAATATCTTCCTTTTTGGGAGAATCAGTCAAGTTGAGATACGGAGCCCTTCCCATCAACACGACATCAAATACCTTAAACGGAAATGAGGGAACGTGAGATTGCGGAATATATCCTATATGCTTGGAAACTTGCTTAAATGACAATTTTTTCATATCCTCCCCATTGATTAGGATCTCGCCGGATTTTATATCATGCAAACCGTTCAAACATTTAATCAATGTGGTTTTACCGGTTCCGTTCGGCCCTAGAATACATAGCACATCGCCTTTGCCAATTGAGAAACTTATATCTGAGAATATCTCTTCCCCATCATAGTCAAATGAGATATTTTTTACTTCAAACAGTTTATTGTCTACGACCATTCTGAATAACCTCTTTTAAGTAAGTATAAGAAAATTGGAACACCAATTATGGCGGTTAGAATTCCAATAGGTATTTCTATTGCTATCACTGCACGGGAAATATTATCAATAAGCAATAAGAAGCTAGCCCCCAAACTTAAAGATGCCGGCAAAAGTATTCTATTGTCAGGTCCGACAATCATACGGGCCATATGAGGTATGATCAGACCGACCCATCCGACAATACCGCTTATTGAAACCGCTGCAGAAGTCAGCAATGTACATCCTGCAATAATTAACAGCCTTAGTCTTGAAGGGTTTAAACCAAGTGACTGTGCCTCTTCATCGCCCATTGCAAGCAGATTCATTTGCCATCTTAACAATAATAAAATTACAAGACCAATGATTACCGGTATTGTAATCATGAACAGCTTATCAGCATTGATTGAAGCTAAAGAACCCATCAGCCAGTAGACAATTTCAGGAAGCTTGTCGTCAGGATCTGCTATGAACTTGATTGCTGATATCAATGAGTTGAAGAATGCTGATATTGCAACTCCAGACAAGACCAGCACAAGTATTCCTCCAGCCTTATAGGTTCTTGATATCAGGTAAGTTGTTGCAACAGATATCAAACCAAATGCAAATGCAAATATCTGAGTTATAATGTTTGCTCCGCTTAGCAATATTCCAAGTGCCGCTCCAAAACCTGCACCATTTGACACTCCCAAAAGGTCGGATGAAACAAGAGGGTTTTTGAATATTGACTGGAACGCCGCCCCTGAAATTGCAAGGCATGCTCCAACCACAATTGCTCCTATAATCCTTGGAAGCCTTATCTCAAAGACAATTGTTGTTAACGTAGAGTTAACTTCAAGTTGTGGAAATATAGGGGACAATATGGTATATATCACATCCACAGGACTTATTGGATATCTCCCTATTAAAAATGAAGCGAAAAATAAAATTATTGGAAAAAAGATTAAAAGTATGATGCTTATAATCTCTTTTGTCTCCTTATCCATTTATAAATTCTCCTCTTTAAGTCCAGAGCCCAATAATATGTCTTTTGCCTGATCATCACTTAAATCAAAGTGATAGAAGTTTGAATAAAATTCTTTTGTCGCATCCATCATGTTAATGTCCCTGTAGTCATCTGGGTAGAGCACTTTTGCAGTCCATGGAACTCCAATAATCATGTTTGCGCCAACAGGCCTGTCAAACCATTTGAATGGGGACTGTGGAGACAGGTAGACTTCATGGTTTTTGACTGCATCAATTTTACCCCAGTTTGAATCGGAATAGACTTTTGCATAGAATTCAGGATCGTTTGTTATAATCTTATCCGGATTCCAGCTGATTACTTGCTCCATTGAAACTTGAACACCACTTGTAGTGTTTCCTTGAGCAGCAGAATCGGCAACGTTCACTCCACCGACCAAATCGATTAACTGACCGTGTGTGGAGTGTGAAGGGTTTGTCTGAAGTCCGTCGTCGCCTTGCGCATAGTAAACCTTTACCTTGTCTGAGTCGCTCAGCTTAGATGACTTGTCATGAACAATATCCAGATACCTCTTGTTGAAGTCGTTTAACTGTTGTGCCTTATCTTGGGCTCCTACGACTTCCCCCATGAATGTAATGGATTCACCTATTTTTTCAACATTTGTTGTGTCCTTGACGGCAATTACAGGAATTGTTCCAAATTTTTCCTGACGTTCTTTGACAGTGGACGCATCTCCGTCACCGCCTTCATCAATGGATTCGATGACAACATCAGGTTCTGACGCAATGAATTCCTCATAGCTTCCATCCTGTGTGCCGTACCATCCGCCTACTACCGGCAAGTTTTGATATTGACTTGGAACATATTCCATTTCCTCATCTGTCCACTGGAAGTTTACGGCTTTCAGTTTGTCCGGTACAATCATATATAATACTGTAGTCATCGGAGGGCTTGTCGCTACCACATTGCTGACGGATGCAGGCATTTCAACATTCCTTCCAATCATATCAGTTACATTTTTAGACCCAACAGTCTCTACTGTTGATGGTGTTAAAAACATGTGTGTTGCCAGCCCTGCCAGGACCAAAACAACCAACAATAAGATTATTACTTTAACTTTCTTTTCCATTATTTAAAACCCCAACATAACTTATCGATAAGAATATATATTCACATAAGTTATTAAATAATTTTTCTAAAATATAGGAAGTATTCATATAATAATTTTTTCAATAGCAAAAATAGATTTAAAAGTTAAAAAATAGTTAAATCAAGTATAAATAGATTTAATTAAAAATAAAAAAATTTAAGAAAAAATTATCGTTATAATAATTTATTCATAGCCTCTTCGAATTTATCAGTGATTGCTTCCCAATCATTTGACTCGACATATTCCCGTGCAGTGCTTGCAATCTCATCATACTTTCCATTAGCTAGAATGTCCTCAACAGTTGTCAAGACCTCAAAAGCTTCATGAATGTATTCAATACCATGACCATATCCGAATTCCTTGGACAATCCTGGCAGTTCGGTTGCAATCACCACTTTTTTCATAGCCAAATATTCATAAATCTTGATTGGCACAATATCCTGCATTATCGGCTCGTCAATATATGCCGGAAGCAGACAAAAGTCAGCAGAGGCCAAAAATTCAGGAATCTTTTCAAATGGCTGCTTTCCAGTCAATATCAGTTGGTCTTCCATATTGTATTCATCACGGATTTCACACATCTCGTCATATGCATCCCCGTCACCAACCACAAGGATTTTATAATTAGGATATTTATCCTTATTCTGACCCAATGCCCTTGCAAGCTCCTTCATTCCTGCAAACTCATATATCCAACCCATGAAGAACAATACAATATCATCCTCTTTGATGCCGTATTCTTCACGTATTGCAGAATCATCCAAATCAGGATCATAGCTGTTCAAGTCTATACCCGCATCAATAAGTATTGTTGAATCCGGCTTTGCACCAACGGAGTATGCAAATTCAGAGAGTTTCTTGTTGATTGTAATTACCAAATCAGCATTGCGGATTGTTTTTTCAGTGAAAATCTGTCCCATTTTCTGGAATGCCTTTTCTGGAATCAATGCATATATCACATCGATGAAATAGTATACAAATGGAATATCATGCTTTCGAGCAAGCCTTGAGGCATTATATGAGTTTAAGATACCCAATGCCAGAATGACATCCGGCTTGAATTCATCGATTTGATGCTCTATTTCTTTTTTGTGAGTAAAGAATAATGTTGCATAGTTAAGACCCTTGATTTTTATAAAACCTGGCCTTATTACTTCAATGTGAGTGTTCTCCTTGATTTTGGAAACATTCTCATGGACTTCCTTATGGTATATTAAACCTGAATCGTCATCGTTTGGCCAATCTATAGGATAGTCGATGACTTTTATTTGATGGCCTCGCTCTGCCATTCTCTCCATCAAATGGTGTTGCTGGTGAGGGTTTCTCTCCAACCAGTCAGACTCTTGAACAACTAATATTTTCATAAGACGTTATTTGTTTCTAAATAAATATATAAGTTTCTTTAATCAAAACTAATAATTATGAAAATGCCGAATGAACTAGATTCAAAATTACTTGCCCCATGCGGGATAAATTGTATTAGTTGTGAAAAATATCAAAATCCATGTGCAGGTTGTTTAATTAGTGATGATGGCAAAAGCAAAGCCAGCTTAAAATGCAAAATTAAAACTTGTTTTGACAAGAAAAATTTCAGCTATTGCGGACGCTGCAGCGAGTTTCCTTGTCCTTTGATGAAAAAACACTCCAAAAAATATGTTAAAAGACACAATCTTGATACTTTAAGCAGTGCCAAAAGGATTAAAACCACAGGCATTGGTCGTATGATGAGTGAGGACCGTGAAAAATGGCTGTGTCCCGAATGTGGAGGGGTTGTTAAATTCCAAAGCATGACCTGTTCCGAGTGCGGATTTCAAATTGATTAAATGAAAAGTTTGATTAATAATTTTAATAATGAACTTAATTACTATTATTAAATTAATGTTTAAATTGATTTAAAATAACTTGTTTTAAAAAATAGCTTTAAGAAATTAGGAAATCCATATGAAAAAATAAAAAAAGATGAATATGTAAAAAACATATTCACAAAACCGAAATTATGATAGTGCAA
>NZ_CACYJE010000065.1 GCF_902774605.1 uncultured Methanobrevibacter sp.
ATAATGTATTCCATGGAACTTTTCCCGGTCTATTTCGGGCAGGTCCAGGTAGTTTTCCAGTTTCAGTTTTTGGAATTTGGACTTTTCATCTTCCGGAACATAAACGCTGATGTCTGGTATGTTGAATCTTGCCTTGCTCAATGCTCCGATGATGTTTGATATCTCTGTCAATGGGTATAGTTTGCCGTCCACGTTCACTTGGGTTTTCATCTCGTCAAAGCGAGGGTATTCCGCAATGTTGATGAATACATAATCCTTATTCAAACCGTAATCCTCAGCTATTTCCTCTTCGGCTTTCCTAAGCTCTTTGGATTCTATCTTATACATTTTCTCAGGCATCTTGAAGTTATCCAGCCTGATTGTCTTGACTCTTTTCGGGATGATCCTGTTGTCGAGCCTAGACATTATGTCGCTTACGTACTCGTTGTCGGAGTGGCGGAATGTTGCGATTATGTCTGAGTCATCGTACTTGTAGATGTCATTTTCGTTTATTGTTCCGTCATCAATGGTTCGTTTCAATGCTCTTCTAAACATTGAATTGACGATACGGGTGGTGTGGTGCTGGTAGACGCTCGGGTACATGAAATACCTGGACACCAGTGCCCCTTCAGCTGCCTGAACGCCCTTGATGTCAAGAATCAGTTCGTCTTCCAGTTTCATGTTGGATATGATTCTTTCATAATCGATCTTGCCGTAGGTGACTCCTGTGTTATGGGAGTCCCTTAAAAGGTAATCCATCCTGTCAACGTCAAGCTCGCCTGAAACGATAGGGCCAAGGTCTCCTTTTCCGTTGACTATGTCGACGATTTCATTGACGTCGAACTTCTCTTCCAGCAAGTCTCGCATTGATGTTTTTGTGACGACGTATTTGGTTAATTCCTCATGAGGAAATGACAGCACTCCTTCGGATACGTGGGAGAATGGGCCGTGGCCGATGTCATGGAGCAATCCGGATGCCCTTATCAATTCAATTTCGTCACTTGTTAATCCTAATTCCTCTGCGAGCTTGGATCCGAGGTTCATTGTTCCGACACAATGCTCGAATCTGGTATGGGTTGCGCCGGGATAGATTAAGCTGATCAATCCCAGTTGCTTTATTCTTCTTAAGCGCTGGAATTGCGGCATGTCCATTATCCTGACTTCAAATTCATTTAAACGAATATCTCCGTAGACACTGTCTCTGATAAATTTCTTTTTATCACTCATTTTTCATCAGCCTTCTTCATATTCATCGTAAGTGGTTTCCCATTCATCATCTTCGTAAGTATCGTTCCAATCCGTGTCATTATCATCTGTTGTTGTTTCTACTGTTATATTGGTTGTGTTTGTTGTGTTAGTGGTATTTTTCGGTTTTATTGTTGGCACATAATTGATTTCATCAGGTTCAAAGGAGTCATCCTCCAAGGCAATCAGCTTGTAGGAGTCATGATCCTCATGTATTGTCAAGCTTGCGAACGCTGAACTGACGCAGAATGCGGCAACCGCCACTATTAGAAATATTATTAAATTCGCTTTGACAGACCCTTTCATAATAACACGTTTAAAGTTTATACTATTATTATCTTTTTTAAAAGATAGTATTTAATGGTTTGTTTAAAATTAAGGTTTTTTAGTATTTTTTTTAATTTATTATCTAATTTTTTTTACAGTCGTGCAAAAGGTTTATATATGATGATATACTATCATTATATATCGGAAGTATACTTCCGACATATCATTTCCGACTAAGTTTGGGAGGATAAACAAATTAATATATTGAGTTAGATAAAATGGTTATGTTCAATTCAGGCGACACTGCATGGATACTCGTATGTACTTTACTGGTATTACTAATGAGCATTCCTGCAGTCGCATTTTTCTATGGAGGATTAAGCAAACGCAAAAACGTATTAAATACAATATTCCTAACTTTCATAGCATTTTCAATAATCAGTGTAATATGGGTCATATTCGGTTATCAGTTTGCATTTGGAAGTGACATAAACGGATTAATTGGTTCACCAACCAATTTCTTCCTGCAAGGGATAGGATTAGATGACTTAAACGGCACAATACCGACACTACTATTCGTAATGTTTCAATGTGCATTCGCAGGCCTGACCTGTGCAATCATGTCCGGAGCACTGGTTGGAAGAATGAAAACCAAGGCATGGGTAATCTTTGCACCATTATGGGCATGCCTTGTATACGTCCCCATTGCTCACTGGGTATGGGGAGGAGGATGGCTGATGCAGATGGGAGCACTGGACTTCGCAGGAGGAGCAGTGGTTCACATCAACTCAGGTATCTCCGCACTTGCAGTGGCATTAGTGCTTGGAAAAAGAAAAGACACTTCACTGATACCGCACAATTTAGGCTATGCCGTGCTCGGTGCAGCACTGTTATGGTTCGGATGGATGGGATTCAACGGAGGGTCCGGCCTTGCAGCAGATGGGCTTGCCGCCAATGCAATCATAGTCTCAAACGTTGCAGCTGCAACTGGACTGATCGTTTGGACAATAATAGACACATTCCTGGTGGGAAAGCCAACAGTATTGGGTGCAATATCCGGTGCAGTTGCAGGTCTGGTGGGAATCACTCCCGCAGCAGGATTCGTAGATGTTCCAGGAGCATTAATAATAGGAGCAGTAGCTCCAATAGTATCATACTTTGCCATATACTACCTAAAACCAAAACTAGGATACGACGATGCCTTGGATGTATGGGGCATACACGGAATGTCAGGAGTATGGGGAGCAATAGCCACAGGAATATTCGCAGTCCCATCAATAGGAGGAGTGGCAGGATTACTATACGGAAACCCTGGACAAGTGGGAATCCAGATAATCAGCGTAATCGCAACCATAATATACTCCTTCACAGTAAGTTATATATTGGCTAAGATATTAGACAAGGCTATGAATGGTATAAGAGTGGATGAGCGTGAGGAAGTAGGTGGACTTGACTCCAATCTTCACAAGGAATCCGCATACAATTTTAATTCATAAAGGATGAGATCATGAAACGTATTGTAGCAATCATAAGACAGGAAAAATTCGAGGACGTTAAAAAAGAGCTGATGGAAGTGGGCTGTGAAGGAATGACAGTCTCTGAGGTGAAAGGAAGAGGAATCCAACAGGGAATAAAAGAATCCTACAGGGGATCAAGCTACTGCATAGACCTGATTCCGAAAACACGAATAGAAGTGGTGGTGAAGGATGAGGGATTGGATTTGCTTGTTGACGCAATCAAAAGAGGCGCCTACACCGGAAACATTGGGGATGGAAAAATATTCATTCAGCCTGTAGAAAACGTAATAAGAATAAGGACCGGAGAGGAAGGTGATAGGGCAGTTTAACTAACTTATTTTTATATCTCCCTTTTTTTGGAAAAATGGTGCCATTTAAGGCATTGTTTTTCCCAATCTTCAATAATCAATGACCACACCATTAACATCAGAAATGTCAACCCATGTGGTTATTCCCTTGATTTCATACAGCTCACCATTGATGAATTCATAGGCAATGTTCTTGTTGTCGCTGACCAGATGAATGGAATCTCCCTGGATATTGTCAACCCTTTTTATGACCCCTCCATACTCATCGGATTCGGCAACTACAATATCACCCACATGGACATCATGTGTCTTGTTGACAAGAACGGTCTGGCCATCTTTTAATGTCGGAAGCATGGATGTTCCATCCACATGGACAAGAACAGGTATCTGGTCAGTGCCGATGCTTGAATCGATTGTTATTTCAGCATCATCAATGCCATACTCCATGCATAATTTTTCAATGCCGCTTCTCAATGTCGTGATGTTTGAAGTGGTGTCATTCATCACGTTCAAGGTCAAGTCGCAAACCTCCTCATTGAACAGGCCAATATCAACATTAGACATGCTATGGGTCTCGACAGTTATGTTTTCACCGTCATTGAAGACATGAACAGTATTATTGTCTAGCATGAAAAAAGCAAGAAAAACAAGTATGATAATTATTATTAAAGCTAAAAGAATCTTTTTAGCCATATGGAATCACTCATCCATGATGTTCAAATCCATATTGAGCAATGCCTTCATTGTTTCAATATCTATCTGACCCGGAGCAGTGACGTCAGTGCCTGCTGCAAATGTGATTGGTGAGTTGAATTTTGAAGCCATAACTCGAGTGTAGCTTCCAAGATCACCCATTGAAATGGCAATAGTGTCTTCGCAGTGTGAAAGGACTGCTAAAATGGTTAAGGTGTCCTCCAGGTCCTGTGGCATGAAAGCGACCTTGGCAATGTCTCCGAGTTCATGCTCCTTATCAACAATATACATTATCTCATTCAAATCAGGAGTCTTTTCAAAGTCATGATAGGAAATGATGGATTTAGCATTAGTGTTTTGGATTAGTTCGATGTATTCATCCTTTGTTTGAAGCTCAATGTCAACGAAATCAACAATATCGCTGCATTGATATAAGATGTTTACGCGTTGCTCCTCGAAACCCTTAAATGAACCTCCTTCTGAGGAAATTCTGTTGGTGGCAATCATTGGAAAGTCAATCTCCTTTATGGTGTCCCTGATTTCACCAATGTCATGATTTTTAAGGGCATCAATTCTGAACTCCAAAATGTCAGCGCCCTTGTCGATACAATCATTCGCTACTTTGATTACATCTTCGCATGTCTCTTGAAAAATGGGAATTGCAATCTTTGTTTGTGAATACATTATATAGATTATTTAATCAATGTCATTAATTAAATTTTCTAGAAAAAATATGTTCAATTAAAATGTAAACTAAATTTGATATTTGATATGATGTATAGATTTTCTCTATATTTCTTATACAATTTTTAAATTTATTTTTTTATAGTTATGATTATATATAATAATTCATAATAATTAATTAATGGCTAATTATCATGGGGAGTCTTAATGCAAACTTCAATGGATATTTTTAGAAAAATAAGTGTAAATGAGTTAATAATATTAATATTCTGGCATTAATTGTATCGCAGATTATCGGATTGTTGTTCAACAGTTCAGCAGTATTGTTTTTTGTGGAAAATATTATATTCATTCTGTTTTTCATTGTTAAATTCAGAAATCATGACTTCAGCAGTGAGTTGAATGAGTTATTAACTTTTAATCATGTAAAAGAGATAATACTAATTTCTATTTCACTGCTTTTTGTCACTTGGGGCATAAGCATAATGTATTTATACTCGGGTATTAATGAATATCTATATATTACGGGCTTAAATAATCTATATCTATTATATTTCATGAATTTAGATTTTTCAACTATTCCTAATTTTCCAACTGGAATATTTGCATTCGACTTTCCGGATTTTCTTGGTGAAGCATTATCTTTTCTAAATGCATTCATACTTATTGATATTTCAGAAGAAATGTTCTACACTGGTGCCATTTACTAAGCTATGCGTTAAATTAGGTATTAAAACAGCAATTCTTTTAACTTCTTTAATTTTTGTAATATTGTCTGGAAGAAGTTTCGGATTATTGTTGGGTTTATTTATATGCTCCTGCGTGTTAATTATCTCGTATACTAAAACTAAAAATATTTTAACACCAATTTCAATATCCATATTGTTCAATTTATTTAATGAACTTAGAATATGTACTAATATATACTATTTAAATGTGTACACTACTTTCGGCATTTTCATTATTCTTTTAGCAGTTATTTCAACTGCATATCTGATTAAATATTATAAGAAAAATAAGGATGAAATCAATGATTTCCTCTAAAACCTTATTAATAATTAAAAACATAATATATACCAATAAAATTCAAAGATTTTATTTATTTATTAATTAATTGTACAAGGTGTTAATTTGAAGATTACAGCTATAGGAGCAGATATATCCAAAAATGATGTATCATGCAGTTCTAAGCTAGTAGAAACTATAGAAAAAAACCTTCAAACCGTGAAAGACTTGGGAGCAAAAGATGTTGCCTTAACAAATGTGACAGGTGATGATGTAGTAATCAGTGCATTTGTAGAGGATGATTTGCTTGAAAAAGTCAATGAAGGCATTGTTAATGTTTTAAAAATGAGTGCAGAAAACCTGGGGGACGTGTCTGGAATCGCCGATAATCCTGAAGATGCCGGTGAGGGAGTTTCATATGCCGAAGCAAATATCAGACCGGACAGATTTCCTGATGCAATTGTTTTAGGTTTCGATACATATGGAGGTGAGCCATTCGTGGCGGATGTTGCAAACTCAGCAATTCAGGCGGCACGTGGAATGAGCAACTGCACAGATGTATCAGATTTGATTGAGCCAAAGACTAGAAAGATACCTGGTGTTGGTTATGTGTCACCGGAAACCGATGATCCTGTTGTTGTTGCAACCATTGAAAATATAGAATCAGTAGGAGTGGTTGCAGGAGCAATGATTGGGGCTGCACTTGGTAATAAGAATGTTTATTTGGTTAAAAGAGGAACAACCTGTAATGTATTGCCTGGCAGTGTAATATTTTCAGCCACTGCATTCATGAACGGAAACGTAATAGATTTGGCTGTTCCATTTGAAAATAAAACCAGGATATTAAGATAGGAGGATAAGTATGATTTTATTAAATGAAGATACAAAATGTCTAGTTCAGGGAATAACCGGAAAGCAAGGTTCATTCCACACAGAACAAATGTTAAAATATAATACTAACATCGTAGCAGGCTTGACACCTGGAAAAGGAGGTCAAAAATTCCTAGACCAAGTACCAATCTTCAATTCAATGGAAGAAGCCGTTGAAGAAGTTGATGTGAATGCATCCATCATATTCGTGCCTGCAAGATTTGCAAAAGACGCAGCCTTTGAGGCAATCAGACACTTGGACCTTGTTGTAATCATCTCAGAACACATTCCAGTCCATGACAGCATGAAAATCATGGCATATGCAAAGCAGATGGGAACAACAATCATCGGACCGAACACTCCAGGAATCATCTCACCGGGAGTGGGAAAGCTCGGAATCATGCCGACACATATTTTCGCTGAAGGAAACGTTGGAGTGATATCAAGAAGCGGAACCCTAACCTATGAGATTGCAAGCGAATTGACCAACGCAGGAATAGGTCAAAGTACAGCAGTGGGTATCGGCGGGGACCCAGTAACCGGTGACAATTACGTTGACATTCTTAAAAGATTCGAGAAGGATGAGCAAACCGATGCAGTTGTCTTAATCGGTGAGATTGGAGGAACCGCTGAGGAAAGGGCTGGAAAATACATTCAAGAGGAAATGACCAAGCCAGTAGTGTCATATATTGCAGGAAGAACCGCACCACCGGGCAAAAGAATGGGTCACGCAGGAGCAATCATCCAAGGATCCTCCGGAACAGTTGCAAGTAAAACCAAGGCCTTGAACGAAGCTGGTGTGGAAGTGGCTAAAAAACCATCTGAAATCGTAGATTTGCTTAAAAAGGTAATGTAGATGTCAAACCAGGAAATTATTGATAAATTATTAAACGGCGAAATGAAACTTTATCAGGTTGATAATGAAGTGGACGCGAAAACAGCAACAGATATACGAAGGGAATTCCTAGAACAGAAATACGACCTGGAATTGTCCAATATCTCAAACTACACTCTTGACATGGAAAGAGCCTCTGCCCGTAATATTGAAAACTCAATTGGAGTGTTGCAATTGCCGATGGGCATTGCCGGACCAATGAAGATAAACGGCGAATACTGTCAAAGGGAAGTGTATGTTCCCCTTGCAACCTCCGAGGGTGCATTGGTGGCTTCTATCAACCGTGGAGCATCAACAATAACAGCTTCCGGAGGAGTCAATGCAAGAGTGGTGTCAGACATAATGACACGTGCACCGGCTATCAAATGCGAAGGCATCGCTGACGCTTTAAAAATCAAGCAATGGTTTATTGATAATTTCGATGAATTGAAAGAATTGGCTGAAAGCACAACATCTCACGGCAAGCTAATAAAAATAGATCCTATCTTAATAGTTGGAAGCTATGTCTATCCAAGGTTCGTTTTCTCAACAGGAGACAGCATGGGAATGAATATGGTGACAATAGCTTCTGAAAAAATCCTAGATAAACTGGCAGAGGAAACCACAGCAACCCATATAGCATTAAGCGGAAACGTATGTGTAGATAAAAAGCCTGCAGCCATCAATATTGTTGAAGGAAGAGGAAAAAGCGTGGTTGCAGACATATTAATCCCAGAGGATATAGTTGAGAAGAAACTCAAGACAACCGCAGATGCAATTGTGGAAGTGAACACTGCCAAAAACCTCATAGGTTCAGCTGCAAGTGGATCAATGGCATATAATGCACATTACGCCAATATGGTTGCAGCCATATTTCTGGCAACCGGCCAGGATGCGGCGCATGTGGTTGAAGGATCACTTGGAATAACCACTGCCGAAAACAGGGATGGCGACTTGTACTTCTCAGTGAATCTGCCTGACCTTCCGGTTGCAACCGTTGGAGGGGGAACAAGTTTGGAAGTGGCTCATGAAGGGTTGAACATACTTGGAGTGGCCGGTTCAAATCATGCTCGTGAATTTGCAGAGATTGTTGCCGCAACCGTTCTTGCTGGTGAATTGTCACTTGTAGGGGCATTGGCTGCAGGACACCTTGCAAGGGCTCATCAGGAACTTGGAAGAGGATAGAAATGGATGATTTCATCGATTCATTATATCCGGAAATCACTCTTGAAACAGATGATATCCTAATGAGCATCTCTGTTAAGAAGGATTATTCTCAAATCAAGGATTTGGATAAAAGAAAACAGGAATTCATCAATGATTTGCATGAGTTCATCAATGAATTTAGCGAGACTCAGGAATCTCGTGAATTCATGGCTTTTTTTGATTAGTGATGACGACTCCCAATCATGGGAGCTCATGGCTTTTTTTAATTTGTAATATTTATTTTACTTTTACAGTATTTTTTCAATATACTTATATTTTATTAAGTTTATAAATACATATATAGGAATTTCTTGAATAAGGTATAAAAATTAGAAATATTTTTTATACAATGTAATAAATTTCTTTAGGGGCCTGAATTTTTCAGTTTTCTGAAAGTTGTTGTATGGCGGTTTTTGAGTAAAATCCTTGCGATATAATTAGTGCTCCTAAAAATACATTTAAATATACGGTTTTTGCTACTGATTTTGGTGTGTATTTGTGTATTTGTCTTAAATTCAATCCTTGTTTGAGTAATTTGAAAAAGTCTTCTATTTTTCCTCTGATCGGTTTGAATTTTTCCCAATTGTCTAGTCTTTTAAATAATTCGTGTTTTAAATTGTTGTAGAATTGTTTTTTAGCCAATACTTTCTTTGTTTTCTTAAATAATTGTAATGGATAGGATAATTGGTCGTTTAGTTTTGTTCTTTTGAAATTTTCTTTTGGAAAAATGAAAGGAACGATTTTATATTTGATAATTCCTAATTGGTAATTTTGATAACTGTAATATCCTTTGTCAAAGATTAATATGTCTCCTTTTTGGATAATACGTCTTTTTTGCAGTGTTTCCATAATTTCCTCAAAAAGTTTAGAATCATTGGGTGCTCCAGAATGTATTAAAATTGAAACAGGATTCATACTATCGTAATCTAGAACAACAGTGGCTTTAAATCCAATATAAAATCCTTTGGAGGATGAATAACTCCATTTTAAA
>NZ_CACYJE010000066.1 GCF_902774605.1 uncultured Methanobrevibacter sp.
TTTCCAATTCTAAATTTGAAAGTAATCAGGTTAATAATAATGATTTGACCATTACTGCTGGAGGAGCAGTTTACAGTAAAGGCAATAATTTCAGACTTGAAAACTCCACTTTCAATGGCAATGCAGCTTTCAACGGTAATGGAGGAGCAGTATATGTTGAGGGTGAGTATAATATTATTCAAAATTCATCATTTTTAAATAATTACATTTCAAACACCATAAACAGCACTAGCCTAATTGGCGGAGGGGCGGTTTACAGCAACAGTGACGGATTGACCGTCAACAAGTCAACATTCAAGAAAAACAATGCTCCAGGATTATATGGTGGGGCGGTCAGTTCCAATGAACCATATACAATAATGAATTCATTGTTTGAAAGTAACATCGCCTTTATGGGAAATGACATCAGCGGAAACATATATTCCATTGTAATGAATAATCATTTCATACTGGAATACGATGAAAACGACACTGATGCAATATACGGCATAAACAGGATATATTTTGATGAGAACAATTTCACCATCAACAAGGTAGCCTCCAGCGTCAAGTTCAGTGCGGGAATGGTTTTTGAATATGCCTCAACAGGTTCGATTTATGTAACCGTTAACGGAGGTACAATCACAAAGGAAAACATTAAGGTATTGAATCATCCAGAAGCCAAGATCACATTTTCCAAAAACATACTGACCGTATCCAATCTGGCAGTGGGCATGTACACATTGCGCGTAACCACCACTCCTGATGACAGGCACAATTCAGTGGAAAGCGAATTAGGAATAACAGTTAAAAAGGCAACTGCAGTAATCAAGGCTTCCAAAGTGACCGTTGCACTTAAAAGCGGTGCAGCTTGGACAATCAAGATTGTCGATTCAAAAACAGGAAAGCCTGTTGCCAACATGAAGCTCACCTTAAAGGTTTACACTGGCAAGAAATACAAGAAAGTAACCGTTAAGACCAATTCCAAGGGCGAAGCATCCTACAGGACCAAGGGATTGTCAAAGGGAACTCATAAGGTCATTGTAAGTGCATCCCATAATGGATATAATTTCAACACCTTGAAATCATCAATCACTGTTGTCAAGCCCGTTTCCTTGAAGTTCAAAATCCAATACAAGAAGGATGAAAAGGGAGGATCCATCCGTTCTTTCATTGTCATGAACAAGAAAACCAAGAAGGGCATCAACGGCGTTAAGGTTAAGGTTTTAATATACACTGGCAAGAAGTACAAGTCTTATACCTTAAAATCATCCAAGAAGGATAAGTATAAGGGAGCATTCGGTTTTGCAACAAATGCCTTTTCCGCCGGAAAGCATAAGCTCGTGCTGAAGCCGGTGAGCATCAAGTATAAGGGTTCTTTCAAAACATCAATCCATATCCAGAAAAGTGCAGCTAAAGGCCCTAGATTCTTCCGTGTAATATAGCTTTGGGGAGAAGTTTTTCCCCAATTTTTATTTTTTAAAATTTCTTGATGAAAGCTTTTCCTTTCATTAACCTTTTAAATCTTCTATAAAGTTTTTACTTTCATTGACATTTTAATACAACATTTAATAATGCCCTAATCTTCAAATACATTATTTTAAATATTAAAAATAAAAAATATAATAATATAAAGCTTAATTGAATGGTGAAGTCATGACGCATGATGTTTTTATTAGTTATTCGACAAAAAATACTGAACATGCTGAAGCCATCTATGAAAGATTGCAGAATAATGGTGTTGAATGCTGGTTTGCTCCTGAAAATATCGGTACTGCAACCAATTTCGCTGAAGAAATCATGTTGGGATTGAAGCCTTGCAAGGTTGTAGTTCTAGTGTTTTCCAAGGATGCACAGGCATCGGAATATGTTAACAATGAAGTGGCTGCCGCTTTTGATGAGAAAAAGCATATTGTTCCAATAAAAGTGGATGACTCTTTTCCAGAAGGTAGAATGGAATTCTACTTGTCAAACACTCAATGGTTGGATGCATCCCCGTCAGCTCTTAAAAAGGAAAATAAAACAATTGAAGGTTGTTATGACCAATTGGTTGGTGACGTTAAGGGAGTTTTAGCAAAAATTACCAATGAGGATAATCCTGATTTGGATGAAGGTGACAATAATAATGTTGTCATCCCTCATCATCAAAGAGGATTCTTTGACAGGTATAAAATACCAATCATTGCCCTTGCCATTATTCTAGTTGCAGTGGTGGGCTTTGTCGCATATTCGGGGATGAATTCAGATTCATCAACTGGTGAAAAAAATGAAACAGGAATCGATATAGGTTACGTTGGATTGGAGAATAATGGAGCGGGAAGCTACTCCTATTATGTATTCGGAACAGTCTCAGATGACTTGAGCAATTCCTCCAATGATGTTATTCACATTGACTTTTATGACAAGGACGGTAAGGTCATCGACTCCAGCGATACAAAAATCAAGGATATGGATGGAAACATTTTAGGGTCCCTTGATGTTAACAAGAAGGATGTTTCAAAGGTTTCATTGCAACTGAAGGACGACGATAACGTCTTGTATAATGTGGATAGTGATAATATAATCGAACAATAAAAATAAAGTATTTTGGTGGGTTTAGTAATGGCTCATGATGTATATATTTGTTATGATGAAAAAGATGTAGAAACGGCAAAGGATGTCTGTGAAGTCTTGGAGAATGATGGGCTGGAATGCTGGGTTAAAAACCGTGATGCTGGCGTCAAGGATATTGTAACCGAAATCATGGATGCAATCAAACGCAACAAGGTCATGGTTTTGCTTTACTCCAAGAATTCCAAGAATTCCAATTACGTTAACAATGAGGTCAACAGGGCATTCTCACAGAAAAAACCAATTTTGGTTTTCCAAATCGATGATTCAAAACTTGAAGGAAGCCTTGAATTCTTCTTAAGGAACAAACCATGGATAAAGGCTTATCCAAATCCTGAAGACAAGTTTGATGAACTGGTTGAGGATACAAGAAAGCTTGTAAAAAGCCAAGGCGGAATAGGCCATTTCATTAAGGAACATAAAACACCAGTAATCATTGGAGTGATAGTTGCAATACTCATTGTAGGTGCTTTAGGATTCATGATGAGCAATGGAGGGCCTGGAACAAACGCAACCCAAATAAGTCCGGGTGATGTCAAGCTCAAGATTTCTGATTTCCATGTCGATGATGTAAGAAAACAGAACACTGACTGGAATTACTCCTACTATGTAGGTGGAACAATTTCACCGGCGCCTGAAGGCAGCGGATGTATTATTGTAGTGGATTTCTATGATAAAACCGGTGAGTTGGTTGAAACTACTGAAACTCCATTCGAGGATGCTCAAAAGGTCAGCTCAGGATTTTTATTCGGGTCAGCCGTATCGGATAAGAAGAACATTGGCATGGTTGATGTTCAATTGATGGATAATAATATTGTAATCGCCCAGGATGAGGCTCAAATCTAGGGGAGGATGATTGTGATGGATAAGAAACACATAATAATTGCAATAGTTATTGTTGCCGTGATAGCAGTGATAGGAGGCTATTTCCTATTGAACAATGGCACTACAAGCACTATAACTGATCATTCAACAATAGTTTTAAGTAAATCAGCATATATGGAAGTTCCAAAGGAATCTAATGCTACTTCAAAAGCAGATAAGAAAGGAATCTTCTACTATAAGAATGCTAAAGACGACATTAACATTACCAGCTGTTCAAGCTTGTCAGCTTCATCCAGTGAAAAGGAGATGAAAAAGCTTAAGAACAATATCACTACAGGTTCCAAGAAACTGAAGGAAAACAATTTCATAGTCTATGAGAAGGATGGGGTCTATTCAGTGTTCGTTAAGAATACTGAGTACAATGACACTCTTCTGATACAGTCAACAGACTTGAATCTGCTCCTGCAGTGCAGGGAAAGTGTAAAGTATCACGATCCGACCACTAAAATCAAGTTCAATGACACCACTGATTCTTCCGGTTCAAGCACTGTGGTTGATGCTGTACAGCAGACTGAAAAGGCTGTGGAGAAAACAACTACTTCCTCCACTTCATCATCCAGTTCATCTTCAAGCTCCACTGCAGGAACTGGTACTGGTGGTTACAGTGACTTTGGTTTCGGAAGCAGTTCAACCGGTTCAAGCGGTTCAAGTAAGGCTAGTGGATCCAGCGGTGGAGGTTACAGCGACTTCGGATTTGACTAGAAACATGTATTTGGGATTTGGGGCAATGCCCTTGAATTCCCATTTTATTATTTTTTTCTCATTGATTTTTTCTTATTTTAACTGATTTTAACTAAACCTTTAAATACTATTAAATTAAAATAATTAATTAATAGTTATGTATTCATAACAATTTAATTTTATTAAGTTTTCACGATTATAAGGAGGAGTTATTAATGGCAAGATTCGAAGAAGCAGAAAACAGAATGTTCAATATCAAAATCTGCTTAAAATGTAATGCTCGTAACCCTGCTGCTGCAACAACTTGCAGAAAATGTGGTTACAAAGGTTTAAGATTCAAAGCAAAAGAACAAAGAGGATAAACCTATTCTCTTTAACTTTTTACTATTTTTCAATAAAAACAATTAATTTAATATATTATTTTTAATAAAACTATTTTTAGGTATTCTTATGAAAGACATAGAAAATTACATTAGAGATATATTAAAAACACGCAAACTTCATTTTACTTTAATTGATCCTGATGAACAGACACCTGAAGAGGCCTTACAGATTGCTACCGAAGCCATTGAGGGTGGAACCGACGGCATAATGATTGGAGGGTCAACCGTCAACGGTGATGATGTTGACAATACCTGCAAAATCCTGTCTGAAAACATTGCAGTGCCTATAATCATTTTCCCTGGAAACACCAGCAGCGTGAGCAAATACGCTGACGGAATATTCTACATGAGCTATGTTAACTCAACCAATCCGTACTGGATTAACGGTGCACAGGCTCTTGCAGCACCATCAGTCAAGGCTGCCGGAATTGAAATATTGCCTATGGCTTATATGGTTGCCGAACCTGGCGGAACAGTCGGATGGGTCGGGGACGCTAAACTGGTGCCTAGAAACAAGCCGAAAATACCTGCAATCTATGCGATGTCAGCTGAAATGTTCGGCATGAGGTTCTTCTACCTTGAAGCAGGTTCAGGAGCGGACAAGCCTATTCCGCCGGAAATGGTTGCATACTCCAAAAGGGCAACTGACAATATGATCGTCCTTGTTGGCGGTGGAATACGCGACGCCAAGGCAGCATACACTGCGGCAAAAGCAGGCGGAGACATCATCGTCACAGGAACAATCGTTGAGGAAGTGGATGATGTCAAGGCAAAAATCCAGGAATTGACCGGAGCTATCCTTAAAGCTTCACAAGAGTAGTCATCAACTGCTCTTACCAAACTCTTTTTTATTATTTATTAATATAGTATTAACTGTGATATCATGTTAAATTCATTGTATGAAAAGGCCATCGCTAAAAGAGGATTCATTCCAGATCTCGAATCTGGCACCGATATTGAATCTCAATTGGAACATAAATGGTTTAACAGATTTATAGATGAAAGCAAAGCAGATTTATCAATTGCTGCAGGAGATGGGAGTTTCAACAAGAAGAAATTCCTCACCACAAACTTCTGTGCAGTTGGAGCCGAATCCATAATTTACGATGGCGAAATAAAAAAAATTGACGACTCGGACATTTTCGACATATCCCACGTCTCATTTCTCGATGAGCTTTTAAGCAATTACATGGCTATATATGAACTTAAATGTGCATTGAGGGCCTTAAGGGAGTATGATGTTGATTATTACATGTTTGATGGATCCATTCTTGGGGACTTGCAGAATGCATTCCCAAGAGGGGCCAAGCTGCCGGCTAAAATTAGGGATAACCTTGACGATACAATCCTCCATGAGTTTGAAAGGCTATTCCAGATACGCAAATACGGTTTGGTTTTTCCCGAAATCAGGGATTCGTTCAAGTTGGTTGATTTGCCGAGCCGGGAAGAGGATATGAACAAGATTGAAGAGTATAACCTTCAATTGGCATCTGTTGAGAAAATCATTCTTTTAAAGGAGTTGCTGCAGTACCGCAAGAAGATCATTTCTATATCCAAGACCTCATCTGACAATGACCTGTTCCATTGGAACATTCCGGACATTGCATTTCTTGACAAGTTCACAAAAAAGCAGGGGATGACCATCATAAAGTATAAGAGCGTTTATGAAAAGGCTCCATTCCCATACTTCAATGATTTTTTCAAAAGCTTGACATTCACAATATTCTATGTGCGTTTCCAGGACAACAAGAATGTTTTGAAGGTTGAATTGCCTTACAGGGCAAGTAAGGATGAGGTTTTTGAGATTATTAAAAAGATTAACGTTTTGACTGTTCAGGGTTATCCTTACCTTCTAAACAAGGCCCATAATGATGTAGTGATAACCGACAGGAACATGAAGGAACTGATTAAGATAGCTAAGATTTACGAGACAACAAACAGGGAAGTGATGTCATGGTAGTAGGAATATGCGTAGGGGAAACCAATTTAAATGAAGTGACCTTCATCTCAGAGAAAATGCCTCAGGTTGGTGAATATGTCACAATGGAATATGACGGAAAAAAGGTACTTGGTATGATTGAAAACCTGGTCAGGGGAAACGATGCACTCAACATTGACATCAACGACTTCAAGGCCATCCAGAAGATATCAAGAATCGGAGCCGAGGACAACTACATCAGGGGAAAAGTGAAAATCCTCGGGGATGTCAACGACAATCTGAAATTGCCGAGAACACCAGTGCTGCCGGGAACCGAAATCCATCTCGCAGACGCTGAAATACTTCACGAGATATTCAAGGTCAAAAACCCAATCAAGATAGGAAGCCTGGTAAACCAAAGCGACGTGGACGTGAATGTTGATGCAAACCCGATACTGTCAAGGCACCTTGCGATACTGGCAATGACCGGTGCAGGTAAATCAAACACTGTATCAGTCCTCATAGACCAATTATTGGGCTACAATGTGCCGGTGTTCGTTTTCGACATGCACGGAGAGTACAAGGATGCAGTGTTCCCAAACGGTCCGGTAAATGTCATAAAGCCGAAAATCAACCCCCATTACATGACATTCTATGAGATAAAGAAGCTCGTCAACATCCCAACCAACGGCTACATTCAGGAAAGGCACTTCAGAAGAGCATTCAAGAAAGCCAAGAAAATGCTTGCTGACGGTGTTGCACACACCAATAATTTCCTGCAGGTAATCTATGACATCCTGGAAGTGGACTCACAGGAGGAGAAAGCAGACAAGCAGATTGTTGATGTCATGAACAAGATTGACGATTCAATGGATAGGTACTCCAATCTTTTCGACAAAAACACTGGAAACATACTGTCCAGCATCAAGAAGGCACACGCCAACGTATTGGACTTGTCCCAGGTTGATGAGTCAGTTGCAAGCGTTCTTGTAAGTCACATCCTTAGAAATTCCCTGCAGCGCTCCAAAAACGCAGCTCACAGTGGAGATAAGAAGGAACTGCTAGATAATTCAGTGTTCTTCATCCTAGAAGAAGCCCATATCCTTGCCCCTAACAAGCGCGACAGCGATTCCAAAAGATGGGTCCAGAGGGTTGCAAGGGAAGGGCGTAAGTTCGGATTGGGACTATGCCTCGTAAGCCAGTCACCGAAAACAGTTGACCATGACGCACTCTCACAGATGAACAACATGATCATATTAAGACTCGTTGAGCCGGAAGACCAAAGGCACGTCCAGTCAGCAAGCGAAAGCCTGTCACAGGATTTGATCAATCAGTTGCCGTCATTGAACGTGGGAGAGGCCATCGTTTTGGGATTGATGACCAAAGTGCCTACTCTTGTTAAAATCGACAAGTTCCAGGGTCGCCTTCACGGTGATGACATGGATATAGTTTCACATTTCATGGAAGCTGTTGAAAGTGAAGCTGAAGAGATTGATGATTTGGAAAAGGAACTTGAGGATATGGGATATCTCTATTAATTCCCATCAATTTCCCCTTACTTTTTTAAAATTTTTTTCACTCACTAAAATCAATATTGATTTCTAATCACACGCTCTCTCTGCAAAATATTATATATAATATGGAATAAACTACTAAACATTAAATGCTTCGTTAAGTGTTTAAATTGGTTATAATACAATAAAAATTTAAAAGGTAATATAATGAAATTTGCACATTTAGCAGATACTCATTTAGGTTATCGCCAATATGGTTTATTTGAGCGAGAAAAAGACTTTTATGAAGTATTTGAAAAGGTTATAGACAAGATAATAGAAGAAAACGTTGATTTTGTAATACACAGCGGGGACTTATTCGAAACCGCAAGACCGTCACCTCTGGCTTTGCTGACTTTCCAGAAAGGACTGTTGAAGTTGAAAGGCGCAGGAATCCCAATGTATGCAATAGCAGGAAACCATGATGTTGTAATGCGCAAGGGGTCAATTCCTCCACAAGTGATATTCAAGAAATCAGGACTGAAAGTCATAAGCAACATCAATCCGACCTACATGCACGGTGACGTGTTCATCGCAGGACTGCCGTTTTTCCCAGCTTCACATGGAAAACTGCTGAAGTCAAAACTCGCAGACCTATCCGATAAGGCATCTCACCATGAAAAGTCAATTCTCGTATTGCATCAGGGAATCGACAAGTACTTCAGCTTCAATTACGAGCTGGAAATAGGTGACATACCAGACAACTTTGACTACTACGCAATGGGTCACATCCACAAGTACGTCAACGACAAGTTCGGCAAGGGAAGACTCGTATATCCGGGCTCAAGCGAAATCTGGAAAACATCTGAAATACCTGACTATCTTGAAAACGGCAAGGGATTCGTTGTAGTCGAGATGGATGGGCCAAAAACACTAGTCAAAAGGGTTAAAATTGACATTCCAAGGGAATTCATCAAAAGAACCCTTGACTACAATAAGCTTGAAAGCGGAATAGCCGGTATCAAGGAAACCATCAAGGACTTCGACAAGAAACCGATACTCAACCTCACAATCAACAATGTTGACTCAGACACAAGCAGGGTCTATGAATTAATCAAGGAGGAGCTTGGGGAATTGGCATTGATGATCAGGCCAACATTCAACATGTACGATGAGGACGAATCCGTAATGATGCCTGAAGTCACCAGCAAATTGGGTCCTGAAGAACTTCTTAAAATACAATTGAAAGGCTACGGCAGCAATGTCGATGTATTGTCAACCGAATTATATGATTTGCTCTCAAAGGATAAGCTTGAAGAGGCAAAAGAGATAATTGACCAATTCTACAATGACCATTACGCCAACATCAATGAGGATGTTGAATTCAAGACTGAAAAAGTGGAGGAGGAAACTCCTAAAGAGGAGAAACCTGAGGGTCAAGTCACATTCAAGGAGGTTTTAGAATGATTTTCACAAAACTAAAGTTAAACAATTTCAAATCCCACGATCACACTGTCATAACATTCGATAGGGGAATCAGCGTCATTGTTGGGGAAAACGGTGCTGGAAAGACA
>NZ_CACYJE010000067.1 GCF_902774605.1 uncultured Methanobrevibacter sp.
AAAACAGGTTTATAATAATTTTGATTGAACGGTTTTTTCGGGAAACTCATGAATGTATGAGAATATTTCATCCTGATTGTGCATTATGCCATGCTCATCGCATCTTTTCCTTAAGATTCCCCTCAATTTTCGATTATCACTGATGTGGATGAAGTAGCTGTCCCCAAATTCCTCAATATATTTCTCCTTGATTCCTGGGAACTTTTCATCGAGTTTCCGGTAGAAGTATTCCCGATTGCCCTTTCTTAGGGACAACCCCATGCCCATGTTAAGCACTCCCCTAACATCGGCGTCAATGCAGCAGTCCATGATCCTGTTGACATTCTCCTCAGTGTCGTTTATATATGGCAGTATCGGGCAGAACCACACGACTGTAGGGATATCGCACTCTTTCAGTTTTTCAAGCACTTCCACTCGGCGGGATGTTGGGCAGACGTTCGGCTCTATCATTTTGCACAGCTCATCGTCAGCTGTCGTTATTGTGACTTGAACCACAGCCTTTGTCTTTTCATTGATTTTTTCAAGTAGGTCAATATCCCTCAATACAAGGTCTGATTTTGTGATGCAGGACCATCCGAAACCGTACCTGTACACAAGCTCCAGCGTTTTCCTGACGAATCCCAATCTTTTTTCAAGGGGAATGTAGGGGTCGGTCATTGCGCCTGTTCCGATCATGGATGGCTTGCGCTTCACCAGTTCCTTTTTAAGAAGCTCAACGGCATTCTCCTTTACCTGGATGTCCTCGAACTTATGGTTCATGCCGTAGATTTCGCTTCTTGAGTCGCAGTATATGCAACCGTGGGTGCATCCACGGTAGAGGTTGATTCCATAGTCTGATGTGAAGATGCCCTTTGCCTTGACGTAATGCATGAATTAACATTTAGTCAATCTAGTATAAAAAGTGCCTTATATTAAAATCTACAAATACTAAACCATGCAACAAAAAAACATTAACGAATATGAGAAGGACTATGACATTAAAGACCATCCTTCAATCAAAGGAGTCAAGATAATTGAAGGGAAAAACAATTTCCCGATAAGTTGGCTCAACCAGCAAGGATATTGCGAATACCAGCTATATCTCGAGTACATGAAAGGCATTGAAACACGCCCAACAGCGGCAATGACACATGGAAGCCAAATCCACAAGCAGCTAGAGAACATATTCAATAAGGATGCAACACCCGCCAAGTTCGAGGATGCCGTGGAGGCGTCAAAAACAGAAGCGTCAATGTCAAGGGAAGTCACCGTGGTCGCACCGGATTACGGCATACGAGGAGACATAGATGAAATTTGGATGACCCCCGATGAAATCGTCATAATCGACGACAAGCCCGGAAGAACACCCTACCAGTCAACAATGAACCAGGTAAGGGCATACTGCCTAGCGTTCAAGGACATGACAGGCGATGAAAGAAAAATCAAGGCAGCATTAAGGGAAAGGGGAACAGACAACCTATTCTGGATTGAAATATTCACTCCCGAAGTTGAAAAACAGATAAAATTCACAATCGACAGGGTTCAGGGATTGCTTGACGGCACCAAGCCATTCGTTCCAACCAAAAACCCTAAAAAATGCCGGTCATGCAGATTCAAAGACACTTGTGAGCATGCAAAATGAACAAGAAAACAATATCAATCATCCTGCTGGCAGTGTTCATAATAACGATGGGGCTTACGATAGCCAACGTTTTCATGCAGGACAACAATACCGTGGAAAACCAGACAGGGACACTGACAATAGGAAACAGGACAGTGAACTATGATAAAGCCGGAAAATGCGTTGAGGTCATTGACGGAAACACAATTCAGGTCTACGGTGTCGGAAGAGTGCAGCTGACACAGGTGAAAACACCGGACTCAGAACCCGGCATAAGCCAAGCAAAAAACTTCGTAAGCGACAATTGCCTTGGAAAAACAGTTTACCTGAATGTTGATGACGAAAAGCCTAAGGACAACTACGACAGGACACTGGCCATAGTATACACTGACACAATGGACATCAACAAGGAGCTATTGGATAAAGGATTGGCTGAAAATTCCTATTTCACGCCAAGTGAATTCAAAAAAGGAGAAGTATAGTTAAATAACCCTATTTAAACCTAAATAGATCTTATTTTTCTTATACATCTTATCCAATATTTCATTCCATTCCTCGACAGTGATTCGTCCCTTGTTCGGAATCATCTTATCGAGGGATGACTCGTTGAGATTCAGGATATCCGCAAGAATGAATGACAATGTCTTTCCGGTCAATGACAGGTCATAAGGGTCGTAGCCGGTCACAGCCAAAACCCACACGTTATCCTTTGATGATGAATTGTACTCTCGCCTAAGTGAATCAAACCAGCTGGCAATGACATTGCCCTCTTCACCCATCCCATCGCCAATGGAAATGTAATAGTCCTCACCGGTGAAATCCACCGAATCAATAGCATTCTGAATCTTGCTTTTGAGTTCAGGTGAATCAAGCTCCAAATCCAATTCATTGTTGGTGATGGTGTCGGACAAGTAGTTTTCAAGTTCTTTCTTGTTCTGGAAATATCCCAAAGGCTCCAGCCTGTCAGGGTCACGATCGCATAGGTCGTAGATTAAATCCTCATCAACATCAACAATTTCATACCCTTCGAGCTTGTGAGACTTGTATTCCTTAAAGTCAATACAATAATTCTCCAAATCCTCTTTATTCAAATACCAAAGAACCTGAACTTTCTTAATCATAATAATCAATAGTTATCTATCTACCGTCGTCAATTACAATAGTTCTAGTAATGTTGTTCAATAACCTGTCGGATTTCAAGATTTTACCGATCAGCCAATCGAAGATTATTGGAACCCAGTAGATTTTAGTCAGATTGCGAACAATCGCCTGCTGCCAGGTAATATCCATGCCATTTTTAGATTTAACCTGCAGATACATTAAAGCCTTTCCTATGGTGGCTCCTGCAAATTTCTCACATAATATGAAGTAAACAAGAATTAAAACCGGCACAACATAAGGCAGATACTGATATACACTATAGATGTTTTTTGAACCAATTACTAAGAACAGCAAATATGATACAATCCACATGACTGCGGACAGGACGAAAAAGTCCAAAATATATGCGACTACTCTTCTTGAAAATACGCTTGCCATTTTTATCACCTTAACATACTCTAGGAACCGGGTCAGCTATCGGCGCTTCAAGTATTCTTTCACCGCCAATAGGAGTGTTTACAACAACATAATCCCCTTCAACAACCTCACCGATTATTGCAGCATTCTCACCGTACTTTTCGCTTCTGATTGCTTCAAGAACCTCTTCAGCCTTATCGGCCTTGACGCCCATGACGACTTTGCCCTCATTAGCCACTTCAAACGGATCGATGCCCAGCATTTCGGACACTGCATGAACCTCCTCGCGAATTGGAATCGCTTCCTGTTCAAGAACAACGCCTACGCCCGCTTTTGAGGCCATCTCATTGATTGCGTTTGCAAATCCTCCACGGGTAGGGTCTTTCATTGCTGTAACTCCACCGATATCCAAAGCCTTTTTAATAATATTCCACATCGGAGCAACATCAGACTTCAAATCAGTGTCAAAACCGAATCCTTCCCTGAATGACATCAGGCTCATTCCATGGTCCCCAAGGCTTCCGGTGACGATTATCTTATCGCCGACTTCAAGACCTGAATCACGGACCACTTCGCCTTTCTTGGCTATTCCTATACCTGTTGTCACCATGACGATGCCGTCAAGCTTGTCCTGAGGCATTACCTTAGTGTCTCCAGTGATGACAGCCACATCAACTTCCTGGCAGGTTTCGTTCAATGACTTGATGATCTTATCCAAGTCCCCAATCGGGAAACCTTCCTGCATGATGATTGCATTTGAAATGGCCAACGGTTGAGCTCCCATTACAGAAACGTCGTTGATGGTTCCTGCCGCTGAGATTCTTCCGATATCCCCACCTGGGAAAAACAATGGGTCGATTGTATGACCATCAGTTGTCATGACAATTTCATAATCCCCCATTGGGATGGAAGCCCCGTCATCCAAGGCATCTAAACTAATACCACCATTAACGCTTTTTTTAGTGATATTATCCAAGATAGTGCTGGAAATCAAATTTGCCATTACTTCTCCACCAGCACCATGATTCATACTAATTTTATCTTCTGACATATTATTCTCCTAATTAAAATAATCGTTAATGAGATAATATTTGTTAAAACTAGTATATTAAAATATTGAAAAAAAAGTTAATAAAAAAAAGAGAATTTAAGATAGTAATCTTAAATTAAAATTCCGTTAATAACACCGTCTTGACCAGGCCTGGATGTTACTTTAGCATTACCTTCAGGGGTTTCCACGATAGCACCTTTAGTAATGATGTTCCTCCTTACGTAGTTTGGGTTTGCGGTGTTTTCAATTACTCCAAGAATGTCTACTACTTTGGTTTTGCCGTTGGAGTCGGTTACGTTGATCTTGTTACCGGTAGCTAACCTGAGTTTTTCGTTTCCGCCACGGGTTCTGATTTTTCTTAATCTTTTTTCATCTAACCTAGTTTCAGCTGGGTCTCTTCCTAATTCTGATTTCCTTTTTCCACGGTTTGCAACATTCCTTGCACCGGATGGACTTCTAGTTGATTTTCCTTGAGAAATTGCCATTATTTCACCTAAATAAATATAATATATAATATAATAATCGCAGTCTATAAGCCTCTTTCAATCAAACTGTAAAGCAAGAAAAAATAACAGCCTAATTTTTGAGAGCAAAAAAGAAGCTTAAAGAATAATGATAATAAAATATTACTTTATCATTATATATAAATGTTTTATTTTTTGGCCAAAAATCAGTGATTTCAATTTTTATTTTGTAAAATAAAATCATCAATCAGCCTGTCGAATTCCTCTTCGGTGAGATTCTCATCCGATGCTGCGTCAAGTATCTTTTGAATTTCCTCGGATGAAACATCCTCACCCAGCAATTCAATCAGCAACTCCTTCAAATCACCGTCATCAATATAGGCTTCGCCATTGAAGGTCATGCTTTCGCTGTTGCCTTCATCGTCAAGAGTGTAGTATGGAATTTCCTTTGACATCCTCAATCCTCATCATCGTCTACGAATTCATAATATGTAATGTTGTATGGATCGTCATCAAAGCACCATTCGTTCGGCTCTTCAATGTAATCCTCATCATCCAAAATGTCATCTTCCATGTATTCTGCGCCTTCAACCTGGATGACAATATTGACGTCTTCTCCTAATGATTCAACATCAATTCCAAGCTCATCCAAATCTATTTCTATTTCACCGTCCTTAACGGCCTCTTCAGGTATCACTATAACTATCTCGTCAGCGGAATTAACATTGATTTTTTCATCGTTCATATTATCACTTTGAATATTATTTAATTATTATAATTATTAAATTAACTAATATTTAAAAGTTAATGTGGATAGTAACTAGATGTTACTGTCCATGAGATAGTTGATCTTTGGGATGTTGAAGTTGTTCCTGCACTTGGATGAGAAGATCTTCAAATCCTCAACGCACATGGAGAATTTGAGGAATGTCTCATCGCATACGATGCCTATTTTAACATCTGCACTTTCAAGGATTGTCTTTGAAGTGTTGAATACTTTTGATGCGTTTGGAATGATAATGGTTGCTGGCAAATGGGAATCGTTAACTCCAAGGTATATTCCTTCGCTTATTCCGTAATCTGCACAGTAGCCATTCTCGCCGTCAACCTTTCCGACAAAGGTGTCGTTTTCCTCATCATAACTTGAAATCAATCTTTTTTTCATATTATCAAACCTCACACATAATTATGTGATGATTTACATATAAAGAATGCGCAAGAGCGTGTGAGGAGTATTCTTAGGTTTTTTCAGGACAATATTCCACTCACAAGGCAATGAAATTGTTGCGACAGTGAAAAATTGCATTCGCAAAATATTATAACTATGTCAAATATAGATTAATTAAAGGTGTCAAAATGGTCGAAGAGACAACAGAACAGATAGCCCTTGAAGCGGAAATCAAAGAGCAGGCTCATAAATTCCTCGAATACTTGAACTCCACCCTGCCGGAAAGCATGGAGCTGGAATATGAAGGATTTTACCGCAGAGGCTTTTTCGTAAGCAAGAAAAGGTATGCAGTGATTGAAGACGGGGAAATCATAGCCAAGGGACTGGAACTGGTCAGAAGAGACTGGGCGCCAATAGTAAAGAACACCCAGGAAGCCATCCTAATGGCCATTTTAAAGGAAGGGGATTCCGACAAGGCAATAAGCGAGGTCAAGAAAGTCTTCAAAAGGCTTAAGAAGGGCGATGTTGAAAACAAGGAGCTTGTCATACACACCCAAATAACAAAGCCGCTTGACCAGTACAAGCAAATCGGACCTCATGTAGTGGCCGCAAAAAGAATCGAGGAGCACGGAATCAAGGTGAGCCGTGGAACCATCATTCAGTACATCATCGTGAAGGGAAGGGGATCAATCAGCCAAAGGGCGGTTCCATACGAGTACAGTGAAGGCTATGAGTATGATAAGGATTACTACATCAACAATCAGATGATACCTGCGATGGAGCGCATAATGTATGCCTTCGGATATTCGAGAAAGGAACTTGAAGACCTTGCAAAAGGTGAAGTTCAGCAAAGCCTCGACGCGTTTTTCTGAAAAAATTTAAATATTTTTAAAATATAAATAAACACCATATGATTAAAAATGATGATGACCGAGTAGTATTTTTTGATGTAGACGGCACATTGCTTGACACATCTGATTTTGCTGAAACCGCTAGAAAAGCAGCCATTGGATTAATGGTTGATAATGGATTGCCACTAGATAAGGATGAAGCATATGGAGTGTTGAAAACCATCATCCGCGAAAAGGGATCAAATTACGGCAAGCACTTCAACGTCCTGACACAGGTTGTGCTGGGCCATGAGGATCCTATGCTTGTCGCTCTTGGAATGATAACATACCATAACGTTAAAATGGCTCTTTTAAGACCATTCCCTGAAACCATAGGAACATTAATCTACCTTAAAAGCCAAGGGTACCGCCTGGCAGTTATTTCAAATGGTATAACCATCAAGCAATGGGAAAAACTAGTGAGGCTCAACATCCATTCATTCTTCGATGAGGTAATCACATCCGAAGAGGTCGGCCAAAAGAAACCAAGCAAACTGATTTATGATGTTGCCCTCAGGAAAATGAAAGGAAACCCTGAAAGGTCAGTCATGATCGGCAATAAGTTCAAGGAAGATGCATTAGGTGCAGTCAATGCTGGAATGAGTGCAATTCTATTGAATACCGACATTACTGAAGAGGACAGGGACTACATTAAACAGGAAAAACTAGACATAACCCTTATCGACAATATTGGTGATGTGAACACTATATTATAACTCACCAAATTTTTACTATTTTTTTAGAATTCCAATTCCAATGTCACCGGACAGTGGTCGGAACCGTAGATATCAGACAATATCTCGGCGGATTTCACATTATCCCTTATCTCCTCATTGACATAGAAGTAATCCAGTCTCCAACCGGCATTCCTGTCACGGGCCTTTGTACGGTAGCTCCACCATGTGAAATTGTTCTCGCCTTCATCAAAGATTCTGAAAGTGTCAACGAATCCTGCCTTTTCAAGCTCATCCAACCATGCACGTTCCTCAGGAAGATAGCCTGATTTTCCCTCACAGTTCTTAGGGTTATAAACATCAATCGGGTGATGGGCAATGTTATAGTCGCCGGTGATTACAACATTCTCGCCATTGTTTTTAAGCTCAACGAGCTGTTCAAGGAGCACCTTGCAGAAATCCACCTTAAAGTCAAGTCTCTTGGCATTCATTCCGCTGTTCGGGAAGTAAATGTTATATAAGTAGAAGTCTGGATACTTTATTCTCAATACCCTGCCTTCACTGTCAAGTTCCTCAACACCAAGGCCATTAACGACTTCAAGAGGCTCTATTTTTGAGTAGGTTCCAACTCCACTGTACCCCTTCTTTTCAGCCTCGTTGAATGACTGGTGGAATCCTTCAACATCAGCCAATTTCTCAGGAATCTTGTCTTGTGTTGCCCTGACTTCCTGAAAATTGATTATATCAGCATCAGTATTATCAAACCAGTCCCAGAATTCCTCTTTCTTGGAGACTGCCCTGATGCCGTTCACGTTCCAGGAAACCAGCTTGATTGACATTATAATCTAACTCCCCTGTCCAGAGGCACTTCGCGCAGCCATTTGATGTCACTCTTGTAGAGCATACGAATGTCCTCGACATCATAGCGAATCATTGCAAGCCTTTCGATACCCATACCGAATGCAAGTGCCGGTTGGTCGATTCCCAATGGCCTTAGCACTTCAGGCCTGAACATTCCAGCCCCTCCAAGCTCAATCCAGCTTCCCTTCTCTTCAAGATAGATTTCTGATTCTGTTGAGAGGTATGTGTATGGGAAGTATGCAGGTCTGAACCTTACCTCGAAACCGAGTTTCTTGTAGAATTCCTTCAATGTGCCCAACAGGTTTTGGTAGCTGATGTCTGGTCCGCAGACAAGTCCTTCAACCTGGTGGAATTCCGGAAGGTGCTTGTAGTCGAATGTTTCCCTTCTGAATACTCTTCCAACGGAGAACATTTTAATTGGAGGCTCATGCTCGAATAGGTGTTTTGTGGATATTCCAGTGGTGTGGGTTCTGAGCACGCTTTGGCGTGCGATTTCTTCGCTCCAGTCGTATTTCCATCCTATTGAACCTGTGTCTGCTCCAGTTTCATGTGTTTCAGCAGTGAGCTTAACCAAATCATCATCAGGAAGGTCGCAGGTCAATGGGTTTTTGAGGTAGAATGTGTCCTGCATTTCACGTGCCGCATGGTCCTGTGGCTGGAAGAGTGAGTCGAAATTCCAAAATGCTGATTCAACGTATTCCCCATTGTCCTCTACGAAACCCATGTTGAGGAATATTTCCCTTATCTCGTCGATGATTTCCCTTAACGGGTGTTTCTTGCCTGCGAAGATGACTGGGGCTTCAGCGTTAATGTCGTATGGGCGGTATTCAAGGCTTTTCCATTCACCGTCCTTCAATTGTTCATGTGTCAGTTGGGTTGCCTGTTCTTTTATGGTGAATCCTACTTTAAGGATTTCTTCACCTTTCGGTAGGATTATAAATGAGTGTGAGGTTTCTTTTTTAATGCTTAAAATGTTTTTCCTACCTGTCAGCTTTTTGAATCCATCCATCAAGTCATCAGTGAAGAGCTTCACTCCATCGGCATTGAGCTTAAGATAATCCAATACTTTTTCATCGACCCCTGCCTTGTTTGCAAA
>NZ_CACYJE010000068.1 GCF_902774605.1 uncultured Methanobrevibacter sp.
AAAATAGTGAAAAAGTGATTATTCAATATCATCAAGAATATCCAATCCATCCTTGGACAATCGGTAAAGACGTCCTTTTCTTGATTCCGGATTGAGACATTCCACGAGTTCCTTTTCCTTGAGTTCCCTTAAAACATTGGAAACATGATTACGCAACACTCCACTGTCATTGGCTATCTGTGTTGGAATCTTAATGTCATCGCCAATGGCCTTCAAGACATTGCGCCTGTAAGAAGATTTATTAACATACCTAGTCTTATCATCCATAATATCACATTTAAAGCTTGTTTCCGCAATTGGTGCAGAACTTATCGCCAGCACCTATAGAAGCGCCGCAATTAGAGCATTTAAGCTCCATATCAAATTTTTCACCGCAATTGGTGCAGAACACATCATCAGGGCCCGCCTGCGCACCGCACCTTTGACAGTACTTTACGTTGGAATCAACAAGATGAGCATTCTTAAATTCGTCTTTCGGTGTTGGAACCTCACCAATTACCGGCTTAGCATAGAAATCGGTTTGACCGTTTATTTCAACTATCAACTCATTCATTGCGGCAATCCTTTTGGAATCGGCAGGGTGGGTCGAGAAGAAATCATGCTCATTGGAGTTGTGGCCTGACATTGCCTGCCAGAAATGAGGAATCTCGGATATGTCATAGCCTGCCCAGTGAATGATCATCATTCCCAAGCGGTCAGCTTCCAGTTCCTGGTCCCTTCCCCACGGGTTCATCAGGAAGAATTGTGAACCGATTGATGCGACGTTGGTTGCCGCACGGGTCATTGAGCCAAGCGCCCCCAATCCGACAAGGTCCATTGCTATGCTTCCAATCCAAGCTGCAGAGGATATTGCATTTTGAGCGTTTTGTGCGCTGATTCGTGTTCTTGAATGGTCAAGCAATGCATGAGCCATTTCATGGCCCAGGATGAATGCTATTTTCTCCTCAGTATTGGCCAGTGCCAATATGCCTGAAAACATCACTATCTTACCGCCGGGCATGCAGAATGCATTCACGGTATTGTCCGCCACAAGGTGAACATCCCAATCGTAATAGTCCTCAACGTAATCCAGACGCCCTATTTTTGCCAGGTATTCGTTCACGGCATTTATAAGCCTTACTGCAACGTTCATTACTATTTGGCCGTTTTGAGTGTTGTCGAGCAATTGTGCCTGATTGATCATCCCGTAGTATTCATTGTAGGAGTCCCTCAGGAACTTGTCGTCATCCACCATGTCGAAATGCTTTTTTCCGGTGAATGGGTTTATTGCACTTCTATCATTTTTTGCCATGATTAAGTTTATTATTATTTTGTGTATAAAAAGTTTTTTAATTACATTTTACAAATATCAAAATATGAAAAAAATAATCGTCATACTGTCCATCACCATAATCCTTGCGGGATGCTCGTATGCTGGAAGCGACAAGGTTGAAATCAATGGAGTGGATTTTGAAATACCCTCAAAGTATTCCGGCGGCAAAACAGCTGGTGAGGAGTACCGGATGGACAATGTATTTTCAATAAGATGCATTGACGATGATGCTGCCGGAAGCATTGGATTATGGGCTGTTGAGAAGGATTCAAGCGAAGATTTGAATTTGAAAAACCATCCAGTCAGGCATTACTGCCAGTACAACAGCCATGTTGGGGACAACCATTCCCATGCATATTTTGCAAGCGGAGAGTCAATCTATGAAATCGCATGGACTGGCGAGGAGATTACAAGAGACATTGAAAAGATGATTGAAAACACACCTGAAAGCAAGATAGATGAAGATGCATTTTACAATGCATTGGATGCATCGGTGAAGATATACAAGGAAAACAAAATCAGCAAGTTGAACCATGAAGCGGAGTACAACTACCTTGAAGCGAAACACTCCCCACAGCAAAGCCAAAACAACCATGACGATGCACGCTTCAAACAGATTCTCTTCACATATTACCTGAATAGAGGCAATCAATGAACATATTCAAAACCCCCCGACAATTACCTATACTCAAACAGGGCATTGCTCTACCTGTTCATACCCATTCTCGTTGAGCTTGCACTGGAATTTTTTGTAGGCCTGGCAGATTCAATAATGGTCGCCTCACTTGGAGAATCGGCAATATCCGGCGCGTCTCTAGTTGACTTTCTAGTTCAACTATTGATTTTCTCATTTTCCGCATTGGGAACCGGCGGAGCAGTGGTTGCAGGACAATACCTTGGAAACAAGCAACTGAAAGAGGCTCAAAACGCATCAACGCAACTGGTATGGTTTTCGGCAATCGCCTCAACAATACTTATGATTGCAGTCATCCTCCTAAGACACACATTAATAAATGTTGTTTTTGGCCAGATTGAAGCCGACGTTTGGCACAATGCTGAATTATACCTGTACATCGTTGCATTGTCATATCACACACCATCATAAATGCAGTGATTTTCGCCTTGCTCCCACATGTCCTTGCTATTTACAACCTATCCCCTGAAACTGCCGCCCTTGCAAGTCAAATGGTCATCTGGCAGGGAATTTTCGCCATCATAATCTGGCCACTGGCATTCACATTGCCTGCAACATTCAGAGGAGCAGGGGATTCGAAAACCGTAATGTACATCAGTGCAATAGTGATGTTTGCATGCAGGATAGGTTTGGCCTATATAATTGCCGATTGCATGGGAATCGGAGTGTTTGGAACTTGGATAGCCACATTCATCGACTGGTATGTGAGATCAGGATTGTTTGTTTACAGGTACTTCTCCAACAAATGGATGGAGTATCGGGTGATTTGACCTCAATTGACTTTAAGGCATGACGTCAAAGAATTGAGCAATTTCTTCTTGAAATCCGCCCCATTGAAAAAAAAATAACCGAAACATTACACATATTCATTACAAACAATTATTTATCTAAAAATAATATACCATTAACCATGAACTTTATAACAACATTTAAAGACCTATTATTTGAATCTTTAAAGGAACATAAGAAGCTGATTATTATCCTGTATGCATTGCTCATAATTACTTTCATCATTGCATGGATATATGTTTCAGGCAACACCGGTGAAATAATGCAAAACATACAAAACGCTCAAACAACCACCCCAACAACCACGGATACACTTGGCACCAATCCTCTGGATTTGTTCATAAATAATGCAGGCGGAGGAATCATAACCTATCTCGCTTCAATATTCTTTGGAATCTTTGCAGTTGCCGCCATATTGTATAATGGTTTCAACCTAGGCGCATTGGGGCCCGTATTGGGCACATACCTGGCTCACGGAGGACTTCAATACATCATTTACCTGATTCCGCATGGAATATTTGAACTGACCGGAACTGTCATCCAGTCAACCGCCGGAATCGTATTGTTCCAGTTCATCTGGAGATTCCTTAAAAACATTATCCGAGGAGACAATGAAACAAGGTTATCAGTCAAGGAATCATATGAAAAGAACAAGAAAGTATTGATTCAAAGCCTAGCACTCATAGTCTTTGCAACAATCCTGATGCTGATTGCAGCTCCAATCGAAGCATATTTCTCACTGCCTTTTTCCGAATGGATACTTGGCGCATAAATTTTGGACCAATCACCCAAAATCTCTTGCTTTTTAGATTTTAAAAAAAAGTATTGTAGTGCTGTGCACTACAATCAATATTGTTCTCTTCACTTGCCTTGAGATTATCCGTAACACTTTCATTGCAGTCATATAACTCATTTTGACTCGTATCCTCAAAAGCAATCACCGTATCATTGACATCACTTGCACTCACAGATGCAATTGAGAATAGAAAAATAGCAATCATCAAAAAGATTATTGTTTTTCTGCATTCCATTTTCTTCATGAACTCCTATAAATTGTATGTTAAAAATATTTTAGTTAATTTAAACAAACTCTGAAAATACTTTCATTTTTGTTTGAAACTTATACAACTAAAATTCTATAAATAAATATATTTATACATAACCACAAGATATGAAATGAATATAATTTCAAACATCAAAAACTTATAATAAAATTCCAACATATATCTAATTAACCAAACGGGAGGAATATTTAATGAATAAGAAAATAGTATTCGCATTAATTATAGTGGGTTTGCTTGCTGTTTCAGCAGTCAGCGCTCAGAATTCATTATTCTTTAACAGCAATAATGATGATTCAATGTACCAGGTCTCTTTGATGCAGGCTTTCATGCATGGAGAATATGACGGAGTAATTACAGTGGGAGATTTAAAGACACACGGCAACACCGGCCTTGGAACATTCGAGGGAGTGAACGGTGAGATGATAATTCTAGACGGAGTCGTTTATCAGGCAGCCGCTGACGGAAGCATTAACGTCATGCCGGATAACGAGACAGTGCCATTCGCCACAATCACCAACTTTGATGAAGATGGAAAAATAGACAATATAAGTGCCAAGGACTTTGACGATTTAACAAGTCAATTAAACAAGGAAATCGGCAAAAACAGCACAAACAACATGTATGTAATAAAACTCAAGGGTGATTTTTCAAACATTACAGTCAGAAGTGTTGAAAAACAGGAAAAGCCATATAAGGAATTCACAGAAGTTGCTGCAGTTGACCAAAAAGTATTCGACCACGCTGACCAGACCGGAACAGTTGTAGCGGTATACTTCCCTGAATACATGAATGAATTAAACATGCATGGCTGGCATCTTCATTTCCTGTCTGACGACAAGACAACAGGGGGGCATGTTTTAAACTTCACCGATTTCAAGGGATCAGGACAAGTTGATGAAATCCGTGAATTCAACATGATACTTCCAAGTGATGAGTCATTTGCAAAAATGAATTTCACAGAAGACATGACCAATAAAATAAGCAGTGTGGAATAACTCTCTAATTGAGTTATTCTTCTTTTTTTATCATTTTTGCCAACTGATATTTTTATAACTATCTGTTTACCCCAAACAATCATTACATTATTGGAATTTTAACCCCCTTATGGAAAAATTAACCTGCTTTTAAAAAAGAATATGTTTATTAATTTTATTCAACTAAAATAATATCGATAAGAACATTTCTACATAAGGAGGGAAACATGAATAAACTATATAAAAAAATATTGCTGATTTTAGTAATCCTATCAGTAATGACAACAATAACTTCAGTTAGTGCAATAAACGATATTAATGACACAATAAGCAGTCAAAACACATCACAAGCCTATATTTCACCAGAAGGCAATGATGATTCAGGAGACGGAAGCGAGAAAAATCCCTACAATAGCATAAGACATGCTATAGATTATACATCGAACGATTCCAAAATATACCTGAATGAAGGCAAATACATCGGCGAAAACAACAGAGACATTCAGCTGAACAAGTCCGTGACACTAATCGGCAAATCAAAGGAAAGCACAATCATCGATTGCGAGTCACTTGGAAGACTATTCACAATGGATGCAAACAGCAAACTAACATTGATTGATCTTACTTTAAAAAACGGCAATTTAAACGCCAACGGAGGATTAATCTACAATAATGGGGGAGAAATCACAATCAAAAATTGCCTCATACTCAATTGCCAAGGCTATAAAGACGGAGGAGCAATATACAACAATCCAGGAATCCTGAACATTGAAAACACTCACTTCACAAACAACAGCGCATACCAGTATGGAGGAGTCATATATACAAATGGACAGACCACCATCAAGAATTCAGAGTTCACTCAAAACTTCCTGACAGCAAGAGAAGGAGTTGGAGGCTGCATTGCATCAGGCGGAAAGTTAAGCCTTGAGGGATGCATATTCTCAAAAAACCATGTGGCTTACTCAGCAGCCGCCCTTTTGAACCTTGGAAATGCAACAATAAACAACTGCAGATTCGAATACCTGACAACAAACTACACTGCAGGAGCCATAAGCAACCACAATTATGCAGTCATAAACAACAGTTATTTCGGATACAACGATGTCCAATACTATGCTGCTGCGATTCTTGCACCACCAAGTGGCCAGCATGTCATAACCAAAGTCTACAATAGCATTTTTGAAGAAAACCATGCAGGATTCCATGGTGCAGTGAGCAATAACTATAAAGACACCGAGCTTTTCATGGAAAACTGTGCAATCGTCAATAATTACCTTGTTAAAGGAAGCGCCTATGGAGACATCGCTTTGGACGACAATGCAACCATACAATATTGCTGGTGGGGGCAGAATACCATAAGCACTTATTACTACTCTCCTCATAACGGTGAGAAAAATCCTCAAAAGATCAACGCCTCCAGATGGCTGGTCATGACATTTTCATCAAATGACGGCATCGCCTATGAAAACAAGGACAATATTCTAACCGTTGACCTGAACTATTACTTTGACAATGAGACAAAGGAAATCCATAAATTAAACGGAAATGTTAATCTGCCATTAGAGGTTACTGTTTCAACCAATTCACAAACCATTACAAAAAAACTGGTGAACGGTGTTGCAACATTCAATATCAAACCAACAGCCAATGATAATGTAGTTTATGCAAGAATCCACAATCAAGTATTGGAAATGAGCGTGAGTTCAAACTACTCAAAACTGATCGTGAATGACTTAACAAAATACTATAAAAACGGGGACAAATTGTCCGTAAAACTGGTTGACTGCTATAACAATGGCATTGTGAGTGAAAAGGTATCCATTGAAATCGCCGGCAAAACCTACACTGCATATACCAACAATAAGGGAATAGCAAGTTTCAACATTAAGGACACCCCTAAAACTTACACCATAAAAGTCAGTTACAAGGGAAACTCTTATTATACCGGAACTAGCAAATCCATAAAGGTAAAAGTGGTCAAGCCTATCATTAAAGCCTCAAAAACCAGAATACATAAAAAGGGAAAATTTGTAGTCACTTTCAAGGATGCAAATAAAAAAGCGATAAAGAACGTTAAAGTCAAGTTCAAAATCAAGGGCAAAACCTACATCAAAACAACAAACAAAAAGGGACAGGCAAAACTAACCATCAATCTGAAGGCGAATAAGAAATATACCGTTAAGGTTGGTTTCAAGTCAACCAAAAAGTATGGAACCACAACATTAACCAAAAAGATAAAAGTAGTTAAATAATCAATTATCCTCGGATAATTGATTTATTAATTTTTTGAAATGTAACTATGATACACCTATTTTTTCAAAGTCTTAATCAGCTGCAGACTAATATTTAAAGCATGTGCTTGTCTTTTTGGAGTAACAGTTATTGCAGCTTTGACAGATTGACTCTCCCTCACCATTCGCTTTCCATTCAGCCAGGAAATCAGCCTGTGCCACAAACGGCTTGGACATTGACATGAACTCGACATTAGAATGGTTCAGCACATCATTCATTGATTTCATGTCCCTGAGTGAACCGCCTAAAATCACCGGAATGTCCACTTGGTCAATCAGCTTGTCAACATAGACTAAAAACGGATTCTTTTCATTGCCGTCATAAAGGTATGATATTGTACGTGCGGTCAATTGTATGCTGTCAGCTCCTGCCTTTTCAAGTTCACGAGCCACTTTAAGGCTTTCCTCTGCAGTCATACCATCCTTCCTGACATCCCATGGGTTGATGCGTATGCTTACGTGAAAATCAGGCATTGTCTTTTTAATGAGTTTAATGATTTCTGAAGCGATTCTGACACGGTTTTCAGTGTTTCCACCATAATCATCCTTTCTTTGGTTGAAGTATGGGTTGATGAACCTTGCAAGGTAGAAATTGTTCCCCATATCTATTTGCATTCCGTCAAAACCGGCGAACGAGAATTTCTTGGCGGCCATTATGACTTCTGCCTGGAGTTTCCTTATCCCTTCAATCTTCAAATCGTTGGCTTCGGCCTTCTGGTTGTCGCCGTCATCATAGTAGAAGAATGCCAATTGCCCTAAAACAGGCACATCATGATTGTGGCAGATGTCAGTTATCATCTTATACTCCTTTACAAAGCCAAGATAATTCAGGTTTGCACAATATGGAGCAAACCTGTCCTTATGGTCAAGGACAAACATTTCAGATATTATAAGGCCTGTACCTGATCCTGCAATCTTTTCATACTTGTCATATATTGCTGGTGAGAGGAATCCTCCATCCTCGGTTTCTGTCTCCCAAGTACCTGTCCTTACAATCCTGCTTTTAAGTTTCAAATCACCCAATTGAACTTCATCGAAAATGTCTTTCATAATAATCACGTATAACTAACTCTTTATTAATAATATAGTTTAAGGAAAGTATTTAAATCTATTAGTAATGTCAAAATAACCTACTATTAAAAAAATAGATTGGAATTAATTCTAAAAAAAAGTAAATGATTGGTAATCTATTTGATTACCATTAAAGTGTCCCCAATGCTTACCGCATCACCAGGCTCTACGAAAATTTCCTCGACAGTACCGTCAACTTCTGACTGGATGTCGTTTTCCATTTTCATAGCCTCGATTACGGCAATTGTGGATCCCTGTGTGACCTTATCCCCAACATTGACGTTGAGCTTGATTACCATACCCTGCATTGGTGAAGGAACTGCGCCTTCAACAGGCTTAAAGTTTCCAGACTCGGTTTCCTCGATTTCCATGAAACCGGTAGGCATGATTTTGACTTCAAACACGTCACCGTCAACTTCAACATTGTATTGTGTTGGTATTCCGATTCCTTCATCCTCGCTGATGGTGTGAGCAGGTTTCAGCTCTTCCTCTTCAGCTTCGCCTTTAAGGAATTTCGGAGCGATTGGTGGATATAATGCATAGGTCAATGCATCCTCATCGGATTTGACGAATCCTTTCTCTTCTCCTTCTGACTTGAACTTGTCGAATTCAGGTTCAAGCAAGTCCGCCGGCCTGCAGGTTATTACTTCCTCATCGCCAATTATTCTTTTTGAGATTTCCTCATTGACAGGAGCCGGTGGCTTACCGTACATTCCTTTCATGTATTCCTTGACTTCGTTTGATACGGTTTTGTACCTTTCCCCACCAAGCACGTTCATTACTGATTGGATACCTACGATTTGGCTTGTTGGAGTTACGAGTGGTGGATAACCCATGTCTTTTCTGACTCTTGGCATTTCATCCAATACGTCATCGTACCTGTCAAGTGCGTTTTGCTCTTTTAATTGTGAAATAAGATTGGAAAGCATTCCTCCAGGGATTTGGTATAATAATACATCTGCATCCACACTTTCGGATA
>NZ_CACYJE010000069.1 GCF_902774605.1 uncultured Methanobrevibacter sp.
GAAGTGCTGCGGCGTAGCTTACATAAATCCACCGTATTTCGAGTCTTACGGTTATGGAGCTGCAGCCGATACATAAGGCTATGAAGCTTATGAACAACAGGTTTTGTAAAATATCATATAGCGGATCCTTTGTTTTTATAATCTCTCTTATGAATTACAGTTACCAGATTTGCTCCAAGACTGCTGATTGGCTCCAATGCCTTAACCAATTGTCCTGGAGTGTCCATAAGTTCGAGAACTAAATTTATTCTCATTTAAACCACTCTTAATTTGTCCAATCAGCCCTTTTAACGATGAGATTGCCATCTTTATCAATGTTGGCGTTTCTTAATATTTTTTCAGGGTTTTTCTCATGAGCCTCGTCTTCACGAGTTAGATTTAGGTTATCGGTAATGTACCAGGTTTCATCTGAATCTGGAATGTTTTCTAATGTTTTTGAGAATTTTTCTATAATTTCTTCTGCATCTTTTTCGATTGACATAAAACATAAACTCCTTAAATAATTAATAATATTATTATTATGTTTTTCAATATTAATAAAGTTAAAGATTTAATAGGTTTTTAAAAAAAAGAGGAAAAGTAGCTGAAAATCAGCTATCTGTAATATTTCTGAATTCCCTTAACATACCTGTAAGTGAATATTACCTGTATGAAGCTTCCGATGAAGTTTGCAATCACAATACCCCAGTATACACCATCTTCACCCATTCCAAGCAGTAGCCAGATGCAAACCAGTGTCAAGACAATTTGCTTGAAGAATGTGAATCCTAGGCTTAATTCTCCCCTTCCAAAACTTTGAAGCACACAGCCTGAGATGATGCTCCAGCTTGCAAACACGACATAAGGGCATAGGAGTATGGTTACTCTTGATATTTCATCATTCAATCCAGCTCCGCCAAATAGCATTGCAAGGTATGGTGACAGTACCGCTAGAATCACTGCCATTGCTATACAACCGATAAAACCGATCTTGTGAATGTAGTTGAATGATTCCACGATTTCATCGCTTTTCCTTGCACCGAACAATGCGCCGAACACACTGATACCACCGGTTCCGAAACCAACGGGCAGCATTATTCCAATGCTTATCAGTCTCCATACTGTAGTATATACTGCAACGGAATCTGTGGTTGCAACCATCACCAATATCACATTGACAACCATTGAGAACAGGGACATTATGATTTGCTCTGCACTTGCAGGAACTCCTACAGAGATTATGTCCTTATATATTGACATGTCACGGGAGTAGCTTCTAACATCAATTGTATTGTCGTTTTTAATGTATGACCAGTAGAGATACATTAAAAGACCTATGAAATTAGCAAGCACTGTTGCAATCGCAGCCCCTGCAACGCCCATATTAAGATTGTATATGAATATCGGGTCAAGAATTATGTTTAGAGCCGCCGCTACAGCAATAGGGAGTGTTGCCTTTACACCCTTGTTTTCTGATCTGAATATTCCGCAGTATATGTTCTGGATGATGATTGTGAATCCTCCTGCAATAATCCAGACACCGTATTCATGTGCTAGCCCCAAGACATTCGCACCGCCAATAGCGATTAACAATGGATCTAAGAACAATAAGATTAAACCTGGAACCACTATGCTGACTATTATGCTCAACAATACACCGTGTGTTGCGCTGTTTCCGGCATTTTTCATGTCCCCTCGGCCGATGAAACGTGCAACGGATGAGTTCACACCTGCGGACAATCCAATTCCAAGTCCGATAATAATGATGAACAATGGTGTCACAATACCAATGGCAGCAAGCGCATCTGAACCCAATCCTGACACCCACATTGCATCGGCAAGGTTATTGATCATAGTTAAAAATAAAGACAATATCATCGGTATGCTTAATCCAATGATACTCTTTTTAGGATTTGTAATTAATTGCTCAACTTTCATAGAGCACCCTCTCTAAAATTAATAATAATACCTCCAATAATATAGAAAAATAGTATGTAAAGTGCTGCAAAAGAGTTTTAATTCTTTGTGAGTCATTTAATACTGAAACGACCATATTTGTATAAAGAATATTCTTGTATAAAATAAGCCATTATTAATTAATTGAAACAAAGTATATAAATGTTTCTAATTTTAAAATGAGATAATTGAAAATGAAAAAACTAAAAATGTAATGAATAAATTACAAATGATTGAATGATATTTGAAAAAAATCAGCATACCTGAAAAAAATAATGATTAATGGGGCACCGCTCCCCACTCAATAGGTTATAATAATTTGTCCTTAAAGGTTGCTTTCACTTCATTTTTAATCTTGTCCGAATAGGTTTGGCCGTCAACGCTGATCATTGCGATTTCATACAGCACCTTGTTGAGTGACTTTCCCTTTTCAGTCAGATAGTATTTCACATTCTTCTTATCGCACTTGTCGACGATACGGTGAATGAGACCGTTTTTTTCCATGTCTTTAAGACAGTTACTTAATACTTTATTGGAAAGTTCCGGCTTATCCTCCTTGAATTCATGAAATCTGGTTTTTCCAAAGAAGAGATCACGAATAATCTGGATAACCCATTTTTTCCTAATTAAAGATACAACTAATTCCATAGGGCAGGATACAATATGCTTATCGATTTCCATTATCATTACCTCCAAAAAACTAGTCGGCTATATTAACTTGTTTTTGAAGTATATAAATGTTTCGGTTTTGAAGTAACTGAACGGTTACAAAAAGCATTTATATGCCATTATCCTAAGTTTGTATTGAAAGTTGCAACACTGTGGCTTTCAAAGAGATAGCTTGAACGTATAGAAAACTTAGAAGTTTTTCCTCTTAAAAAAATGAACAACCGAACCTCTAAAAAAAAATTGATATCTCAAAAAGAAAATATATTCCCTTAAAAAATGAAATACGAGAAAGAATTTTTTGAGATGAGATTGACTCATCACCCATTAACACTCCAATATTACCATTTTCCCAAGCAAATGGGTTAAAATCAAAAAATTCTAGCTATCTCAAAAGCAATGACTTGCCCTTTTCAAAGGCTTCCTTTTTCTCCAATGGAAATACCTTCTCATGCCTTTCATACCTCTCCTCGGGATTGAAGAACCATGGCCAATCGGTCTTGCTGTAATCCTTGAGCTGCAATGTCTCGCCGCTTACAAAAACTTCAGTAGGCCCTACAAAATTGGTGAAAACCCCCTGATAGTTTTGAAGCAAGGACAGGTACATGTCATCCGGTGCATTGCTTGTCATTATCAGCAGGACAGGTATGAAATGCTCGTTGCAGCATGGAACCTCAGCATTATATGTCAGGTTTTGGAAAACCAGGCGTTCATAAAGTGCGCGAAAAGAAGCGGTCATCTCTCCAAGATAGTTTGGTGATCCGATAATCAGGCCGTCGGCTTCGCGTATTGCATCCAACACCTCGGTCAATCCATCCCGACGGATGCAATGCCCTTTATGTTTCTCTTTCTTGCATGCAAAGCATGAAACGCAGCCAGTGTATTTTTCCAATCTGAACAGGTTGAACTTAACGACTTCAGCGCCTGCTGATTCAGCGCCCTTGATTGCTTCATCGATTAAGGTGTCGGTATTCCATCCCTTTCTTGGACCTGCGTTTACTGCTACTATTTTTTTAGTCATAATGTCACTTCCGTTTTATTTAATGATAATGTTGCGATATATTCAGTGAATTCATCAGTCTCGATTCCAGGATCATCAATGGTGAATTGCGCCTCGGCAATGTTCATGAAGTGTGAAATGGCTATTCCCAGGTCAATCTTCTGGACTTGCCATCCAACATCTGACCGGTATCCTTCAGTGTGCCTGACATAGAAATGATAATCCTTGCCGGATTTGACAACACGCCATGGTTGCCTGTTGGCCGCTGACGGTGCCCAACGGACTGCTTCAAGGCAATCCTCAACTGATTCGAGTGGAGTGTTGAAGTCCTCTTCAAAAAACAGTTCACGGTAAGGGAATCTTTCATTGCCCTTAACCATTTCCCTAAGGTTTTTATCCACTTTTGAATGGTCGTCTGACGGATAGCCCAATGGGGAGACTATCATCATGTATTCATCATCCCCCACGCCAACCGCATTCTCGAATATTTCACGGTTGAGCGTTCCTCCGATTCATGTGGTGCCTATTCCAAGGCTCCATGCATACAGCACCATTTCCTCAAAGGAATAGCCGAAAGCCTCTTCGCAGTGCTCGGCTTTTGGCACTTTTGCTATAATGTAGTATTCCTCGCCTCAATCACAGGGCTTGACAAGCCGTATTCCTCTGAATTCAATATGGTGAATTCCATTGGAATGTCGTAGGGATTCCTGATGCCGTTTGCAAATGATGAAATATCCTCAATATCCTCTTTTGAAAGTTTTTCATCATTGAATGTCCTGACGCTTTTTCTTGTTTTGATGATTTGCATCATATCCAATACAATCACTTCCCCCGAATGAGCCTACAATAGCTTTTCTTCCCATTCCTTGACCTTAAAACCGGTTAAGACAAAGTCATCCCCGACAATGATCGGGCGTTTCACGAGCATTCCATCGGTTGCAAGAAGCACGAACTGCTCCTCCTCACTCATGTCCGGGAGCTTGTCCTTGAGTTTCAGCTCACGGTATTTCATCCCGCTTGTGTTGAAGAATCTCTTCAACGGCAAATCGCTTTGAGTGTACCATTCCTTGATTTCATCGGCCTGTGGATTGTCTTCTATAATGTGTCTTGATTCGTATTCTATATTGTGCTCATCCAGCCATTTCTGAGCCTTGCGGCATGTTGAGCATTTCGGGTATTGTACAAATAACATGAAACTATTTATATTTTTAAAAATATTTAACTATATCATCGAATTCGTCAACAGTATCCATATTGTATTCATTCTCATAGTCGCCTTGATTGCCGTAGCCCCATGTCACGATTATGCAATCGACACCTGCATTTTTAGCTGTTTCGATATCGGTTTTCGAATCACCAATGTATACTGCATCATCCAAGTCTACATTGGCCTTTTCCATAATCCTGTTGACCCCATAGGGATCGGGTTTTGAAGGATAATCCTCCTTGTGGCCCTCAATAAGGACGAAATCAATGTCGGCGAAGAACCTGTCTATGAAATGGTTGAGCGAATAGTCGAGCCTGTTGGAGTTGACAGCCAACAACACATCCTTGTCCTGCAGGTTTCTTAGGCATTCATGAGCCCCCGGAAATGGGAGTGTCTTCTCTTTTGGCGACGGATTATACAATTCAAGATATGTTCTCTTGACCTTTTCAATGTTTTTGGGAGTGCTGTTGTCCTTCAGGACAAGGGAAACAATCTCATCGATATTTCCACCCAGACAACCAATATACTCATCATATGTCAATGTTGGAAAATCATAGCGTGTCAAAGCCTCGTTGAAGCAGTCTATAACATCCCATACTGAATCGAACAGTGTACCGTCAAAATCAAATATTGCAAGCTTTTTCATGATATAACATTTGTGGCTTTAAAAATTTAATTCTTTCACAATGCTGATGAAACATATTGCTTTACTCGACTTAAATATTAATATTAATCAAAATATAATTATAATGAATGATTAGAGGTGTATGAAAATTTCACTAAGGGATTTGTGGCATAAATTCGAAGACAACATTGAAAAACTACTATATGCGAGTCGTTGGATCTTATCTCCAATGTACTTCCTGCTAATCGTTATTCTCATTTTGATCCTATTGAAATTCATAGGCGACGTTATCGGATTCATCATGATAATGCAGACATTATCCTACAACGAATGGATAATGCATGTCCTGGAACTCTTGGACCTGACCCTTGTAGCCAATCTGGTATTGATTGTTGCGTTTTCAGGATATGAAAACTTCGTATCAAGAATCGATGCATCAGAAGACCATATCGACCGTCCGTCATGGATGGGCAGACTTGACTTTTCAGGCCTTAAGCTTAAAATCATCGGTTCAGTCGTGGCGATTTCCCTCATCGAGCTGCTGCAGGACTTCCTGAATGTCCCATCAATCAATCCGAACGTGGAATTCTGGAGGATAATGCTTCACCTGACATTTGTCGTGACCGGAGTGGTGTTTGCGATGATGGAGATACTCTCCGAGAAAAGGCATGTCATGCAAAGCAAGGAAGAATTGGTCCAGCTTGAAAAGGACCAGTACAAGTTATAAGAGACTCACCATCTCTTATAATGCCTATTTTTTTGAATCGTGAAATATCAGCTTATACAATGATACCAACCCTATCAGCGCTGTGATGCTTTCAATGGCCGCTGATGAGAAGTCATAAATCGCCAGGAAATAAACTATATAGATTCCGCTGTTAATTATGAAGCTTGTCTTGATTGTCTTTATATGCTTCAAGTAATAGTTGCATAGGGTAATCTGGATGATTGCAATGATTGGAAGCAGCCCGACAATGCCCATGGTGTTTACGAGCAAACCCAACACCAGGGATATGATGATGAAAAATATTGTCCACTTGAATGTCAGCTTATCGTAATAAACCATCAGGTTACGAGTGGCGGCAATTGCCATTGTGACAACGCCGGTCCATGAAAAGAAGAATGCCGAGGATATTACCAGGATGAACGCGTTGAGGAACTGGTACTTATAGGCCTGCTTTTCATCATTGACCCACATGCTCAGTATTATGAATACTCCCGCTACAAGTGAGATTATGTTGCCTATGACGATATTCAGCCCGATGTCCATAAGGAATTATTTATGGGATTTGTTAAATAAAGTTAACCTATCGCCTAAGGGAATATATGCAAATCGGCAATGCAAGGAATGTTATGAGTGATGAAATCAGATAGATTGGAGCGTAGCTTGCAGTTGCGAAGCTTCCAAGCAGTGCCGGTCCGAAACCCATTGTGGCATCACAGAATATGAAAAAGGTTGACACTGCATATGACCTGCGGTGCTCGGGGGTGCTGCGTGTGACTATGGTTGTGCCTGCGGAGTTAAGCGTTCCGAAACCCAGTGCCGCACAGACTGCACAGACAATCACCGTCAATGCCGATGGCATTAATGCAATCAGCAGCAAGCCTACGGATTGTGCAATGATGCCCGTTACACAGATTATCATGTCCCCATACCTGTCCTGGATTTTGCCCGCAATCGGACGGGACACTATCAGGACTATTGAGTATATTATGAAAAACCATGAAAACGCACCGACCAAATCCGCCTCAACGGCATAGAGCCGGTAAAACGACAAGATCGACACGTAACCGAGGCTTGTCAGTGCAGTGAAGAGGGATACCGGAATCGCCTTGTACTCGAATATTTTCTCCAGCCCGGAATATGACTTCTCTTCTTTTTGAATCAAATCCCTGTTAACGCCGGGGTCGCGTGATGTTACGTCAATGAAGCATATGAAGAGCAATGCGAGGGCTGCGAATATGCTTGCGGCCAAAAAGCAACCGGTTGAACCTGCATAATCATAGAGCAATCCTCCCATGTATGGGCCGAGCCCCACAGCCAGGGTGGTTCCAAGCATGAAGTATCCGAATGCCTCGCCGAAGCGTTTCTTTGGAAGTATTGCGGTTGCTATGGTGACTATTGCATTGGCGGATGCACCGAAGCCTATACCATGGATGAAGCGGACAATCAATAGGAATTCCACATTATTCACGAGGAAGTACAGTAGGCAGGATATGAAATGGATGCTCATGAATATCAATGCGGTTTTCTTCCAGCCAATCTTTTCCAAGGCGTTTCCAGAGTATATTCTTGAGCACAATCCGCCGAAGATATAGATTCCAGAAACAAGCCCTGCAATGGTTGCAGTTGAGCCCAGTGCAGTGGCGTATTCAGTGACGGTTGACATCAATGCATACATGACAAGGGCAGTGAAGAGCAATGCTGCAAATATCAAAAAGAATTGTTTCGTGAAAATCTTTTCCCGACCAGGCATTAATCCTCACCGTAATCAATTCTAATGTAGTTGACCTCGACAATAGTGATTATTGACATTATTCCCAATATGACCGTTACGACAGCCGCTGCAGCAGTGCCCATCAATCCAACGGAAGCGAAAAATCCGGAGTAATATAATATGAATAATGGTAAAATGAGAAATATGAACAGTATCAATGCTACCTTCAGGTTTGAAGGTCCCCTTATTTTAAAGATGAATGTGAAAATTATCAGAAAAATCAAGATTAAAACAATGGACACTATGACGTTCCTGTTAACATTAGTGAAAAATTCAAGGAAAAAAACAAGCGATAATGAGAGGATTACTGTAATTAGCCTCAATGGAGAATAATTCACTTCAATCACCAGTATCCAATACGCCCTCTATTTTAAGCAATTCTATTTTCTTGTCCAATCCTGCGGCATAGCCTGTCAAGTCACCGTTCTTGCCTATCACCCTATGGCAGGGTATCATTATGGCTATCGGGTTTGCCCCCACTGCCCCTCCAACCGCTTGGGCGGCCATTGTCGGAGATATCTTTTGAGCGATTTGTCCGTAGGTCACCGTTTCGCCATATGGAATCTCCAGGAGCAGCTTCCATACCTTCAACCTGAAGTCTGTTCCGTGCGGATTCAGTTTAAAGTCTATTTCAGGGTTCAATCCCTTGAAGTAATCATCAAGATAAGCTTTTGCTTTAGCGAATATTTCAAGGTCATCCTCACTGCTGATCTCATCGACCAGTGACGGCTTGAAGTATTTCTGATTGAGAAATGAGACCCTGTTGATGGATTGCCCGTCGCTTATGATTGCCATGTCCCCTATCGGCGAGGAGTAGTTAGTTAAGTAGTACATGTTTACAGGTATGATTTAAAAAATTCTTCAAATTCCACATCATCCATCGGCTCGGGAGTGGAGACGTTTTCATTATGCATGATGCTTGAAGCAAGGTTAAAGTATTCTTGTGCTTCTTCGCTTTCAGGGTATTTTTCCACAACGGTTTTTGCATCTAATTCAGCTTCCTGTATCAAATTGCTTCTGTGGATAGTGCCAATAACATGTGTGCCTATCTTTTCTGCAAAGTCATTGACAATCTGCTCCTCATTATCGACGTTACGGCAGTTGCAAACAATGCCGCTCAGATTTCCCTTGAGCTTTTTGACACCCCTTACAATATTGTTTGCCGCATACAATGCCATG
>NZ_CACYJE010000070.1 GCF_902774605.1 uncultured Methanobrevibacter sp.
CAACAAGAAGACCAAAAAGGTCGTAATGACTTCATTCCTGCGTGATACATGGGTTGAGATCCCGGATATCGGACCTCAGCGTCTTAATGCAGCTTATGCTTACGGAGGACCCCCGCTGCTTGTAAAGACAATGGAGGATCACAACAAGCCAAGCATAATGGAACCCACCAGGCTGGTTGTGGAACTGCTGGTGAAGTATGGATTTGCATCAAGGGTCACTGATGGCCTTGTTGCAAGCGCAATAGAGTTCGTCATCCCCGGCAATCACGTATTGTCTAATGCTGAGTACAATAATGATGAATTGTCAACCCATTTCTATGACCTGGGCATCTCCCGCTGCATCCATATCCTTGATTTGGAAAAGTCTCATGTGGCCTATAGCTCACCTCTCAATTATGATGTGATCAACTATGATGCTGAAATCAGTGTGGATGATGATTATTTCAAATATGTCACTGACCTGTTCAGGGATAATGATGTGGAGCTTATGAATGCAGTTTTAAAGCTCGAAGACACTCTTCCAATCAAGAACTACACTCTTGAGGAAGTCATAGGTGATGATGAGAACTTGTCTCCATATATCGAGTCCTTGATTGATGATGCTCATGTGACCTATGAAAGGGCCTTGGCCATCAGGCAGCAAATCAGGGAGGAGTATGAGGCTGGAATGATACTGAACGAATCGCTTCTCATACGGCTGGCTTATCTTTTTGGAGACAACACTGAACCAAGCATAACCTCTCATGACATGACTTGTCCGTATTGCGGAATGCCCATTGACGACCATGACAGGTACTGTCATTTCTGCGGCGTTAATCTGGGCTTCAATCCAGAGGATTTTGAGGAGAATCTTTTTAAATCAATAACTCCCGGGGCTTCTGCTTTCAGCGAGGACATTCGTTTTGTGGCCTTCAAGTTCCTGAGCCTGATTGATGAGAAAATCGATTTGGAATATTCCATTTTCACAATTGAAAATAACTATAATGTTGATTGGAGTGTTTTGAAGTCATTTTTAGAGGAGAACAATTATTTCAAGCAGGACATGATAACTGGAGAGGGTCATGAGTTTTTGAATTCCCATCCGTTGCATTTCTGGCAGAGGTATCATATGGACATTGTGGATTACAGTGATTTTGAAAGTTACTATTATGAACATTATCCCAATTTAAAACCGATTGACATCTGTTTGAATTACCTTAAACAATTTGATGATGATGAATATATTTCTGAAATAATCGATGAGATTAATCATGATTTGTAATGATTAATTTTTAATTATTTTTTCTTTTTTTAAAAGTATATTGAAATTTATAACTGGCAAATTTATAGTAATAACATTTTTTTAAAATCAATTTTGAATAATATTCAATATTTTCTTATGAAATTTAAATTAGAATGTTTTTATACTATTATTTACAATATAAATATGTACATATTGAGTTAATTGTCTGATTAACTTAGTAGTTTAAAATAATGTATTATTTTAATAAATGTATAGGAAAATGGTGTGATAATAAATGAATGACAATATGAAATTAGGATTAGTAACTGCTGTTTCAATTATTCTCCTTTTTGTCTTGTCATTATGGATATCCTCAACCCCTGCAAACGCTGATAATTCAGTGAGGTTCGGTATTTTAACATTACTGCCGCCTCTTGTTGCAATTGCATTGGCATTTATAACAAAAGAGACTGTCCTGTCACTGTTTGTAGGAGTATTCGTTGGAGAATTCATGCTATGCTGCAATGACTTAAACATCATCTCAACAGCAATCAATGCATTCCTCAACTTAGGCTCACAGGTCATCTCCTGTATGGCTGACCCTTGGAATGCAGGTATTATTCTTCAATGTCTGCTTATAGGAGGAGTAATCCAGCTGATAACAAAAATGGGTGGGGCAAAAGCTCTTGCGGATGCATTCGCTAAAAGAGCAGACACTCCAAGAAAAGCACAGTTATTCACATGGGTTTTAGGATTATGCGTATTCTTCGACGACTATGCAAACTCCTTGATTGTAGGTCCTATCATGAGGCCTGTAATGGACAAACTTAAAGTATCTAGAGAAAAATTAGCATTTGTAGTGGATGCAACTGCAGCTCCTGTAGCGGGAATTGCAATCATATCCACTTGGATCGGTTTAGAAATCAGTTTAATCGCTGCCGGTTTCCAATCAGTGGGCGTGAACAATGTCACTGGATTCGGAATATTCCTTCAGACTATTCCATACAGATTCTACAATATATTCATCTTAATATTCATTGTAATCTCCGCATTGACATTATACGAATTTGGTCCAATGAAAAAGGCAGAACAAGCGGCACGTGCTAGAAAAGAAGATGAAGAAATTGTTGTTCCTGAAGCACCAGGTTTCGATGAAGTAAAACCTGTTGAAGGAATCAAGCTATCCATATGGAACGCTATCATACCTATCGGTACATTGATTATCGGTGCATTGATTGCATTCTACTGGAGCGGATACACTACCATCCTGGGCGGTGAAGACCAAGCATTAATCACTTTAATGAAAACTTCCCCATTATCATTCAACGGTATATTCGAGGCATTGTCTCAATCCGACGCTTCCGTTGCATTGTTCCAGGCAGCATTACTAGCTTCAATCGTTGCTATCGTGATGGCTGTCGGTCAGCACATCCTAACAATTGAGGATGCTATCTCCGAATGGATTGGCGGTATGAAAACCATCGTTATCACCGGTGTAATCTTGCTTCTCGCATGGTCCCTCGGTGGGGTTATCGGTGAAGTCGGAACAGCTGATTATTTGGTTGGTGTTTTAAGCAGCACCATTCCGGCATGGATTGTGCCTGCTTTAATCTTCATTTTAGGTGCTTTAATCTCATTTGCAACAGGTACAGCTTACGGTACAATGAGTATATTGATGCCATTGGCTATTCCTCTTGCATGGGCTGTAAGTTCCGGTGACATGAACTTCACTATCGTCTGTACCAGTGGAGTATTGACCGGGGCTATTTTCGGTGACCACTGTTCACCAATTTCAGATACAACCATCCTCTCATCCATGGGAACAAGCTGTAACCATATTGACCACGTTCAAACACAAATCTACTATGCTATCTTCGTAGCGGTGGTGGCAGTATTCCTCGGTTACATCCCAGCAGGATTAGGCGTGCCTTGGTATATCTGTATCCCATTAGGCGTCGTCGTGATGTTTGTTGGTCTTAGGATACTTGGTGAGAAGGTGGATTTCGATGAAGTTGAGGAGGTGTCCTCCTAAAACTTCATCATTTTTTTTAAGAATTTTTAAAATTTAGGTATACCTAAAAATATTTATACTCTTTTTGCCAAACTATTACTAAAAAGTACTTGAGGCTAAAAGCATGGGAATATTCAGCAACATGAGAAAACCAAAAGGAAAGCTCGGAAACATCCAGCTCAAATCAATGAACAAGGAACACACTCCATTGGCATTATGGAACCTGAAGCACCTGGACATCAAACCCGATGACATTGTGCTTGATGTTGGCTGCGGAGGCGGAATAAACATCAACCGAATGGCCGAAAAAGCCAAGAAGGTCTATGGCGTGGACTACAGCATCGAAAGCGTAAAGCTTTCAAGAGAAGTGAACAGGGACTTGATTGGACAGGGCAAGGTTGAAGTGCTTGAAGGCGATGTGCAGTCACTGCCCTTTGAAGACAATACCTTTGACATCATAACCGCATTTGAAACAGTCTACTTCTGGCCGAACATTGAAAAATCATTCGGCGAAGTGAAAAGGGTCCTGAAAACCGGCGGAACATTCATGATGGGGATGGAATCCAACGGATCAGACAACATCCCAATGAAAATATCAAAGAAACTGATAGACATGGAAGTCTACAGCGACGATGAGCTGACCGGATTTTTAAAGGCAAATGACTATTCCAATATCACAGTCTATCTGAGGGATGCCAAAAACCGTGAGGAGATAATCAAGGCCAACGGTGAAGTCAAAAGAATAAAAGACGATTATGATCATGCCTCATTTTCAGACAAGTTCCTTGAATGGATGACAATAACCGCTGAAAAATGAAAAATTATGCTGGCAAGTCTATCTGATGCAATCGAACTTCACTTGATTCATTTAAAAATTAAAGCAAAATGAATTCATGATTAAAATAATCGCTTCCAATCACCATGACTCATTAATGTTCGAGTGCAAAATCAATTTAAATGATGGTTGATTTCATTTGACTGGTGACGGGGCAATCAGTAGGCATCACAGATATGCTTATATGTGCAGAACCTGCAGAGGAACTGAGGCTTAGGATAAAAATTGCCCTTATTAACCTCGCTTCTAACAAAATAAAAAGTATCAATGGCCTCATCAATCTCACGGGAATGCAGGAACTTGCGCTTATTGTCCTCATCACACACGTCAAGCAACCTCAACCTACCATTCTTGGTGAAAAACACTCCCACGCTGGAAACAGTCCTTTCATAAACGTTCTCAACAAGCAGCTTATAATAGCACAGCTCCAGGCGGTACTTGGAAAAGGAACTGCTGTTTCCGGTCTTGTAGTCAATGACCACCAGATTACCATTCTCATCCTCCAGGATAATGTCGCAGATTCCTGAAAAGCGATGATTCTCATCAAGCAGGTACTCCTCCTGACTGTACAGTTTATAATCATTATCAACAAAGACTTCCGTAAAGAACTTCGCCAATCCATCAATATGATTGGTTAAATCATAATTAAGACCCAATTCATGAGCAATCCTGTACAATTCGTTTTCAATGTCCACTCCATCCAATTCATCACCGAACCTGTCGGCAAACTTTTCAGCTATCAGATGAACATCTGAACCCAATGCCATATACTTGTTGGGCTCACTTTCAATCTCGTCGATATACTGGTATTTGAACTCCTGCGGACATTTGAGATAAGTGTTAATTTTTGATTTGGATAATTTCATATTGACCCTACTTTTTAAAAATTCTATAACCCTTTGTGGATTTGATATTATTATTTTCCCTTTTCAACTTATTAATCTTTCCAATAAGTTTCCCATTCTCCCTTTCCAGCTTCCTAATCTTGTCGTCCATGTCGTATGACTCAACCCTTAAAGCGAATTCCACATGATTGTCGGATCTTAATGCTGAGTGAAACATGTTCATGTATCTTGGATTCAGTTTATTGTTGAAGAAATCATCCTCCAGCCATTTGGCACTGTACTTTCGGTATTCCTCTTTGATTTTTTGAAAGACATCCTCCTTATACTCCTCTGGAGCATTGTCAAAAACATTATATATGTTATTGAATATGCGGTAATACAATTCCCTCTTGTGACGAGTGTGACCGTATTCCTCGCACAGGTCAAGCAGGATGTTGGTTATCTCGATGGTGTCAAGGGACAGTGACTGGGACAGTGAGTTTTCCCTAACACGCCTGTGGTAGAGGAATTCATCATAAAAAAGAATCTTATCCGCCTTAAACAATGCCCTTGTGAAAAATACATTGTCCTCAAAAAGCAAACCTTCAGGAAAGCGAATGTCTTCAATGAAACTCCTCTTATAAAAATTGCCAGGTGCATTGACGGCCAGTTTCAGGGCAAAATCCTCAACGTCATCATAATTGAATAAATTCCGGCCAACGCGCTTTCTTAAATATGGCATGGTGTAGTAATCATCAATAATCGGCTCATGTGTTTCCTCGTTGAAATTGTAGAGCTTGAACATTATGAAATCAGGATCATATTGCATGCTGAGGGCATGTAACTGTTCCAGTGCGGTCAGTTCAAGATAATCGTCACTGTCCATGAAATAAACGTATTTTCCATGTGCCTCTTCAATCCCTCTGTTTCTGGTTCGAGCCAATCCTTGATTTTCCTGGTTGATTATCCGGATTCTTTCATCTTTTAAGGCATACTCCTCCAGCATTTCTGGGGAAGCGTCGGTTGAACCGTCGTTGATGCAGATTATCTCAATGTCAGTGAAGCTCTGGTTTATTATATTGTCCAGACAATCCTTCAGATACTTCTCCTGATTATAGACAGGTATGACAACGGTTATTTCAGCCACTTTATCAGCCCCTCATTTTCCTTATCCTGTTCATAAGCTTCCATGATCTTGAATTCAACACTTCCTCATTGAAGCGTTTCTCTTTTTCCAAATCATTTTTCAACTCTTCATTCTCCTTAACCAATTCACCATACCTCTTTTTTCCTGAATCCAATCTGTATTTGAAATATTTAACTTTATATTCACTCAGGTCATTCGACCTTTTAAGGATTTCCAGCTCCTCATTAAAAACATCGTCACTCAGTTCATTTTTAACTTCAAGGAATCGTTCATTGGTGTTTGTATCTAAAACATTCATCAAAAGGCTTGTTATCCTGAATTCATCGAATTGACTTTCATAACCCTTAAAGTAACCCATGTCATCATGGAACACTTCTGAAACGATTTCATACAATTCACCGCTTGCATTGCCCTTAAGGTACATCATCAGGTTATTGACGTACTTTTCCAGGGTCATTGTCAACTGTGAGGCCTTAAGCAAGTCGAAGCATTTCCTATAGTGGCTGACATAATCATGTTTCTTCGCATATGAATCGAGCTTGTCGAATGTTGAGGGAACCATATACCCGTAAAAGTCAACCCCGACGCCATGAACGCTTTTGACTCTGCCCAATACTTCGGATAGGAAAATGGGGTCTTCGCCTCTTGACAATTCGGGAAAACGAATGTCCCTTATCAATTCCCGTTTATAAATGTTTTTATAGAAATAGAATGGTATTCCGTACTCGTCAGGTGTTATTTCACAATCCTCATCGAAGTAATGGAATGTGCCCTTGTCATAGTGTGGATTATGGATTATCCTGCGTTTGGATGTTATGAACTTGAGATTGGCCGATACGACCTCACAACCGTTCCGGACTGCAGATTCATACATCACATCCAATCCTTCATGGTCAATATACATGTCATCGGCATCCAGGAAAGCAATATACTCTCCTTTGGCGATGTCCAATCCATTGTTCCTGCTTGCTGCAGGGCCACGGTTTTCCTGATTGATTATGATTATCCTTTCATCCGCTTGAGAATATTCATTTAGTATTTCGGGTGAGCTGTCGGTTGAACCGTCGTTGATGCAGATGATTTCAATGTCATCCAATGTCTGGTTGCATACGCTGTCGAGGCATTCCCTCAAGTATTTCTCACCATTGTATATTGGGATAATGACTGATAGTTTGACCATAAAACACCATTTTGAAAAAAATTATTACAATAATTTATATAATGTTTAATGTATATATTATTAATTACCAAATAATCGGAGAGTAGAATTAAAATGAAAATTATAGCACTTCAAGCAAGCCCGCGCAAAGGCGGAAACTGTGATGTACTGATGGATGAAATGATTAAGGGAATCGAGGAAAAAGGCGGAGAAGTAGTCAAATACTACCTTGAAGACAAGGAAATAGCAGCATGTAAGGCATGCATGTACTGTGCCGAGCACCCTGAATGCGTTCGTGGGGATGACGGTAACGAAATAATCGACGCTTTGGTGGAAGCTGACGGCGTAATCTTTGCAACACCAATCTACTATGGTCAAATGACCGCACAGGGAAAACTCATCATCGACCGTTTCTATGCAATCGGCCAAAACCCTGACAAGAGCCTATCAGGTAAGGCTGCATTGATATTCACTGAAAACCAGCCTGAAGGAACCTATAAGGAATACATTGAACTGACCAAGTTCTCACCATTCACTTTCATGGGCTATGAAGTACTTGGACATGTGGATGCGGGATCCGCTGGCCCTGCAGGAATAGTGGCCGAAGAGCAAGAGGACAAGTTGAAAGAAGCTTACGAATTAGGTTTAAAATTCTAAACCTAATTTTATTTTTCACTATTTTTTTGTTGATTGATACAACAATTATATATACTATTTTTTCTATAATTCATATCAGTGATAATTATGGAAACAGAAAAACTAGTTTTAACTGATGAATGGGACAAGGTATTCCCAAAATCAGACAAAGTGCACCATGAAAAGGTAACCTTCATCAACCGTTACGGCATCACCCTTGCGGCAGACCTCTACAAGCCGTTGGATGGCGATGATAAATTGCCTGCAATTGCAGTGTGCGGACCGTTCGGAGCGGTAAAGGAACAGTCCTCAGGATTATATGCTCAAAAACTTGCTGAAAACGGTTTTTTAACAATTGCATTCGACCCATCATTCACTGGTGAAAGCGGAGGAAAACCACGATACATGGCATCCCCCGACATCAACACCGAGGACTTCCAGGCTGCAGTGGACTTTCTAGTCACCAACGATGAGGTCGACCCTGAAAGGGTTGGAATACTCGGAATCTGCGGATGGGGAGGAATGGCATTGAATGCAGCTTCACTTGATACAAGAATCAAGGCTACAGTAACCTCAACAATGTACAACATGACCCGTATCAACGCCAAGGGATACTTTGACGAGGCTGACAGTCCCGATGCAAGACATGAAATGAAAGTCATGCTCAACAACCAAAGAACCGAGGATTACAAGAACGGCGAATATGCAATGGGTGGAGGAGTAGTCGATCCATTGCCTGATGATGCGCCATTCTTCGTCAAGGACTATTATGATTACTACAAGACTGAAAGAGGATATCATAAACGTTCACTAAACAGTAATGACGGTTGGACTGCCATCGGCACCATGTCATTCATCTCACAGCCGATCATCGCATACTCAGATGAGATAAGGTCAGCCGTTTTAATCATTCAC
>NZ_CACYJE010000071.1 GCF_902774605.1 uncultured Methanobrevibacter sp.
CGGTTCCCTTGAAGTTGACACAGTCCAACCAGTACATCATGTTACCGATGCGAGGGAACGGCTTGTTCATCATTGTCGGAGCGCCCAATGCGATTGCCTTGGAGTCGAGAATGTCAGTGATGACATCATCCGGACCATCCTCCTGCATGAAGTACATTGCCACTTCAACGCCTTCGCTCATGATTCCTTCAGCAATCTGGTAAGCCAATTTCTCGGTTGAATGGTGCATTGTATCATAAATCACAGTGATTTTGTCCTTGCATACTCCTGAACCCCATTCTGAGTATTTCTCAACGATAGGGGCAGGATTGGTCCAGATTTGACCGTGACATGGTGCAATCATCTTGATTTCATTAATCAATCCATTGTTGGTCAACTCATCAAGCTTCATCCTGAGCATTGGTGAGCCGAGTGTCACAAGGTTAGCATAATATTTCTGAGCTTCCCTTAAAAGATAATCCACTCCATAATCAGAATCGAATCTTTTGGAATGAGCAACGTGCTGGCCGAAAGCGTCATTTGAGAACAGTATGCCCTCTTCCGCTAGGAAAGTGAACATGCTGTCAGGCCAGTGAAGCATCGGTGCGGAGATGAACTTCAAGGTCCTGCCGCCAATGTCCAGTTCGTCACCGGTTGCAACTGCATTGATTTGCAAATCACCGAAATTATGATATTGTGCTTCAAGGAAGTTTATGCAGTTTTGTGAAGCATAAATTTCAGCATCAGGATTATATTCCTCAATTGTTTGTCTTAGGAAAGTGGAATGGTCCATTTCAGAATGGTTCTGAACAAACACGTCAATCTTGAAATCCTTGCCTTCCTGTTCGAATGCGTCCTTTACCCTTGCATCGAACTGCTCGAACATTCCCCTGTAAACGTTATCAATCAATACTGTCTTTTCCTCTCCGAATACCAGATATGCATTGTAGGTGGTTCCTGGAATGCCGTATCCGTGGAAAGTTCTGCTATGCCAATGGATAACTCCAACCCAGTAAACACCATCTGCCATTTTTACTGCTTTTGCTTTCATTAATATAACCTCAAATAATCTAAGTTATATAAATTTATATTCTAAGTAATATATAAAATATTATATGACAAAAAGAATCGATTTACACATGCACAGCCTCTTCAGCGACGGTGAACTCCTGCCGTCCGAGCTTGCAAGAAGAGCATTGAAACTCAACCATGAAGCAATAGCAATCACCGACCATGTTGACTGGTCAAACGTTGAAACAATACCAGCAATCCAAGATGCAATAGATGACATAAACGCAAACTGGGACATTACAGTAGTCCTTGGAGCTGAAGTGACCCATGCACCATGCGAGTCAATTGACGGAATCGCCGAAAGGGCAAAGGAACTTGGCGCCAAAATCGTAGTTGTTCACGGCGAAACACTTAACGAACCAGTGACTCCCGGAACAAACCGTGCAGCAGTCGAGTCAAAGCACGTGGACATCTTAGGCCACCCAGGTTTGATAACTCGTGAAGAGGCCGAAATCGCAAAGAAAAACGACATATACTTGGAGATTTCCGCACGCAAAGGCCATTGCCTTGGAAACGGCCATGTCGCCAATATTGCACGTGAAGTCGGAAACAAGCTGCTTGTAAACACTGACACCCATTCACCTGACAACATCATAACCTTCGACAAGTCCTATCAGATCGCCTTAGGCGCCGGATTGACACATGAAGAGGCTTTAAAAGCAATTGTTGACAATCCACATGAACTGTTAAAAAAGAAGAATATACTTTAATTATTGAGTGAAAACTCCAATAAGTCCACGCATTCCCTAATGCACAATTCATCGCTCAATGCATTAAACGCCTTGATGAAATCCCTATCAGCCGTTATGAACTTGAGATTCAACCAGGGATTGTTGATACAGTACTCGTTTGCATCGAAAAGAATGTCTTCATCCTCCCCATGAAGATATTCTCTAAGATTCTCATTTTCAATCTTATCTAGAAAAAAAATGTTTCAAATTCAAATTTTTTACGACTAAAAACATCATTGACCTCTTTTTGAACATTTGCAGAGTAATGAATTTTATCGCTTTTGAAAACTAACAATTGAGAAGATTCATTCAAGTCATCTAAAGAAAAAATGTATCCTATAATTACATTTGTATCTAAAAAAGCATTCATGATATCACCATAGGATGTTAGTCACTTCTACGATTAATTCTTCATATTCATCATTATATTCAAAAATTCTTGTGTAAAAAAAATCCTCTTGATTATCAAGATATGCGAAAAATTTATCGTAATACTCATCATAGTGATTATTATCAATCAATTTAACATGAACCAAGTTGAAAAAATTAATTAACAAATCATCAATAAATGATAAATGGATTAAAAATAATTTAATATCATTTAACATGTAATTAATCATTCTTTGAATGGATAAGAAGTGAATTAATTCTTTTTTTAATGAGTCAGATGTGTTTAAAATAGACACTATTTCATCCATTGATTTATTGATAATTTTTAATTCGTTTAAAAATTCATCATCATTGGAGTAAATTTTCACTAATTCATCAATTGACTTGTCTTTTCCAATTTGAATATTTGAAAAAACATCATGTATTTTTTCATATATGTCTTTTAGGGTATCAAAATTATTCATTCTATTTACATACATACTATCACGAACAATGGTATTTTGAGTGTATAATGATATGTCATTCATTATATTAAAAGTAGTATGTTTTAAATGAGGTAATTATTTCACTGTCAGACAATTTTTTCTTAAAAATAAAAAAGAATTATTTTAAGACTTTATATGTTAAAATCAAGTCTTTTCCAAGGGCATATGAATCTGTAAGTTCCAGTCTGACAGCATCATCCATCAGGTCAAAGCCTTCACCGTCAAAGAAAGTCTTCGCATTGGCTCCTCCAACAACCATTGGGGCCACGCATATCCTTATTTCATCAATGAGGCCTGCCTTGATCATTGAGAAGTTAAGGGTTGCTCCCCCTTCAAGCATGAGCTTTTCAATGCCTTCCTCATGAAGATAACTCATCAATAGGCTCAGGTCAACTCTCTTGTCGCCTGAGAAGAAAAAGTCGACTCCGCGCTTCTTGAATGTTTCATACCTGTCGGTGACCATAAAATCGTACTTGTACTCGTTGGCACCGGCAATTATTGTTCGGGCATCCTTGTTGGTGATTCTGGCAGCTATCGGAGTGCGGCATTTGCTGTCCACCACTACCCGTACGGGATTGTCCTCGCTCTTGGCGTCAATCTTGTGCACTGTCAGTCTAGGGTCATCGGCAAGTACTGTTCCGATTCCAACCATTATTGCATCGCATTCCTTTCTAAGATCATGAACCCTTTCCAAATCCTCCTTGCCGGAGATGTTGCTGCTTCCGGTTCGGGTTGCTATCTTGCCGTCCAGTGTCATTGCTGCATTCAATATAACATATGGCCTCATCATTTTTTCACCTCTTATATATGGTAGAACATTTCCTTGATTTGCAGGAAATTCATTAGTGTCTGGTTTTCAAGCATTCCCGGCATCACCAAGGCAACCATTATGCCTATAACACCAAAGACTATGCCTATTGCCCAGATTATTTTAACTGCATCCTTCTCGGCAATCGGCCTTCTCAAGACAAGTCTGATCAGTGACTTGAACCCTTGCTCTGGACGCACGAGTTTTCCCTCATCGTTCAATTGTGTCGGCTTCTGCTGCTGGCGGTTCATGACACCGGCTGAGTAGAACTTCAATGCGGCGTCGATTATGTTCGGCATCAGGACTATAAATGCTATAAGCTTCACCCTTCCGATGAATGCAATGCATATTATTGCCGCTCCGATAATCAGCGTACCGGTGTCTCCCGGGAAGATCTTGGCCGGGTAGCGGTTGAAGTATAAAAATGCAATCAGTGCACCGAGCATGCTCATTGAAATGATGGTCACATCGTATTTTCCAAGTATTATGCATGCTATGGTGAGTGATGCCATTGAAATGACTCCCAAGCCTGATTCTATGCCGTTCAAGCCGGCGAGCATGTTGGTGAGGTTTGATCCGATTGACAATGCTATTGGAATGGTTATCAGATACAGCAATCCCACGTTCGGCGGAGCAGCCCATATTAGCGGCAATCCTGCCAGGAAAAGGAAGAAGAACTTGCCCCTTGATGAGAGTGCCAGAAGGTCGTCTATGATTCCGATTATCCCGACAAGCAGTATCACGACAAGCACAACAACCAATGGGAATGCCAGTATCTCGTGCATGTATATTCCGGAAAACATTCCCAACGTGAAACCGAACAGTATTCCGAAACCACCCATTTCGGCCACTACAGGTTTCCATGACTTGTGAATGTCTTTTCCGACAATGTCTGCCTCTTCGAGTTTCTTAATCATTTTCGGCATAACCAGTCTGGTTACGAAAAATGATAGTAACCCGCAGATTATGGCTATCGCATACAATGGAAGTTGTGGTAAAATTATCATATTTAAATATCTTTTATTACTGGTTAAAATAATTAATCATACTAAAAAGTTTTATTAATCAAAAAATAAATTTAATAATCATGTCAAGACAAGATAAAATCGTAAAAACAAGCATTATAGGGATTGTCGTCAACCTCATACTGGTTGGCTTCAAGGCTTTTGTCGGCATCGCCACCAATTCAATCGCAATCACATTGGATGCAGTCAACAATTTGACTGATGCATTATCATCAATAATTACAATCCTGGGCGCCAAGCTGGCCAACAAGGCACCTGATAAGGACCATCCCTATGGTTATGGTCGTATCGAGTATTTCTCATCCGTAATCATTGCAGCCATCGTGTTGTGGGCGGGAATCACTGCACTGATGGAGTCATGGCCGAAGATATTCCATCCGGACGTGACCAGCTACACCACCGTATCATTGGTGATCGTTGCCGTGGCGGTGGTTGTGAAGATTCTTCTGGGCCAATACGTGAAGCGCATCGGAAAGGACATCAACTCACAGGCGCTTGTGGCCTCCGGAAGCGATGCGCTTTTTGATGCGATACTTTCACTCTCAACATTGGTTGCGGCCATAATCTCCATTTTCTTCCACGTTTCCCTTGAGGGCATACTGGGAGTCATTATTGCAGTAGTCATCATAAAGGCAAGTATCGACATGCTCAAGGAAACACTGGACAGCATGATCGGAGCAAGGGTGGACTCCGAGCTTTCCCGCAAGATCAAGGAGTCAATCTGTGAAATGCCTGAAGTCTACGGCGCCTATGACTTGAGCCTTCACAACTACGGACCTGAGGACATGCAGGGGTCAGTTCATGTTGAAATCGATGACACACTCACCGCATTGGATATTCAAAAGCTGACAAGGAGGATTTCAGCCAAGATATTCAAGGAATTCTCAATAATACTCACCGTTGGAATCTACGCTCACAACGATACCTACTCCAATATCCGTGACGATTTATACAATATCGCATCCAAATACCCTGAAGTCCTGGAGATACATGCCTTCATCGTCTATGAGGAGGAAAACCTCATCACTTTCGACATCATCGTTGACTTTGACGCAGACCGTGAAAGCGTCAAGCAGAAGATATTGGAGGAAATCAAGTCACTGCACCCTGAGTTCAACTATCATATGATTGACGATTATGATGTGAGTGATTAATATACTAGATTGAACAAACATATTAATTAAGGTGATTAGATGGACAATAAGAATATTCTTTTAATTGGTATAATCATCTTGGTAATTGCCCTTATAGCAGTTGGAGCATACATTTCCATGACTGAAAACCAGCATGGAAACCCGTTAAGCAATGCAACCAATCAGACAAACGGCACTGTCAACAATACCACAGACGCCATCATGATTGATGAGAACGGCAATGTGACCAATGACACTGTTGTTGGAGACAATTCCCCAAGAAACGACACCAATACAAGCAACAGCACATATAGGGTTTACAATCCGCAATCTGATTCATACGTTACCGTTATCGGTGAAGGCTATGATGATGAGGTTGACAGATGGTATACCTATGACACTGACGGTGTAAGATATTATAACACTAGGATTAACCATTAATCCTAAAACTTTTTCTTTTTTTCATTTTAACAGGTATTTTTGAGTGTGAGGGCACTCGTATATGCATTTTCCACAAATCAACTTATCCATGCTGAACTTTTCAAGGCAAATCCTATGGACATACTCTTCGCATTTCCTGTCGTCATAGAAATCATTTCTATTCAATTCAACACTCCAGTTCAACCCTCTTATGGCTTCGGCAGGGCATGTCTGTTTGCATGTCATGCATTTTCCGCAGCTTGATTCCAGTATTGGCGTGCCGCAATCCAATGGGGCATCGGTGAGGACTGAAATCAATCTTAGGGCGGAACCATATTTTCCTGTTACGAATAGTGCTGATTTCCCAATCCAGCCGAGACCTGCACGGGTCGCAATGGTTTTGTGAGGAAGCTCGAAACTATTATCCTCTCCAAAATCCATTCCCAATCGCTTTCGGGTTTGCGCATATGCTTTAAAACCATGCTCAATCAGGTATTCTTCACACAATAATCCCAAATCATCCAACTGCTCATTCAGGTAATCATAATACTTTAAATACTCCATGCTTGGAGCGTCCCTGATTGTACGGATAATCTCTCTGGGGTATGTCATGTAGAATACTATTCCATAATCCAATCCCTTTTTGGGCGTCACATCACTGATGTCTGCGTAACCGACCTCATTGGCACCGTTATCCAATAGGAATTGCCTTAAGTGGTTCATTTTTTATCCTCGTAGCTTTTGAACTTCTCTAAAAAATTAGTCAGCTCCTCATTTATTTGACTGAGGGTCACTATCGGCTTGTGGTTCAGGAGGCTGTTCAACGCTATCAGCAAAGGTATTGCCTCGCCGACTGTGACGTTCTTAAAAGCCAGATCCTGATAGGTGATTTTGAAATTGCCGTTCAAATGCTCGTCTATTCTAAGGCCATATGGAATGAAGTCAATTTCACCCTTCTCGATTAGAAGCTCAAGGTCCTGTGTTCCCTCGAGGATATCGCTAAATTCAACCTTTTCCTTTTCATAGATCGGTTCAAGGAACTCGTAATGGATGTCATAATCGTATAGGGCGTAATCCTTGAAGTATGACTCGACCATGAGGTAGTTGATGAATAGTTCATGATTCAAAATAGAGTATTTCTTGTTGTTGAGGATGAATTCCATAATTAATGTTGTGTTAAAAAAAGTATAAAAAACTAGTTATATGATCATAACTAGTCTTCTTGTGGAGTGAATTTCTTGATTGATATCTGGGTGAACTTGCGTATGAAGAATTTCGCCCAGATGTATCCGACTGTTCCTCCAACAAAACAACCAAACACCACTCCCGCATAGATTCCTGTCAATCCCCATCCGAAGATGAAGCAGAAAATGTATGCGAACACCGTTTCAAGTATCAGTGACCTTAAAAGAGTGATTAGAAGCGAGTACACTCCCTTACCGACTCCCTGAAACATCAT
>NZ_CACYJE010000072.1 GCF_902774605.1 uncultured Methanobrevibacter sp.
CAGGCTCAACAAACTTCTCGCTAACAGACTCATCAACAACCTCAGGCTCAACAAACTTCTCGCTAACAGACTCATCAACAACCTCAGGCTCAACAAACTCTTCCCTAACAGGTTCTTTAACCGGTTCTTCTTTTATAATATCCTCTTTAACGGATTTATTAATTTTATTGTCAAAATTAACTTTAGGAGTTTCGATATTTTCTTCCATTATTTCATCATTACTGTGGTCAACATAAATATAATCATCATCAGAACCTAAATCAACTTTTTCATCCTTTGATTCAATATTGACGTTTTCGGTGTTTGATTCAATGTCATCAATTCCATTATCTTCTTTAATTGAGTCTTCCTCCAAGTCCTCATCTTCACCAAGGTCTTTTGTGAATTTAAGTGAACTGAAGAATGATTTTTCCTTGCCTTCGGCATCATCAACTATTGAATCATCTAACTGTGAGTGTCCAGGATTGATAAATGATTTAATCTTGTCTTTAATGGATAAATGAGGTTTTTCTTCATTCTCATCATCAGAATAATCCTTTTCATCTTCCCAAACTTCAGCATTGTCTTCCGGTGAGACTCCCTCATCAGATTCCCAAACTTCACGGTCTTCATCAGGAGAGTATTTCTCTTCTTTTACTGTTTTAGGAGACTCATTCTCATTAGAAGCATTAACCTCTTCGATAGGAACATCCATTTCCAGAGTTTCATCATCAATACCTTCACCTGAACCATGCATATCCTCTGAAACATGATCATCTTCAACTTTAGGAATTTCCACATCATCAATATCCTTTGAAACATCCTCATTTGAATTTTTCACAGTTTCTGATTCGCCAATGGCATCTTCTATTGGGGTTTCCAAATCATCCAATTCATCATCATATTGCATTTTTACAAATTCAGATTCCGAATCCTCACTAGAATAATCCTTATCATCCTCGTCATCCTCAACTTTCACAAATTCGGATTCAGAGCCATCATTAGAATAATCATTACCATCATCAGTTTCAACTTTCACAAACTCAGATTCGGTTTTTTCATTAGAATAATCATTACCCTCATCAGTTTCAACTTTCACAAACTCAGATTCGGTTTTTTCATTAGAATAATCATTACCATCATCAGTTTCAACTTTCACAAACTCAGATTCATTTTCTTGTGAAACGTTGTTTTCATTGATTGTTTCATTTGGAGTTGTTTCTTCTGCTTCAGCTTCTTTGAAGAATTCCTCTGGGTCAAGTTCACTGACATCAATTGGCTTTTCCAATATATCTCCGTCATCTACTTTTTCCACTTCAACAAAGTCTGCCGGACCAATATCTTCAGGATTGATTTCTCCTGCGTTTTCCTCTTCTTCACGCGCTTTTCTTTCAGCTTCCTCTTTTTCACGTGCTATGCGCAATTCTTCAGCTTTCTTTTCAGCTTCCAATCTTCTTTTTTCAGCCAATCTCTTCTCTTCTTCAGATCTGCGTTTTTCTTCCTCACGGGTTTCACGAATGGAATTTTCAACGAAGTCCAATAATTTCTTTCGTCCCAGGTCACGGTTCCTATACCAGTCAGTAGACCATAAGTGATATAATTTCCATCCAAGTCCTGTCAATACTTGTTCACGGAGCCTGTCCCTGTCACGTGCCACCTTGCTTGATGCATACATCTTTCCATCGGTTGTTATGCCTAAAATGTATTTTCCAGGATTTTCATCATCAACAATAGCCAGATCCACCCTGAATCCTGCACATCCTATTTGCCTGTCGACAGTGTAGCCGTTTTCCTCCAAAAAGCTGGCAATAGCATCTTCAAACGGTTCTTTGGCATACTCACCCATTCCAGGTGTGCCCAATGTTAGGTTTTCAGCATATTCAAGGAATTCCTTAAGTGACTTTACACCATATGGAGGGTTTGCTGTTAAGTTCATGTCATATGCCTTGAAGTTTGAGAACACTACACATTTTTCTCTTGCACGAGTTATCAGCACGTTAAGCCTTCTTTCACCACCGTCCTGGTTTAGCGGACCGAAGTTGAGTGACATCTTTCCGTCCTGGTCATACCCATACCCTACGCTGATGAGGATGACATCCCTTTCATCCCCCTGGATTGTTTCAAGGTTTTTGACGAAGAACCTTTCATCCTTATTGTCTGAGAACAATGGCTCATACTCAGGATGCTCCTTACGTTTTACCTCCAGTTCCTCAAGGATAGCGTTTTTCTGCGCTACGGAGAATGTTCCGACACCTAAACTTTTTGTATCACCGTACTTTTCAAAGTGATTGAATATCTCCTCCACAACATCCTTAGCCTCCAATGGGTTTTTAGAGGATGCCCCCCTCAAGTATTGGGTGTTCGGATTGTAATGGAATTTCAAACCGAGTTCAGGGTCTGAATGTGAAGGTGAAGGGTAAACCAATAGGTCGTCATCGTAAAATTCCCTGTTTGAAACTGTAATCAAGGACTCATGGCGTGAACGGTAGTGCCATTTAAGCATCTTAACCGGGAATGAGAGTTTGCATAAATGCAGGATGCTCTCCATGTCAAGGGAGGTTGCCTCCTCCTCGTCACTGTCAGCATCTGACATCTGGTCAAAGAATGATGTTGGAGGCAGTTGCTGAGTGTCCCCCATAACCACTGCGGTTTTGCCTCTCATGAATGCGCCTAACGCGTCTTCCGGCTTGACCTGACTTGCCTCGTCAAAAATAACCACATCAAACTGCAATTCCTCATTTGTCGGATCAAGGTACTGTGCAATTGACAGTGGAGACATCATAAAACAAGGCTTGATTTGTTTTATCATTCCTCCAGCCTTTTCCAGGAGTTTTCTAACCGGCATGTGCCCGCTTTTACGTGTGAATTCCCCGGCCAATATTTTAGCCTGAGGGTTTTCTGTTCCTCCGAATATCTTTGGAATGTTGCTGTTCAACTTATGGTAAATCCTTTTACGGTTAAGTGTTAGAATCTTCTTGTCCAGGTCCTTGAATTCGCGGATGCGGTTTTCATGCAATTCACCGACGAATGTTGCCAGCTCCTGGTTTTCAACGAATAATATGTTAAGCAATGAGTCTGCAAAGTTTCCTTCAACCAATGATTCAATATCCTCTTTTTTAATGTTTCTTTTCTCTATGGAATCGACGAACATTTTCGCATTGCTGCTTTTGAGGGCATTCTTGGTGTTCAGGTATTGTGACCACAGGTGGAGGCTTGACAATTGCCCTCTCCAATTGTACAATTGCTCCTGCCATGCCTCGAACGGCACGTCTCCGGTTTCACGCTTGAATATTAATTTGCTTCTCGGATTCAGTTTATCCTTAAGCCTTGACAACACCCTCACGAATTCCTCTCCGGAGTCAATGTATTCTGCAAGGTCACGTTCAGGCTTAATGTCGAAGAGGTCCTTGCTCATCAGGTCAATTGTGTTCTGTGAGAATGTTCCTTCCCTCACCAGTGCAGTGAATTCATGCATCCAACGTGCAATTGCTTTTAAATCCTCAGGATTAGCATTCAAGTGCCAATATCCCCCGTAATATTTCTGGCCAAGTGCATTGTTTGCTTCGAGGTTTCTTCTAAGTTTAATGATTACTTTCGCCTGCTTAAGGTCCCTGATTATGTCTTCAATGTTGTTTGGAACCGGCACGGCATAGTACCTTTCAACCAATTCGATATGCTGCTTGTTGTTGAAGAAGCGGAACTTCTTGGTTGACAAGTGCTGCAATTCATAAATTAGCCTGTCAATGTCAACCTGGAAGATGCTTTGGTTGAATTTCGCCAATGCTCCAGCGTATTTTTGATATTTCTGGAGCTCCTGTATCAATATGAATGCGTCATCGTTATTGTTGTTCCATGCGCCTGACTTGAGTATGCTTCCATCAATCAATTCGGCATTCTGTGACTTGATTATCTCAAAGGCAGACAGTGAATTCTGGAATTCGTTTAAGGTGTCCGGTTTTTTTATTCCGTAAATGTCATACACCCTTCCACGTTCAACAAGGAAATTGTCCAATGCCAGCAATGTATCATTAATGAGCATTTCAATTTCCCTTAAATCCGCAGGCAATAGGCTTTTCGGCGCGCATTTGCTCCATGGGTTTTCCTTTGATATTGTCTGGTATAATTCAGCAAGGTTCTCAAGGGCAATCTTCATGTCATCCAAGTCTTTTAATGTGACGTTTTCAGGACTTTCAAACCTTACCAGAGGCATTAAAGTGTTCTTTCTTGCGAAATGATCATCCGCTGATTCCTTCATACCATACAATTGGAATGCGGAAAGGTTCACCGCAAACACTGGCTTGTGTATGATTTGTGAGTAATCATCGAGTTGACGGCGCAGGGTTTCCAACTTGCGTATTGTCTGGTCAATGTTTAATGGCTCCTGTGCCCTTACGTTAGTTGCCTTCTGCAGGTCCTTGAGGAATTTCTTACGCCTGGTCTTGTGTGAATGCAATTCCAGTACGAACTTGCCCAATCCCACACCGGTCAAACGGTCCTTTACAACATCCAAAGCGGCCATTTTCTCTGACACGAACAACACAGATTTTCCTTCAGCCAAGAGCTCGGCTATGAGGTTCACGATTGTCTGTGACTTACCTGTACCAGGAGGCCCTTCAACCACAAGGTTGCGCCCTGCCTTAACGTCCTGGATGGCTGCGATTTGGGAGGAATCCGCATCAAGAACCTGGTACATGTTCTGGTACTCGAGCCTTGAGTCTATGTCCTCTTCACGGAACGCCTCATGATCGTTTTTTGCAGGGTTGAATATTGCCTGAATCAATTCGTTTTTGGTCAAGTCAACATTATCCGCCCATGCTTCAGGGTTCAGGTCATTGTACATTACGAACTTTGTGAAGCTGAAGAATCCCAGCGCAACGTTGCTGTTGACTTCCCATCCGTCCATTCTTGAAACCGCCCTACGCACGCTTGCAAGGTAATGGTCTATGACTTCACCGTATTTCTTGAATTCAAAGTCAGGCAGTTCGATTCCTCCTTCAAGGAGTTTTGCCTTGAGTGAAATGTTTGTTTGAATGTCCTCACCAGTCCATTCCAGATTGAATGACTCTCCCACCTTTTTCCTTTCCATTGAGACGGGAATGAGCACCAGTGGCGCATTGTTCTTTTGTCTTGGTTTGGACTTGTCATTCCACTCCAAAAAGCCGACTGCAAGGTATAGGATATTGTAACCTTGCTCCTGAAGCATTGTCTTTGCCTGATTGTTAATGTAATATAATCTTTTTTGAAGCTCCTTTGGGGTCAAATCGGTAGCCAGTTTCTTGTCGCCTTCTGAGAACTTTGAAAAGTCGAATGGTATGTGGTCCCATACTGATGACTTGTCCTCCTTCTTGTCCTTCTTGTTAGCCACAAAATACATTTTATTCTCTTGCAGGACTAATGTCTGATAAAGGTTTATGGGGGATTGATTTACTATAGTGATAGTTTTTGCTCTTGATTTAAAGTTGAGGAGTTGGTTCCTTAAGGTTAAGTCCAATAGCTCCTTACGCAAATTCTTAAATTCCTTCTCGATTATATTTGATGATTTGTTTAACATGATGACCCTTTGTAGTGTTTAAAAAAAATTCAAAATGCATATATAATTATAATCATATTAATTAATAAAGTTTTCTAAACAATGTGAATTTAGACCAAATCTATTTAAAATAAGAAATGATGACTGTTTAAAAGTGATTTGTAAAATTTAAAAAAATCAATTATTTGTTTGGTTTATAAGGTCCAAAACTTGATATTTTTTCACTTGCAATCCTTGATGCAAAGTTTCCGGCGGTTTCAGGTGTTTTAAGCAATAATTTTTGTACAACATAGGATGCCATGAATGTGTCTCCGCAGCCGGTGGTGTCCACAGGATTGTCACATGGCACTGGGTCTATCCTGATTTCATCGCCGGCAATGATTCTTGAACCGAAACTTCCGTTGGTTATGACCATCTCATCCACATCATAGTCTGTCCCGATGAGCCTTGCTTCAGCCTCATCCATAAATATGGCACTTGCCCCTGATAAAATTGCACCTAAACCGTCGAAGTTATCCAATCCTATAGTGTAGCTGTCATTTACTTTATCGTTTGGGACTCTTAGAAATCCCTGTATTGAAAGGAATATTGGCACGTTGAAAGACTTTAAAAACTCAACGGTTTCAGGTGGAAAATCATTTCGGTTGAGGGGGTTAAGGACAAAGCCGTCAATTTCATCGGGCAGGAGACCCATCAAGTCATCCGGACAGATCGGAATGTCAGCGAAATTGCTCAACTGATTTCGGACATTCAAGTCACCGGCATCGGGATAATGATTGATGAAGAAATGAGTGTCATCCTTTTCAATCACACAAACCTTTCCAACATCCGGAAAAGCCTTGACCAGGCTTTCATCATCGCAATTGACAATAGCCAAGTAATCGTTGAAGAACTCTTCAAAGACAAAGCTTTGAAAATAAGTTGCTCCACCGACTTTTGATGTTTCCTCATCCTCTATCCTTATCAAATCCTTGGTAACGGGACCAATAACAACCAGGGTCATGTTAATAATCTCATTCAAACTCTATTGTGATGTCCACAACATGGTACCTGTTTGAAATCTCATAGATTTCATTTTTAATTTCAGCGATGTTTTTTCCAAAATCGATATCGACCTTAAGGGTCATGACCGAATCGATGCCGTCAAGTGACCAGATATGAAAATCATCGATTGCATTCACTCCATCTATTGACTCAATGGATTGCTTGAACTCCTCGACATCGAAGTTGTCAGGAGTCTTTTGGAGAAGCACCTCGATTGACTTGTAGAGGTTTCTTCCAAGGTTGAATATCAACCAGAATGCTATTCCAATTGAAACCAATGCGTCAATGTATGGAATGTCACCCCATATGATCAGGATTATGCTCAGCACGAGGATTGTCAGCCATTCGAATATGTCCCCAAGCTGATGGAAGAATATGGCCTTTTCATTGAAGGTCTCCCCCTTATGCAATCTATAAACGGAAAGGGATTTGAATATCAATCCTACAATTGACACCATTAGCATTCCTCCCGCATCCACGCCTTCAGGCGAGAAGAGTCTTGGGATGGCCTCTGACAATATTACAAAAGCCATGAATATTACGAAAACTGATATTATGACTGCTCCAAGAATTGAAAATCTCTGATAGCCATATGAGTATGAATCTGAAGAGTCCTTTTGTGAAACCTTTTCCAGAATCCATGCTATTGCAATTGAAATCGTGTCTGCTGCATCGTGGATGAAATCCGCAAGTATCGCCATACTGTTAGTTGCCAGGGCTCCAATTATAACAATTATATTGAATGCAAGATTCATGAAGAATACAAATGCTAAATTTTCACCAGCCTTTTTGTGATGATGATGCGTGTCTATTCTCATGGTTTTAATGTTTGTCATTAATATTAATAAAAAGTTATCATATCATGCAATTGATGCTTTTAAAGTTAATTTTATATAATTAAAAAATGTAAATTATAATAAGTGATTAAAAATGGCAATA
>NZ_CACYJE010000073.1 GCF_902774605.1 uncultured Methanobrevibacter sp.
AACACCATATTTTTTCCTATAATTTCGTTAAAAAAATACACGTTCACAAGATATTAATAATATATGCACATGCATAATATATAAAAGAAACCAGAGAGCTGAAGATCACTATTTTTCCAACATTAAAAAAATACTACAAAATCAACATACCAAAAAATAGGATAAACTTTTCAAGAAAAACTATAATACCTATTTGAAGTTAATGAATACTAGTATATATTAGTTGTGATATGCTTCACAGCTTTCGCGATTCAATGCATGTTTGTGAATATGCATGTGCTTAATGCCATTGTCTGTTTGTATTTCATCCAATATTTCAACGTTTTCATGTGAGTGAGTGTGCTCTCCGTCATTGTGGTAGTGATAGTGGTTATGCTCCACGTTTTCTGAGTCAATCTTTTTGATTGAATCGTCAAAGCGCCTGTCATAAAGCAGCGCAGCGTTCAACACTACCAGACAGGAGCCTGCATTGTGAACTATTGCTCCAGTTACCGGATTCAACAGTCCGAGCACTGAACAGATGATTGCAACTGCATTGATTGTCATTGATATTGCAATATTTGCCTTTATTGTGAACAGTGTTGAGTTGGAAAGTTTCTTAAGGTAAGGTATCTTGCCTATGTCGTCTCCAAGAAGTGCAATGTCTGCGGCTTCTATTGCCACATCGCTTCCAACGGATCCCATTGCCACACTGACGTCTGCTGTCTTTAGCGCAGGCGCATCGTTTACACCGTCTCCTATCATGCAGACTTTCTTGTCTTCTTTTTTGAGTTTTTCTATCCAGTCCAGTTTTTCCTGTGGCAGGAGGTTGCCGTGCACCTTGCTTATTCCAACTTGTGATGCAAAGTAATTAGCAGTTTCTGTGTTATCTCCTGTGAGCAATATGGTTTCAGTTCCCAATTCATGCAGGTTTTCTATCATGCTTTTGGAATCTTCACGTATCACGTCAGATAATCCGATCAATCCGATGACTTCGCCATTTAATGCAACGATGATTGAAGCTTTTCCTTCGTTTTTGAGTTGGTCCAAATGACCATCAACATCAACATCAATATCATTTTCATTTAAGAATTTGGAGTTTCCTGCATATACGCTACCATAAGAATTCATGCATGTTACGCCTTTACCGGGATACATTTTAAAGTCTTTTGGCTCTTCAATATCAATTTCAGCTTCTTTTGCATTGTTGACAACAGCTTTAGCCAATGGGTGCTCGCTTAATTTTTCACATGATGCAGTTATTTTAAGCAAGTCGATTTCTGTCAAATCATCTTTTAAGGAGATAACATCAGAAACTTCTAAATTACCGTAAGTCAATGTTCCAGTCTTGTCGAATACCAATGTATTGAGACCTCCGAGGATTTCAAGCGCCTCTCCTGATTTGATTAATACTCCGTATTTTGTTGCCTGACCGATTGCGGCCATGATTGCTGTTGGTGTTGCAAGTATCAGTGCGCATGGACAGAACACTACAAGAACTGTTACTCCACGTTCAATATTGCCTGTAGCCAACCATGCAGCGATTGCAATTATTAATGCAACAGGAACTAGCCAGGTTGCCCATTTGTCTGCAATCCTTTGGGTTGGAGCCTGCTTTTCATCAGCGGCCTTCACAAGGTCAATCAGCTTTTGAAGTGAGGAGTTTTCCCCCAGGCTGGTTGCCTTTATGTCAATTGCACCGTACATATTCATGGTTCCGCAGAATACCTCATCGCCAATTTCCTTGTCAATTGGAAGGGATTCTCCAGTCATGATGGATTGGTCAAGGGAGGTTGTACCTTTTATTATTTCACCATCCACAGGAACGCTTTCACCTGGAAGAATTCTTAATGTATCGTCAATTTCAATTTCATCCACTGGAACGATTTTTTCGACTCCATCAACGATTTTCCTTCCGGTTTGTGGAGTCAAGTTAATCAGGTTTCTTAAACCTTTTTTAGCCCTTTCGACAGTCCAGTCTTCCAAAAGGGCACCTAATGCCATGATCCATGCAACTTCACCAGCTGCAAATATCTCACCTATAAAAAGTGATGCCACCATTGCTATTGCAATGAGCAGCGCTGATGAAATCCACTTTTCACGGATTAGTCTTGTCATTGCGAGAAGTAACATTGGAATTCCACTTATGATTACTGTTCCCCAAGCAGGGTTCAGATAAACCGGAGTGTTAATTCCAAATATCATAAATATCACTGCAATCAATAGAAATATACCTGAGAGAATAGTCATTTTCAAGCCAAATAAAAAATCAGTTATTTCATCAATCACATTCTTCACCTTCTTTAGATAATTATTTCAATAGTAAAAAGTATTACTTTTTTTGAGTTTATTTATATACTCAGTATTACAATTAATAATTATATTTTAAGAATATATAAATGTTATTACTTTTTTCGAGTTCATTTATATACTCAGTATTACTCAAAAATGTTAAAAAAGTATTACCCATAAAAAAAATAGCCAAAAAAATCAAAAAAAAAGAAAGAAAAAAATGAAGAATCACTCTTCATCAACAGGTTTGAAATGCATGCACTCCTTAACATCCAACAGTTGATGCTCATTGATTTTGCACACAATCTTATACTTATTTCTCAATTCCAGATTCTCACAATTATCACAAATCATATAATCACCCATTTAAGGCTTCATAGCCAAATCCATTATACTGAAAGGTTCCCCCTCTTTTCTAGGTGCAGGAGCACCCATTCCAAATGCCGAACGGGCAAATTCCTTATTCATCCTTTTGGAAACCTCATCAAAAATCATCTTGTAAGCAGTGCATTGCGGATCAACTGCCTGTGGAGTCTGATATGCCACAATCGCATTGTAAGGACAACCCCCTTCACAATACTTGACATGCCTGCATTTCTTGCAGTTCTCATCAACATACTCCCTGAACTGCATCAATTTTGCCCATGCTTCGGATTCCTTCAAATCATCAAAGCTAGGATTGGATGCAACATTGCCTAAGACATACCCCGGCATTCCAACAAAACGATAGCATGGATAAATCGAACCGTCTGAGCCCACTGCCAATGTAGTGCCTATGCAATCTGCGAAAGTGCATAATGTACCCCTTCTTCTTAAGGAGGACCTGCAGATATGGTCCAAATCCATTACTGTGAACTTGTCCAAATCGTAAAGGTACTTATCAAGCCAGTCAACCAGGAGCTTTCCATGCTCTTCCTGGTCAAGTGCCCAAGGGTCAGCATTATCTCCCCTAAGAGAAGGCAGGGCAGCATGGATTTTAAGGTTCATCTTTTCTCCCTTGAAGAATTCATATAATTCATCGGAGAAATCCTTTGAATAATCGGTAACTGTTAAAACAAAGTTTATATACAATCCTTTGTTTTTAGCCAATTCATACTTTTCCATGGTCTTGTCGAAGTAGCCCACTCCCCTTTGATAGTCATTTATTTCCTTTGGACCGTCGATACTGGTACTTACAACAACATTATACTCAAGGAACAGGTCAATGAGCTCCTCTGATAAAAGCCAAATGTTGCTTTGAAGGGAAAATCCTTCAAGATTGTCTAGTTTTGACAGCTTTTCCAGTGCAGTCTTGTAGAAGTCATATCCTGCAAGCAGAGGTTCTCCCCCATGGAAAGTGAAATGAACTTTATCATCCCTGAAATCACTCAACCATGCAATAATCTGGTCTATTATTTCAATGTCCATCATTTCTTTTTTATTCTCTGATCCCCAACAGTATTTGCAGTTTGACGGACAGTTAAGTGTAGGGATAATCATTACATGAAAAGTCATTTTAACCGTATATTTTGTTCAATTCATTTAATAATTCTTTTTTCTCATCAGGATCCATATTTTCGTTTACAAAGAATATGTAACCACATTCCTCACATTTGACTGTATCCATTTCTGCGTGAGCCCTGTGATTGTCTAACATTTTCCTGTGAGCAATTTTATCTTTTGAACCACATTTTGGACATGGTGCTATTAATTCTTCTAGCTTCATTTTTTCACCTACTACTATTTTTGATTTCAAAATATATAATCCTATAAGTTGACAGAAAGGTTTAAATAGGATGGGGCTGTGAGAACAATTTTTCAAAGTGGCTTCAACAAGCTTTAAATAAAATGCAAACACATATACATTATTTAATTAAAAATTAAAGTGATTACAATGCCCTATGACTACTATGAATACTTAAAAAAGCAAAAAGAAAACGATGATTTCACCCAAGTGACAGACATCGTGAGGCAAAAAATCTGGAGTGAAAGCATTGGTTTTAAAATTTCACAGGAATGGTTGAAAATAGAAGACAAAATAAGAATCAAAATGTATCTTTTTTTAAGATACACTTAACGATTCAATACCCTAACCACTGATCGGTAAACTGGAAAACCCACATGGCGGATAAAGGACAATACATATTTAGATCCCGGAAATTCAAATTCTTTTTTAACCTTTTCCAATTCTTTAATAATATCCAGTTTTTGAGGACATTTCCTTAGACATTTACCGCACCCATTGCACTTGCCGGCATTGCCTGAACTACCCATTATTCCTCCGACATACTGATAATAATCCATTAAAGCCTCATTAAAGAATCCTTCATGACCAAACAGGAATTTCTCATTATAAATCTTCAAACACTCAGGAATGTTAACTCCCTGTGGACAAGGCATGCAGTATCCACATGTGGAACAATTAATCTTTAGGGAATTCCTCATGACCCTCTTTACAAGCTCTACAGTTTCCAAATCCTCAAAACTCATTGACATTGGAGTAGTTTTATGAGCAACTTCAAGATTCTCATTCAATTGCTCAAATGAATTCATTCCTGACAATACACAGGTAATGTTGCGATTATTCAAAACCCATTCAATGGCCCATTGAGCAGTGCTTTTATTTGGATTTGCCTCTTTGAATATTGCTTCAGCATCCTTAGGCATTTTTCCAGCCAATATCCCACCTTTCAATGGTTCCATTACAAAAACACCCATTCCCTTTGAAGCAGCATACTCGATTCCCTCGACACTTGCCTGGACATTCTCATCAAAGTAATTGTACTGGACCATAACCACATCCCAGTCATACCCGTCAATCAGCAACGGGAATTCCTCCTTGGGACCATGGTAAGAAAAGCCTATGTGCTTGATTTTGCCCGCACTTCTAGCCTCATTCAAAAATTTGATTAAATCACGCTTGAGCAACCTGTTCATGGCTTTCAAGTCAACCGCATGGATTAAATAATAATCGATTGATTCTCTTTGAAGCCTGTTGAGCTGCTCATCCAATATCCTACCCATGTCCTCATATTTCCTGACATTGATTGTAGGCAGTTTAGTGCAGATTTTAACCTTATCCCCATATTCACCCTGAAGGATTTCACCTAAAAACGATTCGCTGTCACCATAAAGATAAGCAGTGTCAATGAAATTAACTCCCTCATCAATAGCATGATATATTAACCCTGTTGCTTTTTGCCTGTCGATTTTACCGTTCTTTAAAGGCAATCTCATTGCCCCAAAGCCTAATGGGGAAATCTCATCACCTGTCTTTTTGATTTGTCTGTATTGCATGTTATCGTTTGAATGTCCTGACAAGTTTATCAATAACAATCTTTGTTAAAACACCTACCCCATGGGTTACGGGACCCTTGGTTGATGAGTTTTCAACATCATACCTGACTGTAATGGGCACTTCCAATATTTTAAGATTGTGTTCGGCCGCATCAGCCAACATTTCACTTTCAATTCCAAATCCAGTGTCCCTGAATCTGTAATGGTTAATGGTTTTACCTTTGAATGCCCTGAAACCGCTTTGGGAATCGGTTACACTGGTTCCGGAAGTAACGTTAGTGGCAATATCCAAAACCCTTTGACCGACACGCCTGTAAACCGGAGTGTTTTCATCAAAACCGTTCAAATATCTGCTGCCGTTAACCAGATCAGCCCTGCCATCAATGATAGGGGCAATCAGGACAGGTATTTCATCGGGATTGTGCTGTCCGTCACCGTCAATGGTGACAACAACATCATACGCTGACACTTCACCGAAAGCGTCCTTCAGTGAAACGCCCTTTCCCTGATTGGTGTGATGTTTAATTACCCTTGCACCGGCATTGGAAGCCACATTGAATGTATCATCAGTGCTGCCGTCATCAATCACCAAAACATCATCGACATATTGCAGCGACCTTTCAACAATTGAGCCAATGGCAACTTCCTCATTCAGTGCAGGAATAATCACGATTGATTTCATGTTTATTCGATTCTATAGTAATATTTCATCCATTCAACAGTTCTTTTAATTCCTTCTTCCGGAGGAACTTGAGGATCGTGTTTTAAATCTTTTATTGCTTTTGAAAAGTCGATTGTTTTGACTTTGGTGGTGAACTCTTCGGCCGGAGTGTAGGTGACCAGTGAGTCATCAACGCCAACTGCTTCCAATACCATGTCTGAGTATTGCTTGATGTCCCTTTCCCATTCCTGTTTACTTCCGACATTGTAAACCTCTCCTGGGATGAAATTGTCAACAATGTTTGCGAAGGTCCTTACTGTGTCCTCCACGTAATCGATTATTCTTTTATGACCCATGTGAACTGAATATGGGAGTCCATGCAATGCCTTGTAAATGAAAATTGGTATGAATCCCTTATATGGAGAGTAGGCTTCATGAGGACCGTAGCAGTTAACAGGCCTTACGCGCACTGTTTCTGTTCCAAACATTGTAGCGGAGTTCATGCACATGAGCTCTCCTGCCCATTTGGATATTGCGTAATCGTTCATCTGGTAAGTCTGGGATATTGGCATTTTCTCCATTACATCCTCACTCATGATTCCCTCATAATCACCGTAGACTTCCGCTGATGAAAATGAAATCATCCTGAATCCTAATTTTTCCTGCAGGCGAATCATGTTCTTTAATCCGATTACATTAGTCTCCCAAAGGTTTTCATAGTATCCTTCACCG
>NZ_CACYJE010000074.1 GCF_902774605.1 uncultured Methanobrevibacter sp.
CGTTAAAAACACTATCAGAATTAAAAAATAATTCTTTTCAATCTTTTTTTAATAATTATTTATATCATAAAGGACAATATAAGTTTACCATATTTTTTTAGGAGGAAAACATATTGTTCTTTAACACCAGAAAATCCATTATGATGATATTGATCATTGCTATAGTATGTTTGATGATTCCATTCAGCTTCGCTGAGGACAATTCCACGGATGATGATTTGGGATACACTATCGAGTTCGTATCCGATGACTGTTACTTCGACTCATCAGTTGAAAACGACACTGGCGACGGGTCTTTTGACAATCCATATAAATGCCTGACCGATGAGAGGGTAAGGGATAACACCGTCATTCACTTGAGGGATGGCGAATATAATTTCACCCCCTTGAAATCTAAAAACAACATCACCATTCATGGGGAAAACCCTGAAAAAACAATCATAAGAGGTAACGGTAGCGTGCTCATGGTGGACACTCGATTCACGCTTGACAACGTCACATTCATAAACACTCCAATCATGAACCGGGGCATAATGAACGCCACCAACTGCATATTCGAGAACGCCAACGCAAACGCAGTGAAGAATGACCTCTCGTATGGAGGTGCAGTCTATGCTGTTTCACATCAGCACGACACTTACCTCACCAATTGCCGATTCATCAACAATTCAGCCTATTGTGGAGGAGCCCTCTTCATTAATGGGGGACTGTTGCAGGCCATTGGCTGCAGCTTCATGAACAACACTGCATTGGGCTATGGAGGCGCAATAGCCTGCGAGAACCAATACGGTTCCAAGCCAAGGTTCAGGATAATCAATTCAATATTTGATGGTGATAAGTCAGTTAACAATCTGGGAGGAGCTATTTTTGCACAGTCATATGATTTTGCAGCAGCCAACATCACAATATCAAATTCCAAAGCCCAATCCGGTGCGGCCATCGCATTAATCGAATCAAACACTGAATTGAATTACATCATCATCCAAAACAGCACTGCCTCAAATGAGGGCGGAGCAATATTTGCCATTTACGGCAATTTGACTGTTGACAACTCTCATTTCAACAATAATGGTGCAGGCTACGGTTCAGCGATTTTCGCCAATGCATTGGAAAATCTGGTTTTGACAAGCAATATCTTTGAAAACAACCATGCAAGCAGAATCGGATTCATATACTCCCTCGCCAACAACAAGACATTCTTCAATTACAATTATTATGAAAACAATACCGGACTTGAATCAGAGGACATTTTCAAGGTCGACATGTTCAATGTATTCCTATCCGATGGCAATTACACATTGTTCACAACTGATGCCGATTTCACCGGGGACTTGCCTTATAAATACCTGTCACCCTTTGTAACCTCAGTCAAAAACCAGGTCAACGGCGGTAACTGCTGGGCGTTTTCAACATTATCCGCTCTTGAATCCGCTATATTCAAGGCCAGCGGATTGGAATTCGACCTGTCAGAGAACAATATGAAGAACCTCATGTCCAAGTACTCATTATACGGCTGGAACATGTCAGCTAATGACGGCGGCTATGATGACATGGGCATTGGGTATCTGACAAGCTGGCTTGGTCCGGTGCTGGAATCACAGGATATATATGATGATTACAACAGCGTTTCAGGTGCAATAAACCCATTGACCCATATCCAGAACATACTCTTCTTTAAAAGAAACGGATTCACCGACAATGATGAAATCAAAAGGACGATCATGAATTACGGAGGAGTGAGCACTGGAATTTTCATGACTCCTCATTACGATGAGATATTGGGCAAATATGTGCAGTACTACAATGGAATACTTCCTCCGAATCATGCGGTAACCATAGTCGGATGGGACGACAGCCTCATAATCAGGCAGGCTCCAGGCAGGGGAGCATGGATAGTTAAAAACAGCTGGGGTCCGAAATGGGGCGATGACGGATACTTCTACGTGTCCTATTATGATGTGAGCTGCGCACAGGTGGGTGTTGAGGAATCATGCTTCGCCATTGTCTTCAACGACACTGTTAAGTATGACAAGAACTACCAGTACGACCTGCCGGGCAAGACTGACTACTTCCTAAAGAACGCCAACGCTGCATGGTACAGGAACCGCTTCAACTCAACCGATGACGAGTACCTGGCGGCAGTGTCCACTTATTTCAGGCAAAACACCGATTGGGATTTGACAATCACTGTGAATGATGAGGTTAGGTTAACCAAAACAGGCCATTCAAGACCAGGGTATCAGACCATCGAGCTTGGAGAGTTCATTCCCCTTTTAAAGGGAGATGTTTTCGAGGCAATGTTCAAAATCAGTGTTCAGGGTGATGTTGGAGTTCCTATATCCGAGAAAATCAGCCTGAAAAATCATTTCTACGGCAAGAACATGTCATTCATTAGCTTTGACGGCAGCACATGGACTGACCTGTATGCTTTGGAGGCAACATACCCTAATCATTCTTACAATTCACAGGTTGCATGCATCAAGGCATTCACAATATTGGAGATTATAAACACCACATTGTCATTGGACATTGACTATAACGGCTACAATCCTGTGGTGATGACCGCTCATGTCATGAACCAGTACGGAAGGCCGGTCAATGGCGGAACCGTCACTTTCAACTTATCCGGTGAAATCATCAGGGTTGATGTGGATGGCGGCATTGCAAAGTTGACATATAATTTCGAGCGTGGAGTAAATGCAATCGACGTATGTTTTAATGCAATAGGTTATAACACTTCATCATTTAATCAATCAATATTTGTAGATAGGCATGATGTCAACATGACCTGCAATATCGATGTTGAAAGGGAGAACCTCAACGTTCATGTAAACATCTCAAAAAACGTGACAGGCAATGTCATATTCATGCTGGACGGTAAAAACCATACGTTCACATTGGTCAATGGATTATTGGACAGTGTATTGACATACTTAGATTACGGGGAGCATGAACTGACCGTAAGTCTTGACAGGAACCTTTTCGAATGCGACAGTCAATCATTCAACTTCACAATACTCGTCAAAAAGACAGCATTCTCCCTGCCTGACCTGACAACAGTAGACCACAGCGGAACACAATATAAAATAAGGCTGGCAGATTACATGGGTGTGCCGCTGAAGGACAAGCGGGTGACACTCACCCTAAACGGTCAAGGGATGACCGGCAAAACAGATTCCAATGGGGAGATGACAATACCAATTAGCCTAAAAGCTGGCAACTATAACATCAATGTGGAGTTTGCAGGCGATGAGGATTATGTCCAATCATCCTCTTCAGCCAAAATCACAGTCAAGGCTAGAATAATCGAAAACAGGGACGCAACAGGATACAATGCCTACAAGACAACCTATAGGTTCAGGGTCTATGATGACAACATGAAATTCTCCAAGGGCCTTAAAGTCAAGGTGACCGTCAACAAAAAAACATATACATTGAAAACCGACAGGAACGGATACGCCACACTATCGGTCAAGCTCAAGAAGGGAAGCTACACTGCAACTGTAGAGTACAAGGGATTCAAGGCATCAAACAGGATAACCGTAAAGCAGTCTCTGATTACAAAAAACAAGGCCTATAAAAAGGCAAGGACAATCAAATACACCGCCAAGCTATTGAACTCCAAGGGCAAGGCATTCAAGAACAAGAAGATCACCTTCAAAATCAAGGGCAAGGCATATAAGGTCAAAACAAACAGGAAGGGAATTGCCACATTAAAGCTTAAAAACATGAAAAAAGGAAAATACACCATCACAAGCAGTTACGGTAACGTTAAGGTTAAAAATAAGATAAGGATAAGGTAAAAGATACCTTATTTATTGGATTTTATTAGATTGCGAGCGGCCTTCAAATCGGTATTGTAGATGTGGCCTGAGGTTGAGTGGTAATGGACTCCGCCGAAGTTCAGCTTCTCGCCAATGATTTCCTTGTTGACTTCCTCCTTCATCTTCAAGCCAAGGTATGCTATGAAGAACATGTTTGAGTAGAATGCGCCGAAAATGTCATTGCTTCTGAAGATGCAGTGAATGGTCAATTCATTGTCCCTAACAATGCATTGGAGGAACTGAAGGCATGGAATGTCCTCACGGTCAGCATCCAGTTGAGGGTCGATTGTAACTGCCACTGCACGGTTTGAACCGGTAGCGGTCAATATCCTCTTTTTCATGGTGTTGAACTGGTCAACATCGAAGTGGGCGTAGATACGATTAGGATAAGTGTATACGAAGCCCTGGTCATCAGGGTTTTCAGCTGATTTCACATACTCGTAGAGTGCATCGCTTTTTATGGGATTGCCTTCCATGTCGAATTTTCCTGACTTGATGTCATTCAATAACTGTTCAGGGGTGTAGTGTTGGTATTTTGCCCTGAACTTCAGGTTGAACGGATCATCAATGATGTAGAAGTTTCCCAGACTTTCGACTAAATGATGATTTGAGTCTTTATATGTTTCTTTTCCACTTTTCAAGATTTTATCAACAAAATCTAAGTAGCATTGATTAATTGTTAACATAAGAATAGCACCTTTTTAAACTATTACTAATTATGTTTTTCAAGGTATATAATGATTAATTAATCTATGCTATGCACAATTTGATGGAGTCAAAAAAACACTGGGGCAAGGGAAAACGAAACTCATCTCAGGCCGGCCGGACATGATCACAATTCTATAAAAAATATCTCAGGCAATTAATTGATTGCATTATTTTCATATTAATTGTTATTTTTTTGAGGGGTTTTAAAAGTTTATTTTCCAATATTTTTAATTATTATGGGATTGTATAAATTATTTTCATATAATTATTATGACTGTATACATTTTTTTCTAATTCTTTTCAGTTATTGTCAAATTTCACGATTTTCATATCGATTTGTAAACTTTATATAGGATGTTATATAATGGTAGATTAACTATAATTTTTTTTACGTCTTATCTATAGTTAACAACAGTAAAAGGGGGTGAAAATCAAAATGAAAATAAAGACGACATTGCTTATAGGTTTAATATTTCTTGTTTTAATATCTTTAACGGCAGTTAACGCTAATGAAAACACTACTTTTGATGAAATATTAACTGTTGAAGACCCCCTCAATGAAAATATTCTTGCTGATGGAGGCGGTGATTTCAAAGAACTGTCCGAAATGGTGAATGGTGATGAAACCACACTAAACCTTGAAAAAAACTATAAGTACTCTCCCGGCGATGAGGCTTTAAGCGATGGGATAACCGTTTCAAAACCAGTAACAATTAACGGGAACGGCTATACGATAGACGCCTCAGGTTCCGCCAGAATATTCAATATCCAATCATCCAATGTTGTTATAAACAATGTGAGATTCATAAATGCGCATGCTTCCAATGAGGGAGGCGCATTAATAGTCACTGGCTCAAATGTAACAATAAACAATTGCACATTTGAAAACAACACTGCTGACGGCTCTGCAGGTGCGGTCTATTTTTCAGGAGCAAACGGAATAGTCAACAACACTATATTCAAGTCAAACACTGCCTCAACCAGCAGTGCAGGAGCATTGTCCTGGAGATCTGCTAAAGGAACACTTGAAAACTCCATTTTCGAGTCAAACCAGGCATACAATGCAGGTGCGCTATTTTGGGAAGGCACTGACGGGTTAATAAGAAACTCAACATTCAAGTCAAACGATGCCGCCGTGGCAGGCGCAATATACACTTACTCGAATGTTGTGATAGACAATTGCACATTCAAAAGGAATCACGCCAACGGCGGAGGCTCAATGTACATTGCAGGCAATAAGGCTACAGTCAAAAACTCGAATTTCGAATTCGAATCTGCTGCCTATGGAGGTTCCATATGGTTTTACACCCCAAATGTGGTGATTGAAAACTCCACATTCAAGTCATGCAAGGCTACAAGGGGAGGTGCAATATATGCAAATAATGAATACGCAACAATCCACAATTGCAACTTTGAAAACAACTCCGCAAGCAAGGGCGGTTCAATATATGTATCCAGCAACCACCTGACAGTCACAAATTCCAGCTTCCACTCAGACAGTGCGGTTTACCATGGAGGATCCATATTCTTCAATGCGAAAAACTGTAACATTGACGGCTGCAACTTCACCAACGGCTATGCTTCCGCAGGAGGTGGAGTATACCTTGTATATGATGACACTGACACTGGAGTTGTTTCGGGCAACTACATTTCAAATTCAAGATTCATCAACAACACTGCAAGATATGGTGGAGCGGGAGTTTCAGCAACAGGCAAATCAGTAATCAACAATTCAGTTTTCGCAAACAACAGTGCCGGAAATTATGGTGGAGCAGTCGATTTGACAAACTCCAAACTGATAAACTCCATACTTGAAAACAACACTGCCATATTCGGAGGAGCAATATTCATGTATAACTCGGATATTGCAGACTCGACATTCACAGGCAATCGTGCAACAGTCGGGGATGCGATGTACATTCTCAACATGTCCAATCTCGACAACAACATTGTTGGGGATGATGAAATATTCGTCAATGAGAAAGAGACACGAGGGATTGTGATAGGCAGTTCCGCTTCCAGCCACAATATCGCAAGCCTGATGGAAACGGACCAGGGCTACTTGGCATTTTGTGTTGAAAGATACAACACCAACCCATATGCAGGGGTCTATGACCATTCAATGGAGAAACTAAAGAACTCCATCAACCATGAGCCCGTTGGAGAATATCTTAAAATCCTGATATATAATTTTGTAGAGCATATTGATGACTTGAAGTCATCAGGATTCCATAATTATGTATGGGCATTTAGCGACGGAAAATACTGGGAGTCAGAGGATCCTATCGTTAAGGAAGTCATCAGAATCTATGACTCCGGCTTTAGAGTGCCTTCCCAAAACGCATGTAAG
>NZ_CACYJE010000075.1 GCF_902774605.1 uncultured Methanobrevibacter sp.
GCAATGCTTTTAAAAATCTATGGTAAGGAACGAAAATCTAAAGAATGCAGGCAAGACTATGAAAATTTTCTTAAAAATAATTATCCTAATGAATTCGATGATTTTTTGGAATTCAAAAGAAAAGTTGAAAGAAAAACTCCTAATATTAAAGAACTGATTTTTGAATGGATGGATGGAAAAAGAGATATCCCTAATTTTGAATTATTTGATGTATACGCTGATTAATTCCTAGTAATGACTTAATTCTTAATATTTTTTTCAAACTTTTATTTTTGATTATTTTTTACTTAATTTCATAATTACTTTTTTAAATAATAAATTACATAATTAATAATATTATTTATATTTACATTTTACTAGGAGAAGATACATGTCAAAAGAAGAGATTCCTAAAGACTATGACTTTAAAAAAGAAAAGGCATGGGAGCAGAAATGGGAAGATGAAGACATCTACAAATACATTGGAGATGGATCACGCCCTAGATATATAATTGACACTCCCCCACCATACCCAACAGGTTCCATTCACCTGGGCCACGTACTGAATTGGGTTTACATTGATATGAACGCAAGATACAGAAGACAAAAAGGCAATGACGTACTGTTCACCCAAGGATGGGACTGCCACGGTCTTCCAACTGAAGTGAAGGTTGAGGAAACTCATGGAATCAAGAAAAATGACGTTTCAAGAACACAATTCAGACAGTATTGTGTTGACTTAACCACTGACAACATTGCAAAGATGAAATCACAGATGCGTGCAATGGGCTATTCACAGGACTGGACTCGTGAATTTGTCACAATGACACCGGAATACATGAGAAAAACCCAGTATTCATTTTTAAAAATGTATGAGGAAGGTTTGATCTATCAGGGAAAACACCCTGTAAACTGGTGTCCTCGCTGCCAGACAGCTATCGCTTTTGCTGAGGTGGAATACTCAGACAACACTACATTCCTAAACTATGTCAATTTCCCTCCTGCAGTGGAGGATTCATATGAAGACATTGCATCCTCACAAAAATCAGGAAAACAGGCTGACCCTAAGGATGAGGGCATACTCATTGCAACCACCCGTCCTGAATTGATGTCCGCCTGTGTGGCAGTAGTAATCCACCCTGAAGATGAAAGATACGCTCACCTTCTGGGAAAATATGTTGAAGTTCCATTATCACATCAGAAAGTGAAAATCATTGCAGATGAAGAGGTTGACCCTGAATTCGGTACAGGTGCGGTAATGATTTGTACCTTCGGGGACAAGACTGACGTAAGTTGGGTTCAAAAATATGACCTTGAGGTCATTGATGTCATGGATGATGCGGGCATGTTGACTTCAGCTGCAGGAAGATATGAGGGCATGGACCTTCAAACCTGTAAAAAACAGACTATTGAAGACCTTGACAGTGAAGGATACTTGTTAAAGCAGGAAGAAGTTGACCAAAATGTAGGACAATGCTGGAGATGCAAGACTCCTGTTGAAATTCTTCTCAAAGAGCAATGGTTTGTTGCAGTACGTGACTTAATCGAAAAAACCAAAGTTGCAGCGGATGAAATGAAATGGGTGCCGGAACACATGAAATCCCGTATGGTCAACTGGGCGGATTCAATGGAATGGGACTGGTGCATCTCAAGGCAAAGAATATTTGCAACCCCAATACCAGTATGGTACTGTAAGGACTGCGGAAATGTAATCCTGCCTGACGTTGAGGACCTGCCAATCGATCCAACAGTTGACAAGCCAAAACATGCATGTGAATGTGGCTGTGAGGAATTCATTCCTGAAGTGGATGTTTTAGACACTTGGATGGACTCATCAATTTCACCATTGTCAATCGCAGGATGGCCTGATGAGGATTACGTAAATCATTTCCCATCAAGCATCCGTCCGCAAGGACACGACATCATCCGTACATGGGCATTCTACACCACCTTAAGATGTATTGCCTTAACCGGCAAGAAACCGTTCGACGATATCGTAATCAACGGTATGGTATTCGGTGAGGATGGAAACAAGATGAGCAAATCACGTCCTGAATTCGTTGTCGGACCGGAAGAGGTAATTGAGAAATACGGTGCAGACTCACTAAGGACATGGGCTGCAAACAGTGTGCCTGGATCTGATGTAATATTTGACTGGAAGGACATCAAGCACGGATACAGGTTCCTCAGGAAATTCTGGAATGCGTTCAGGTTCATCAGCATGCAGATATTTGATGAGGAAGTGTCATATGATGAAGTTAAAGATAATTTAGGACCATTGGACTTATGGATTCTTTCAAAATTAAACAATTTAAACAAGATTGTGGACACTGCATTTGCAGAATATAACTTCGCACAGACAATCACTCCAATCGAAAGGTTCTTCTGGCATGACTTCTGTGATGAGTACATTGAAGCTGTAAAATACAGGCTATACACTGATGTTTCAGATGAATCAAGGCGTGCTGCAAAATACACATTAAGGACAGTTGTGGAAACATCACTTAAGCTGCTTGCTCCAATCGCACCGTTCTTCACAGAAGAGGTTTACCAATACTTCTCAGACGAGTCAATCCACACCACCTTATGGCCTGAAGTCTATGAGGAACTCATCAGCGAGGAAATGGAAAGCAAAGGGGAAACCACTGTTGAGTTGATTGATGAGGTTAGAAGATTCAAGTCAGCTTCAAAAATCCCATTGAATGCTGAGCTTGCAGAAGTGAACGTCTACACTTCCGACGATGAACTGGTGGACGTGTTCAACCAGTTCGACGAGGACATCAGGGGAACATTGAAGATCAATGACTTGACAATAAGCTCTGGAAAACCTGAAGTCCATGAGAAAATCATTGAAGTCGAGCCTGACATGTCACAGGTCGGACCGAAATTCAAGGGTGATGCGGGTAAAATCATAGGCTACTTGAAATCCACCGACATCGATGAAATCGGCAATGCTTTAATGGAAAACCATGAGCTCGCAATAGGCGACATCGTGGTTCCGGAAGACATGCTCAACATCAAAAAGGAGATTGTAGGCGCTTCAGGTAAGAAAGTGGATATCCTGCAATCCGAAAACCTTGACATGATAGTGGAAGTAATCAGATGATTACTTTCCCATTAACTTTTTTTAGAATAAATGCTATTGCATAAGTCGCCGCAAAGATGATGACTGTCCACAGTATTGACACTGCAACGGGCTGGTTATAGACCAAAAGGAAGGGATAGGGACCTTCCACTATTTTTAAAACATTCAATGAAATCATGATGATTGCATATATTATCGTGAATGTTAGTCCATGAAGCACGTTCAGGCCATCATATTTCTCAAGCAGTATGAATGATGCCAATGCCATCAAAGGGCAGAGCGTATGGTGGTAGAGCATGGACCCTTCAAATAGCAGGTAATGCAATCCCCAATCAGTTGTCCAGGACAGAACTGTAACTACTACAATGAATGTTAGTGTTGTTGAAACGATAGAGACGTATCTCAGGCCATTCAGCCAGGACGGCAGTTTCCTGTCTGAAAGCAGATAGATTAAGATAATTATTGATGAGACTAACAAGAGGAAATTGCTGTCTTCAGTGTAATATTCTAATGTTTTCAACCCGAATTCCTGAATGACGAGTATGAAGCCGATTATCTCTAGAATTATGAGGATTATGTTGATTATGATTTGAATGTTTCGATTTTTCATGCCATTTCACCAGCGCCATATTTCCGTTTTTCACGTTTCAAATTAAAAACAATATTGATTTGGGCTTGAAATCATTATATTCTAATGTAAATATTGTTTTGGGCTTGTTAAAAGTTTATATACTACTTGTTAATTAAATAAGTAATGGAGATGGGTTATCTAAGCATTAAATTTCTCACCTTTAACGTATCATTAGATAAATATTGCATTTGTATCAAGTCACACTCCCGGATAAACTCCCATCTCCACAACACGATTTCAATAATCATAAGTGATGTCGATTTTGACATATTGAAAGTTTTCACGCTACTTGTTTCAATTAAATGAGTAGGGGGATGAGGATTGTTCATTCAAAAAGTTTTAGATGTCATAATCTTTAAATCCATATTATAGAATTCATACACCATATTAAATTAACTTCCAAGAATCCTCGTCCCTTATATTATTTCTTTTTAGGTAAGTATTTATTAAATCTTTGATAAAAATACTTATGATACAATGATTCTTAAAGTAAAAAATATTTCAGAAATAGGAGGTGTCGTCAAGGCACCGCCATCCAAAAGCTATTCGCACAGGGCAGTAATACTGGCATCACTTGCAAAAGGAACATCAAGGCTTTACGACATGCTATACTCAGAAGACACATTATCCTCAATCAGGGTTTGTGAGGCACTGGGTGCTAAAATAAACAGGACAGAAGAGTGTCTTGAGGTTACAGGCACTGGAGGCAAACTTCACAATTCAAGCGTGGAAGCTATTGACTTGGCTAATTCTGGAACTACTTTAAGACTAATGACCAGCGTTTCCGCATTGAGCGACAATGAAGTGACATTGACAGGTGACGATTCACTCAAGACCCGTCCGATGGGCCTGTTGATGGATGCGCTCCTGCCATTGGGTGTTGAGACAGAATCATTGAATGGCAATGACAAGGCACCTATACTTATCAGGCCGGGCTATAACGGAGGGGAAACCAACATCATGGGCAATGTCAGTTCACAGTTCATCTCATCAATCATTATTTCCTCACCATTATCCAATCACGGCGTGACATTGTATGTCCTGCCCGAATTCAAGTCAAAGCCATATGTTAACATGACACTGGACATAATGAGGAAATTCGGCGTCAAGGCATTGAGGGGCTATTATCTGAAGCATGAGTCATGCGACAAGGAGCATCAGAGCTGCCGCATCGATGAGTTCAAGGTTAAAAAGCAGGATTATATCGCATGCGACTATACTGTTGAAGGGGATTACTCCTCAGCATCATACCTCCTGGCTTTGATTGCCATTAACGGTGGCAGAGCCATTATCAGGAACCTATTCCGTGATTCCAAGCAGGGGGACAAGTATATTCTTGACATTCTTCAGGCAATGGGTGCCACAGTCATCCGTGGTGAGGATTATGTTGAAATCGCATCCAACGGTGAATTGAAGGCAATTGATGTGGATTTGTCAAATGCGCCTGACTTGCTGATTACCGTTGCCGTTTTGGCCGCCATGGCTGAGGGAACCACAAACATCACTGGAGTTGCTCATGCAAGGGTCAAGGAAACCGACAGGATAGACACCACTTGCCGTGAACTTGAAAAGCTCGGATGCAGGCTTGTCGAACATGAAGACGGCATGAGCATAACCGGCGGAGTGACTTCAGGAAGGGTGGATTCCCATGGCGATCACAGGTTGGCCATGGCTTTCAGTCTGATTGGCCTTAGGCATGATGTTGAAATAACAAATGGGGAAGTGTTTGACGTGTCATTCCCGAATTTCATTGAGAGCATGGCGGAACTTGGTTTTGAATTGGAGTTAATATGATGAATAAGGAAGAGCGTGTAATCAGGTTGATAGAGGAATTGGAGAGTGTTTTTCAAATAAGGGTTTTCCTGGACCATGACCCGTATAAGGTGCTTGTAAGGACCATATTGTCCCAGAGGACTAGGGATGAGAATACAGATCAGGCCACAAATAATCTGTTCGAGAAGTATCCTGACATTCATGCTGTTGTTGATGCACCAATCGATGACGTTAAGGAGCTTATCAGGCCTGCAGGTTTTTATAATGTCAAGGCTGCTCGCATTCAGGAGGTTTCACGGATTCTGATTGACCAGTATGGCGGTGAGGTTCCTGATACTGTTGAGGAAATGATTAAGCTTCCGGGTGTCGGTCGTAAGACTGCAAATTGCGTCATGGTTTTTGCCTTTGAGTTGCCGGCGATTCCGGTTGACACTCATGTTCATAGGATTTCCAATCGTTTGGGTTTGGTTGACACCAAGAATCCTGACGACACTGAAGTGGAATTGTGCAGGATTGCCCCTAGGGACTTGTGGATTAAGCTTAATGACTTGATGGTTCAGTTTGGCCAGAATATCTGCAAGCCGATCGGTCCTCAGTGTGAGGTTTGTCCCTGCACTGACATCTGCGATTATTTCAGTGAAAATATCTGATTATTTTTTTAGTTACACCAAAACATTTATAAATAAAAACAATGTTATATAACAATAGTTATTATAACGAATGTTATATTAACTTTAAGATAACCCTTTTAATATACCAATAAAAACAATTAATAATATAGGAGAAGAAAATATGGTAAACGTTCCAAAACTAAAAAGAGGAGTACTAGACAGTATAATTGATGCAATTGGAAACACTCCAATTGTAAGATTGAACAACCTGACAAAAGACCTGGAAGCAGAAGTGGATGTGAAAATAGAATCATTCAACCCAACCGGAAGCGTAAAGGACAGGGTTGCAGTTGCAATGATTGAAGATGCGGAAGAAAAGGGCCAACTCAAGGAAGGCTCAACAATCATCGAACCTACCAGTGGAAACACCGGCATCGGCCTTGCTCTCTGTGGCGTACGCAAAGGCTACAAAGTGATCATTGTAATGCCCGAAAACATGTCCGAAGAGAGGAAAAAGATCATCCATGCACTCGGCGCCGAGCTCGTGCTGACCCCCGCAGAATTGAGCGTGGACGGTGCAGTTACCGAAGCGGAACGCATCGCCTCCTCATCGGATCAATATTTCGTCCCGCAGCAGTTTAAAAATCCGGCAAACCCGGACATACATTACCGTACAACGGCTGTAGAACTCTGTGAGCAGCTCGGGCAGAAGATCGACATCTATGTGTCCGGCATCGGTTCAGGCGGAACGCTCCAGGGCGTAGCCAAATATCTGCTG
>NZ_CACYJE010000076.1 GCF_902774605.1 uncultured Methanobrevibacter sp.
ATTACAGAAGATAAAACTCCTGATTCACACAATGACACTAAACCTCATAATGATGATACTCCAACTCCTATATATAAGGATGATAAAAAACCAATCAAGGCAGTTATCAACGATAAGGCTACTGGTAATCCTATATTGATGTTGATACTAGTTATTCTAGTATTGATACCTTTAAGAAGACGTAAACAATAAAATTTAAATTTAGGGTGTTAAACACCCATTTTTTCTACTTTTTTTATAAACTTTCAAGTCAAAATTTCAAGAAACATTTTTTTTTAAAATCAAATATTATTTAACTGAAAAATTTAAATGATTTCATTAAATAATAAATAATCATGAACGATAAGGAATTTTCTGATTTTATCACACTTCCAAGAACTTTTGAGAAATATAGGTGGTACAAGCCAATAATCGTGTTTATAATAGGATTTATTTTAATGGTAATATTTCAGCTAGTAATGGATGAGATTTTTATCAATTTATATGGTCTGAGCTTTGTAGATAACCTAGTAAATGGAGGATATGAAGTTTTAAATAATGCATTAGCAGAACTCTATTCTGATTTGGGAGTCATTGTAATGATACCTGCATTGTATATTGCTTCTAAAATCGTTAGGGACAGGTCATTTTCTTCATATATATCTAAAAGCGGAAGATGGAACTTTAAGCTATATCTTAAGGCTTTGGCGATTCCATTAGTTTTGTTTATAATTTTTAATGCAATTAGTGCTGCCATTACAGGTCCTGAAGGAACATTCCAACTTTCATTCTCCTATTTGATTGTAATTCTTATATTTCTTCCTCTCCAATGTATTGCGGAGGAATTGGTATTCCGTGGATTGATTATGCAAACATTCGGCGCATGGTTCAAAATACCAATCGTTGCGGTAATCCTTCAATCCATCATTTTCGCATTATCTCATGGGTACAATACTTTCGGATTGTTTGAAATTTTTGTTTCAGGTCTTATTTTCGGATTTTTCGCCTGGAAAACTAATGGTTTGGAAGTGAGTTCCGCATTGCATACAGCGAATAACCTTTCAATTAGCCTGTTTGTGATGTTGGGAATCATAACACCTACATCATCGCCCCAATTGTGGGAAACTGTTGCATCAATTGTCTTTTTAATATTATTGGCCATAATTATGCATTACATAGGCAACAGATGGGATTGGTTCGGTGAAATTCAAGAATAGGTGAATTCGCTTTTTTGAAGATGGATTTTTCATAGGTTTTTCGGATGGGAATCAATAGTTAACGGGCATTAATGTAAAACTCATTGTCAAAATGGGAATTATTTTTCCCTACTTTTTTTTTAACGTATTCTGTATTGGAATATTTTACATGTTTTTGAAAAAAATCAAATTTTGGAAATGTCATTTTAATTTAATTAATGCTAAATTTAATGTATGGTTTCAATTCCTCTTGCTCATTTAATAGATTTTCTTTTTAATTATTTTAACCATGGTTTTAACAACGCAATAGTTGTCCCATTAGGTATAGATGCAACATTATTTTTTCATATAAAATCAAGATTAATATATTAAAATTTGCGAATTGAATTATGCAAATACGTTTTTGGAAGTTACCGGTCAAAATGAGGAGATTATACAAATTTTACCAACTGAAATAATCAATTTCAATCTTGAAAACAAGTTCACAGACATAAGGGGATTGACAAAATCCGGTAAGGTAGTTATAATTGAAGGGCATGTCGGCATATTGAATGACCGTCATCTTATAAGATACTACGGTTATCACAAGGATACTTTTTGTGATTTTTCAAAGGAGATTAAGTTCATCATTGCTTGCCTTTCAAAGGGTAAAAATCAAAAAAGACTTATGGCAGAGGAAAACATCTGTTTTAAGCCAATAGTTCTTGAGCTTAAAAAAATCAAAGCAGACAAATATTTAAATAAATTAAGAACTAAATTTTAAAACCAGATTGAACTTGACCACAGTGAATGTGGGCTTTTGGTTCATTTACCGTTATTTGACCTCCCAATCTCTGAAGCAGACTATGTCAGAGAAATATGTGGATATATTAAAGAGTGTTCCTGCATTCCAGATGATGAAAAACGTATAATAATTCCTGCAATGTGTCTGAATATTCTAAGATATATTGATGATGAATACGAACAAGAAAAATTACTAGAGGCTGTTAATATGTTGAAATATTGTGAGAATGGTTTGGATAGGAAAATTAGGCTTGCTCGTGAAGATGAAGCCAAAAAGGTTACTGAGAATTTTGCTTGTAAGCTTTTGAAAACTGATCATGATGTGACTGCGGTTCATGAGTTAACTGGTTTGCCTATTTCTAGAATTAAAGAGTTAAAGGCAAGTCTTTAATTTTTTCCTTTTTTTTAAATTTTGGCATTAATTTATACTTTTCTTTAAAATATTTTTTTAATAAGATATTTAGGGTATTTTCACTTAAAACATTAGTTTTATAAATAATAAAAAAGTAATATTAATATATTATAAAATTATATTTTATTGGAGGAAATACATGCTTCTATTAATAAGTCCTATAAATCGAGAAGAAGCTCTAGAATCAATTGAAGGTGGAGCAGATATTGTTGATGTGAAAAATCCTAAGGAAGGTTCTCTAGGTGCTAATTTCCCTTGGGTAATCAAAGAGATTAGGGAATTAACTCCTGAAGACAAACTAGTCAGCGCAACCCTAGGGGATGTGCCATACAAGCCAGGTACAGTTTCACTTGCAGCAATGGGAGCTCACGTTTCCGGAGCGGACTACATTAAAGTTGGATTATATGGAACAAAAGACCATGACGAAGCTGTTGAAGTCATGGAAAACGTTGTAAAAACAGTTAAAGACATTAGTGAAGATACAATTATTGTAGCTGCAGGTTACGCTGATGCACACCGTGTAGGTGCGGTTGACCCTATGGAAATACCAAAAGTTGCAAAAGATGCAGGATGCGACCTTGCAATGCTTGACACTGCAGTTAAAGACGGTCACACATTATTCGATTATTTAGATTTAGACAAGTTAAAGGAATTCGTAGACGAAGCTCACGGATACGGCCTGATGACTGCACTTGCAGGATCCGTTAAAAAAGACCAATTGAAACCATTGCATGATATCGGATGCGATGTGGTCGGTATTAGAGGAGCTGCCTGTGTAGGTGGAGACAGAAACACTGGTAAAATCCACCATACTGCTGTAGCTGAGCTTAAAGAATTAATCAATTCATTCTAATTTAGGTGTTATTTATGTCATTTTCAAAAAAAGTTCAAGAAGCAAGAATGTCTTACACATTTGATGACTTTCTCCTGACCCCTAATGCAAGTTATGTTGAACCAAAGGACATTGATACTAAAATTGAATTAGGCAAGGGAATCAAACTAAACATTCCAGTATTGAGTGCAGCGATGGATACCGTAACAGAAGCGGATCTTGCAATTGCAATGGCACAGGAAGGTGGAATAGGTGTTATACACAGAAACATCACACTTGAAAGACAAGTTGAAGAAATTAAAAAGGTCAAAAACGCTGAAGACTTAACCATTCGCGATGTTGTAACTATTTCTCAGGATTCTACAGTTGCTGAAGCTGAAAACATCATGCGCCATGAGCTCATCAGCGGACTGCCTGTTGTTGATGGTGATGAAATCCTCGGTATCATCTCAAAAAGGGATATCAGGCCATTCTTAAAAAATGAGTCATCTACCGCAATCAAGGATATAATGACTTCAGATGTTGTGACAGTCGATGAGGGAGTTTCAGCAGAAGAGGCATTGAACATTGCATACGAGAATAAGGTTGAAAGATTGCCTGTTGTGCGTGACGGCAAGCTCGTGGGAATCATTACTATTAAAGATATACTTAATCAGGCACAATACCCAAATGCTGCCCGTGACAAGGACGGTAACTTTTTGGTTGCAGCAGCATGCGGACCATTCGATTTGGACAGGGCAATGGCACTTGACCAGGCCGGTGCTGACATCATCTCAATCGACTGTGCTCACGCACACAACATGAATGTTGTAAAATTCACTGAAACAATCAAGGACAACATTGATGCTGAATTGTGTGTAGGTAACATTGCAACCGCTGAAGCAGCAGAAGACTTAATTTCAATGGGTGTCGATGCCCTTAAAGTAGGTATCGGTCCGGGCTCAATGTGTACTACCCGTATCGTTGCAGGTGTCGGTGTGCCACAGCTTACAGCAATTTCAGATGTTGCTGATGCAGCGGCCGATTCAGGCATTCCGGTCATTGCTGACGGAGGTATCAGATACTCAGGTGATGTTGCAAAGGCCATCGGTGCAGGTGCAGATGCTGTAATGCTCGGTAACTTGCTTGCAGCTTCCCTTGAAGCTCCTGGTGACATTGTTGTCATGAACGGTAAGCAATACAAGAAATACCGTGGAATGGGTTCAATGGGTGCAATGACCAGTGAGTTTGACGGTGGAGCAGACAGGTACTTCCAAGGTCAAAAAAGTAAAATGAACCACACCAAATATGTTCCTGAAGGAATCGAAGGTGCTGTGCCATACAAGGGAACAGTTTCTGAAATCCTCTTCCAATTGGTTGGTGGTTTAAAATCATCCATGGGCTACTGTGGCGCTAAGGACATTAAGGCAATGCAGGAAAAAGCAAACTTCGTTAGGATCACAAGCAGCGGTATTAAGGAATCTCACCCTCATGACCTGTTGATTACTAATGAAAGCCCTAACTATCCAACACTCGACTAGTTGGATAGCATTTTAATTTTTTTGATGGGAAATCCAAAAATGGCATTTAAGATTTATAGGTAATTATTTTTTCTCATCAAAAAGTAATTTTTTACTTAAAATACTAATTTTAAGCAAACATTTAAATATTAGATTATCTTATATTATATTATTAGATAATTTTATGATTATTTTAATAATCAGTTTATTTTAAATTTTAATTATTTACGGAGAGAATATAAATGGCAAGAACTAAAAAAGTGGGTATTACAGGAAGGTTCGGTGCAAGATACGGAAGAAAAGCAAAAAGATCTGTTAAGATCATTGAAGAAAACATGAAAAAAAATCATGTTTGTCCTAAATGTGATAGACCATATGTTAAAAGACAAGCTGCTGGAATTTGGAAATGCAGAAAATGTGGTGCAGTATTCACCGGAGGAGCATACGTTCCACAAACTCCTATGGCAAAATCTGCAGCACGTAGTATCAGAGACATTAGAGTGGAGGAATAGGCCTTGTATAAGTGTCCACGTTGTGGAGCAGAAGTAGACCATAAAAGCTACATGGAAAATAAATGTCCTAAATGCAGATATAGGATTTTATTTAAAGAAGTTCCAGAAACCACCAGAGTTATAAAAGCAAGATAAATCAATTATCTTCTTTTACTAATTTTTTACTATTTTTGATTTAAATGTTAATTTCAACTTCTAGAAAACCTTCTCAAAAAACTAGAAAGTTCTGTAAAGTTTTAGCACGCACTACCGATTCAACCTCAGTCAACAGGGGAAAGATGAACATGCGCGAGCTGTTGCTCAAGGCGTTGGAAGTTGATGAGTACAATGTGGCTGTCGTTAATGAAATCAAGGGCAATCCTAGCAGGATTTCATTCTATTCAAATAAGGGAGAATTGCTTCTCACACTTCTCATTGGAGTGACTCTTGAAAACGAGAAGACCAACATTGCTCCATCACAATTGAAAATAGTCTCCGAGGTCGAGGAACTCAATGTCTTAAGTGAAATTCTCGATTTTGATTTGGTGGACAGCGCCGAGGAGAATTGCATTTTGATTGCTAAAAGCGATGATTCTCCGGCCAGAATCCAGTTCATTAACAAATTTGGCGACAAGCTAAAATTCCAGGTCAACGTTAAAAAGATCATTGGGGTTTCAAATGATTGATGAAAGCCCTCTTGAATCCGTCAAAAGCAATATAGTTGTCGAGTTTGATAGTTGCAATCAGGCGGAAATCGTTTATGAGTCAATACTTCTCGAGTTTGAAACCGCTCCGGATTTCAGGTCATCAATGACAATTGAATTGGAGGGGTCAAGCATCATAATCAACATTGATGCTGAGGATTCAACTTCATTTAGGGCTTCTGTTAACTCCGCCATCAAGTGGATCAATTTAGCATTACAGATAAATAATTTAACAATATAATGTTTATATAAATAATTAAAAGTTTAGGTGATATTATGGAGATTCCTGAAAATATTCAACAACAATTAAATCAGTTTCAACAATTACAACAACAAGCTCAAGCAGTAACAATGCAAATTCAAAACGTTGAAGTTCAAATTCAAGAAACTGAAAAAGCTTTAGAAGAACTCAAAAAAAGCGATGAGAAAACTGAAGTATTCAAACAAGCTGGTACTTTACTCATTAAAGTAGAATATGCTGACGCTTTAGCTGACACTGAAGAAAAATTAGAAACCCTTCAGTTAAGGAAACAAACCATGGCTCGTCAGGAAGAAAGAGTTATGAAAAAGCTCGAAGAGATGCAAACTACTATTCAAGCTGCAATGCAAGGTATGGGCCAATAGGGCTTAAACCTTTAATTTTCTTTTTTTAAAGATTTTTATGTCAAAACTTAAGGTATTATCCCAGGATGATTTAGCAACCATTTCTGATGACTTTGGTGAAATTCTTGAACGTGAGGTTTCAAAGGCTTTGCCTGCTAAGGAAATTGAGGATTTGGATTTGGATATTGTTTTAAGCTATGAAAACGAGCAGCTTGATGTTG
>NZ_CACYJE010000077.1 GCF_902774605.1 uncultured Methanobrevibacter sp.
AGCAAGTGTACGCAGGTTCACTGATGAGACAGTAGAAGATGAAAAGATAGAAAACCTTCTCAAAGCTGGAATGCAGGCCCCGTCAGCCTGCAACGCTCAGCCATGGGAGTTCATTGTGGTAAGCAAGGAGGAGGATAAGCAGGCAATCTCCAGGATGCATCGGTTCGCAGCCCCCGCCGCCAATGCATCACATTTGATTATCACCTTGGGTAATCTCAACGAGTCCAAGGTTCATGGCATGATCGAGCAGGACCTTGGAGCATGCAATGAGAACATTCTATTGCAGGCAACCCATGAGGGACTTGGTGCGGTCTGGCTTGGTTTCCATCCGATAGAGGAGAGGGTCTTGAAACTCAAGGAGTATCTTGACATTCCGGATTACTGCATTCCCTTTTCAGTGATATGTGTAGGATATCCTGCCCATGATGTCAGTGTCAAGCTCCGCTTTGATGAGTCCAAGGTTCATTTTGATAGGTATTAGGTGATTTGAATGAGTAAGCGATGTACTTATTGCGGCTGGCCCAACAGTGATGATGCAGAGTACTGCAAGGGCTGCGGATACAAGCTTAACAAGTACTGGAAATATACTGAAAGAGGATCTGAATTTGTTGACAATACCAAAAAATAGTTTCACTCATCTACATTTCACAGTATTGGATGGCGAAATTCAATGGACATTTCAATTTAACAGCATTTTCATTTCATTATAATCTCATTTTTAAACATGACTATTGATTTGCTTAATCATGATTGTAAGCATATTGAATAATTTTGTCATGGGAAATGGTGCATGTTATTTTTTAGAATATTCTTATATATTCCAATTGACATAAATTATATTGAATATTTTTTTTTGATGGGGATTTGAAATAACATGGCAAAGATATACTTATACGACTTCGAACATCTGAACACAACAACAGAAAGTATCTACGAGTTAAGGGACTTCAACGTCCTCATAATACTGACCGACGGTACAAATCTGACCAACTGGGACGATGTTGAAAACAGGGAAGACGTATTGTTTGTCAGCGAGGACCTCTTCGGCGTAACATCACTGGAGGGCCGTTATAAGGACATGAAAAACCTGAAGGCCATCGTAACCTTCGGAGTCGGAAACATCGACAACCTCAAGGAACTCTTCTCAGGATGCGAATCCCTCGAGGAAATCTCAACACTGTCCTCATGGGACGTTTCAGGAGTAACCGACTTCAGCTACATGTTCAACGGCTGCAAAAGCCTAACCAACATTGACTCATTGACAGGATGGAACACTCAAAGCGTGGAGAACATGTCCTGCATGTTCTACGGATGCAAGGAACTGGAAAGCATCGACCCACTGGCCAACTGGGATGTGGGCAGAGTATATGACATGCACTACCTATTCTGCGAGTGCAACAGCATCAAAAACGTTGACGCCCTTGAAAACTGGAACGTCAGCAACGTGCTCGACATGGGGTGCCTGTTTGAGTTCTGCACATCACTGGAAGACATCTCAGCACTCTCCAACTGGAACCTATCCAATGTGTTCAACATCACTGCACTGTTCAGGGGATGCGCAGCGCTGAAGGACATTTCACCACTATCCAAATGGGACCTGTCAAAAATGACAAGGAACAAGGGACTTTTGGCGGTATTCTCACATTGCCTATCACTTAAAAACATTTCCCCATTGAAGAAATGGGACACCTCAAACATTACAAGGATGAGCGGGCTTTTCGAAGGATGCATATCACTCAAAAGCATCTCCGCCTTGAAGAAATGGGACACAAGCAATGTGGATACATTGGACTTCATGTTCAGGGGCTGCAGTTCCCTCAACAACATTTCCGCATTAAAGAAATGGGACATTGAGAATGTGAAATCAACAAAGGGAATGTTCGACAACTGCGTATCCCTTCTAGACATCACTCCGCTGAGCAACTGGGACGTCTCAGGGATAGAGTCAATGAACAAGATGTTCTACTCATGCGAGTCAATAATGGACATTTCAAGCCTTGAATCATGGCAATTGGCTGACGGCGTATCCATCATAGGCATATTCGACGACTGCTTTGCCCTTAAGGAATACCCTAAATGGTTCAAAATAGAAGTTATCAGAAACGACAGGTTCGAGCCGGAATCCAGAAGGAAAGTCATCGAAGATCTCGATGAAGGCTTCTTCAGGGGCTATGACTTGAACAACTTCAACGAGCCGACACAAATGTTCATGGTAAGCTCATTAACCGACGAATCGCTGCTGGCCTATATACTGGACAGGTCAAGCTACAGGCCGGTTCAGGAATTCGCGCTTGACAAGATCAATGATGAGGAGATACTGACAAGTATAGCAATCCACGACCACAACTACGACATAATACAGTCCAGGAAAGGCGGCATGGACTTGAAGTTCTTCTTCTACAACCGTGAAAAGGCGTTCCTCAAAATCAAGAACAAGGTATTTCTGATTAAAATAGCAAAGGAAATGCAGCACAAGTTCCACAGCATAGAATATCTTACCGAATATGTCGACACTGAAGAGTCATGGCTTGACATTGCCCTAAACGCCCAATCATATGACGTTCGTCTCTTCGCATTCGGAAAGATCGAGGCAGAAAACTCCCTCCAGCGCATAGTCGATGAAAGCAAGGACGAAGTGATTGTTGACATTGCCCAGAAAACCATCAAGGCCATTGAAGATGCCAGAAGGCAAAAAGAGGAAGAGGAAGCAAAACGAAAACAGGCTGAAAAGCAAAAGGAAATAGAAGAGCAAAAACGCAAGCAGGCTGAAAAGGATAAAGAGGAAATCAAACAGAAGCTTGCCGAAAAACATAAGATGGAATCCGAGGACGATTCCAAAAATGACAAGGACTGATTTTTTTTAATGGCAAATGAATATTTACCTGAGGGTGTAAAATTCATTTAGTCAAACTTAAATAATAATAAAAATATATTTTTACTCAATAACTTAATTTATTTAGGTTAAATTTTTTTAGAGGTTAAAACTATGGTAAGTGTAAACGTAGAAGCTAAAAAAACCGTAGATGTAATGATTGAAAAAGCAGATGAATTAAACATCGCTGTTGCAACTTTAGATAATGGCGCTACCGTCATCGACTGTGGTGTAAACGTCGATGGAAGTTTCAAAGCAGGAGAACTTTATACTAAAGTATGTCTTGGCGGACTCGCAGATGTTGGAATCTCAATTCCAGGAGATTTATCTGAAAAATTCGCACTTCCTTCAGTAAAAATCAAAACAGACTCACCTTCAATTTCAACCTTAGGTTCACAGAAAGCAGGTTGGTCCGTATCTGTAGGAGACTTCTTCGCATTAGGTTCAGGTCCTGCAAGAGCAATCGCATTGAAACCAGCAGAAACCTACGAAGAAATCGGATATGAAGACAAAGACGCTGAACTAGCAATCCTAACCCTTGAAGCGGACGTATTGCCAGGTGATGAAGTTGCACAATACATTGCAGACGAATGTGACGTTGACGTGAAAAACGTATACCTTTTAGTGGCTCCAACCTCATCCCTCGTCGGATCCATCCAAATCTCCGGAAGAGTAGTTGAAAACGGAACCTACAAGATGCTTGAAGCAATCAAGTTCGACGTTACAAAAGTAAAACACGCAGCAGGTATCGCACCAATCGCACCTGTCGACCCGGACGGATTAAAAGCAATGGGTAAAACCAACGATGCAGTGCTCTTCGGTGGAAGAACCTACTACTACGTTGAATCAGATGAAAACGATGACATCGCTGATGTAGCAGCTAAATTACCATCCTCTGCAGCAGATGGATACGGCAAACCATTCTTCGACGTGTTCAAAGAAGCAGAATTCGACTTCTACAAAATCGACAAAGGAATGTTCGCTCCTGCAGAAGTAGTCATCAACGACTTATCAACCGGTAAAATTTATAAGGAAGGATTCGTCAACGCAGACTTGCTCAAAAAATCCTTCGGCGTAGATGAATAGACATATTCATCTATTTTTCTTTTTTTTAAATCCAGTTTCACCATAACCATTATATAACAGTATTGTCAATAGTCAATATGGTGAATTTTCATGGAAATATTTGAAATATTGAAAGATTCCGTAAAATATCCATTTACGGACATTAAAATGTTATTGATTATCGGAGTAATCCTTGTTGTGGGCTCAGTTTTAGATTCAATAGGCTCTTACGTTGACAATGGCATAGTAGTGATTCTGGGAATGATTGCTTCACTCGTGCTGAGCATACTCGTCATGGGATATTCCCTGGACATATTCAAGTTCGCCATAGACCTTGATGGCGCAGTCCCTGAACTTGATGTTGAAAGCAATCTTAAAAATGGGGTTAAAGTGCTGATTGTAACAATCATATATTATATCATACCGGGCATTATAACTCTAGTTGCAGCAATATTAACCTCCGGCTTTGCATTCACCAGGCTCGCTGGCCTGAATAATGTGGAAAATGCAACAGCCGCCGAAGCCGCAAGCCAAATCTTCACACCGGATTTCATAGCCGCAATCGGAGTGGTTATGGTCATTGCAATCGTATTGTACATCATATTCACATTGCTCGCCCTTATGGGAGAGGCCAGGCTTGCAAGAACCGGCAACATTGATGATGCAATAAGATTTCGCCAATCCTATGCTGACTTGAAGGAGATAGGTATCGGCAAGACATTGGCATTGCTGATATTATTGTTCATTTTAGTTGCAATAGTCATTTTCATAATGATGCTGGTTAGTTTCATCCCTATTGCAGGAATTTTCATTGCCACATTGATAGGGGCACCATTCCTGGTATTCATGCAAAACAGGGCATACGGATTACTGTACTCAGAAATAGCTTAAACCGATTTTAAGCTATTCTACTATTTTTTTTACAGTCAATCAAAATTTTTTGAAAAACCTTTTTAACTATAACAATTATAAATTATATTATTGGAGATGTTAATTATGACTGATTTAAAAGGTACAAAAACTGAAGCAAACTTGCAAGCAGCATTTGCTGGCGAGTCCCAAGCACATACAAAATATCAATACTTCGCAGCAAAAGCTAAAGAAGAAGGCTATGTTCAAATCCATGACATATTCATGGAAACTTCCAAAAACGAAAGGGAACACGCTAAAATCTGGTTCAAACTATTGCACGATGAAGACATTCCTGACACAATCGCTAACCTGAACGCAGCAGCAGACGGTGAAAACGAAGAATGGACTGAAATGTACAAGGAATTCGCTGAAACCGCTAAAGAAGAAGGTTTCCCAATGATTGCATTCCTATTCGAAAAAGTAGGTGCAATCGAAAAAGAACACGAAGAAAGATACAGAACCTTACTTGCTAACGTTGAAAACGATGCAGTGTTCAACAAGGAAGAAGAAATCGAATGGAAATGTGAAAACTGTGGATTTGTTTTCAAAGGTCCTAACGCACCTGAAAAATGTCCAGTATGCGGACTTCCAAAAGCACATTTCGAAGAAAGAGCAACCAACTTCAAATAAGCTCTTTTAACTTTTTTTATTTTTTAACTTTTTTTTCAATGACATAGTGATTATAATGAACAAGATGGTCGTATTTCTAATCAGGCACCCCAAGTTTCCAGATGTTGCAATCAAGGGACTGGTCGACGGCGATTACCTCCTCGACGAGGAGGCCAAGAAGTATGCCGAGGGAATCATCCAATACTATCAGAAGGATAATATCAGATGGGAGTTTCCAATAAACGAGTTCATGAAGAACTCCATCAAATGGAATGCTTACGAGGAATTGAAACAGATAATCGCAGACAATGAGGAAGACCTTGCCTGCACAGTCTTCGAAGGGGACAAGAGCAAGATCAACTGCAGATACGACGGCATGTTCATTGAAAGAGAAGTGTTGACCTGGTAACCAAAACTATTTAAATGGACAGGTCATTAACATAACATTTAATGGAGATGATAAATATGGCAGATTTAAAAGGAACCAAAACAGAAGAAAACTTGAAAGCAGCACTTGCTGGTGAATCCCAAGCACGTGTAAAATACGAATTCTACGCTTCACAAGCTAAAAAAGACGGATATGTTGAAATCAGAGACATTTTCCAAGAATCCTCTGACAATGAAAAGGAACACGCTAAAATCTGGTTCAAACTCCTCAACGGAGGAAGCGTACCTGACACTTTAACCAACCTCGCAGACGCAGCAGCAGGCGAACACGAAGAATGGACTTCTATGTACAAGGAATTCGCTGCAACCGCACGTGAAGAAGGCTTCGATGACATTGCAGACCTATTCGATGCAGCAGGAGCAACCGAAAAGGCACACGAAGACAGGTACAATGCATTAACCGACAAGATCAAAGCCGGAAAGGTATTCAAGAAAGATGAGGAAATCGCATGGAAGTGTAACAACTGTGGATACATCCACTACGGCAAGGACGCACCGGAAGTTTGCCCATTATGCGACCACCCTCAAGCACACTTTAGAAAACAAGACACTAGCTACATCTAGATTC
>NZ_CACYJE010000078.1 GCF_902774605.1 uncultured Methanobrevibacter sp.
TTAAAATTTAAAAATTAATTAAAGAAAGATTGGGGTTAAATTATGGAAATTAAGCACTGCATTTTAATTTCATTAATTATCATGCTTTTATTGATGATTCCTGCAAGCTTTGCAGCTGCAGATGATTCAATTATCCTAAATGAGAATAATGAAATTAATTACCAAACAAGCACTGAACTAAATGAGATAAATTCTGATTCAATTGATGATGAAACACTTCATTCAATTGAAATAGATGAAAATGATGATACAGAAACAAATTCAGGCTCTGATTCAAATGAGAATAGTCTTGGAAGTATTGATGATGAGATTCTTGATGAAAGCAATTCCCAGAGTCAAGGTGACATCTACACAGACTATTCAGATTACATCAATCTAAAGTCTGAAATGCTTACATATGACTTTAACGTATCCGATTCAAACACTATTTTCGTAAACTCAAGTTATGATGGAGATGAGGAGTTAGGAACCCAATCAAACCCATTCAAAACAATTTCCAGTGCTTATAATTATTTCATAAATGACACTAACTCCAAATCAAACATCTTTTTGGCAGATGGAACATATACCATTTCAGGACGGATGACAATAAGCAAAAATCTTAATCTGATTGGCCAAAGCGCATTGAATACAATCATTGATGGTGAGGCAAACGGATACGGCAATGGAATATTCTTCATCACACCTCCACTCGCATATATTGCTGTAAGTCCTCTTGTAAACTTTGTAAACCTGACATTCACAAGAGGCAATTCCTACTATGGAGGAGCGGTTTACATTAACCAAAGTGCTGTAAACTTTGTATATACCACATTCAAGAACAACTCTGTAAAGGATTATATCTATTACTATGCTCAGAAAACATATCCTGCAAGCGGTGGAGCAATATACAATGACAAGGGATTCGTCAGAATCTACAATTCCATATTTGAAGGAAATACAGCAAATGGAAGTGCAGACGCTTATGCAGGCGCAATCATCAATGATATGGGTGAAATGACAATATTGAATTCCAATTTCATAAACAACTCTGTCAATGGAACATACGGTAGTGGAGGAGCCATATATGATTACAGCGGAATCCTTGTTGTCTACAACACAACAATAGCAAACAATACAGTCAATTCAAACTACTCCATGGGAGGAGGAATCTGCAATTGGGCAAGCCACAACGTGTTCATAATCAACTCTACAATAGAGGGCAACATGCTCAATGGAGATTACACATTCGGTTCTGCAATATCCAACAAGGCAAATCTTCTTGAAATCCATAATGTCACAGTCTCAAGCAATCAAGCAAATGGAATAAGCGATGACAATGGAACCTTCTTCAATTTGAATGGCAATGTAAACATGGCAAATGTGAATTTCAACAATAATTATGTAAAAACCGTGCGAGATGACCTATTGCTTTGCCTTGAAGATCAAATAATAGTCTCAAAAGCATTTGATGACGGATTGCTCACTGACCTTCCTTCATCATATGACTTAAGGGATTACGGATTGGTCACTCCAATTCGTAACCAGGGAGGTTCAGGATCATGTTGGGCATTTACAACAATTGCAGCCCTTGAATCCTATCTGTTGAAATATGAAAACATTTCATATGACCTGTCTGAAAACAATATGAAAAACCTGATGGGTCTCTATGGATTGAATGGTACTGATTGGAAAGACGGCGGAAACCAATACATGTCCCTTGCATATCTCTTGCGCTGGAGCGGACCTGTAGAAGAGAGTGATGATCCATTCAGCGATTGGGATACAAGCTCTCCAACCAAACTGAACCTTACAAAGCATGTGCAGGATGTTCTCTTGATTCCGGTGCGTCTAAGCTATAAGGATTTGGACCAAATCAAGTATGCTATCATGACTTATGGGGCATTGTACACTTCAATGCAGGCAGACGATTCATTCCAATACGAACCGGACTATTATCATGATGTCATTGATACCTCTAATCATGCAGTAACTCTCATTGGTTGGGATGACAATTACAAAAAGGAAAATTTTGCAATTACCCCTCCTGGCGATGGGGCATTCATAATAAAGAACAGTTGGGGAACAGACCATGGATATGATGGCTACTGGTACATATCCTACTATGACAAGGCATTTGCAGGATTCGGTCTTGATACAATCTCCGCTATGGCAATTGCAAATGTAGAAAACATTACAAACTACAAGAACATTTACCAATATGACATTCTTGGGAATACATTTGAGTCATTGGGATTCAACTCCCATACTGCTTGGCTTGCAAATCAATTCCTGGCTAAAAACAACAATCCATTGACTGCATTTGGATTATACACCTTTGGAGACAGTGAATATCTAGTAAACATCACTGTAAATGGAATAAGCAAATATATTCAAGAGGGCCTCATAAAAGGTGCAGGATACCATACAATCAAATTGGATGAATATGTGGAGCTTGCCAAAAACGATATATTCAAGATAGCCGTAAAATTGACCACTCCCGATTCATGCTATCCGATAGCTATTGAATCAAAAAGGGAAGGCTATAGCAGTGGAGCAAGCGCAAATCCTAATGAATCATTTATCAGTATGGATGGAATAAACTGGATTGACCTTGTGGACTACAAGAATCTTTATGAAGACGGCTTGAAAGTAATCAAGTTCTACCAATATGCTCAAGACTATGACTTGAAAGAAGCTAATGTATGTCTAAAGGCCTACACTTCAGGGGTCAGTGATATTTGCCTTAGCATAAAGTCAAACAGCAGCACTTACAAGGTAGGTGACTTGATTGACCTTGTCATTACAGTATCAAATGAAGGTGACTTGGTGAATGACCTCAACATCAGCATGGATCTTGATGATTCAATAATCATAAAAAGCTTCCAGATCATTAAGGGTTCATTCAATCAGAATACCAAGGTATGGCATTTAGGCTCTTTAGGTGAAGGTGAGTCCAGTGTGCTTAAGTTAAGCTTATCCCTTAATCGGGCAAAAGCGGTTCTCCCTATCGCATTCAGTTTCGATTATGCAGGATTCAAGCCAAGCAACATTACAAATTCAAATGTCTTGAACTTGTATTATGAAGGAAACACCAAGTTCCAGGATATTGAAAATAAGGCAATATTGTCCAAATCCAATGAAGGAGTGATAATCACTTTGCTGGATCAAAATCTCAATCCTGTAGTTGGTAAGGAAATTACAGTTTCATTGATTGAAAGTGACAACAATCTAAGTTTCTCTCCTGCAAAATTGCTTTTGGATGAAAATGGAACCGCTAAATTTAGCTTAAATCTTGTGGAAGGAAATTACATGTTCATGGCTTCATTCATTGGAGACAGCTATTACAAATCTTCCAATGAAACATTCACCGTAAATGTGACAAAAAGAAACAGTCCACATATCATAGTTGAAGAGACCTTGATAAAAGGGGATGAATTCAAGGTTGTTTTGATAGATGACAACTACAATGCACTTCCAAATAAGGCAATTAAATTCATCGTTAGCCTAAATGATAAGGTTGTCTTGACAAAAACTGCAACCACAAACGCAAACGGTGAAGCCAAATTGACTGGGCTTTCAAAATTGAGCAATGGAAATTACATTGTGAAGATAGTCTTTGGTGACGATTACTATAAAGACAGTTCCTTGACTAAAAAGATAACAATCAAAAGGACTGTAGCTAAGAAGATAGTCAAGAAGGCTACCAAATTGTATGTTCCTAAGAAGACTTTCAAGGCTAAGAAAAAAGTCAAGAAACTAACTGCAACTTTGAAAAATGGAAAGAAAGTAATCAAAGGCAGAAAGATTGTTTTCATCATAAATAAGAAAAAGTACACAGCAAAAACTAATAAGAAAGGTGTTGCAACAGTTAAAATAAAGCTTTCCAAGAAGAAAACCTATAAGGTAACTGTAAAATTCGCTGGAGACAAGTATTATAAGGCAAGTAAAAGGACTTCCAAGGTAGTTATAAAATAAGATAGCTAAAACTTATCTTATTTTATTTTTTTAAAATGAACATTAATTCGTAATATATAAAATAATTCAAACTAAATTTTAGACATTAACAAAATGAAAATATTTTTTTATAATATGATATAAATAATATCATGTTAATTAAAAATTTTAAAAAATAAAATAAATTAAAATCTAATTATTGCTTTTATTCGATAAAAGGTGTTTTAATGGAAAGTCAAAATATATTAATCAAAAATGCAACTATAATAAATCCATTGGGAAATGGAAAAACTGAAGAAAAGAATGCGGATGTATTGATAGTTGAAGATAAGATTGCAGAAATAGGAAACGCAATCGACGAATCAAATGCAGAAAAGATAATTGATGCAACAGACAAGATATTGATGCCAGGTCTTGTCAACACTCACACTCACATTTCAATGTCACTTTTACGTGGAATAGCTGATGATTTGGAATTGGACACTTGGCTTAACGATCACATCTGGCCTATGGAAGCACACCTAAGCAGGGAGTACTGTTACATAGGTGCACTTCTTGGTGCAGCTGAAATGATCAAGAGCGGTACAACCACATTTTCAGACATGTACTTCTATATGGATGGTGTCGCACAGGCAGTTGAAGAAATTGGTATGAGGGCAGTGTTGTCATATGGTATGATTGATTTCGGCATTGAGGAAAAACGTGAAAACGAATTCAAGGAAAACATATCCTTAATAAAGAATCACAACAATACTGCAGATGGAAGAATCACTACAATGTTCGGTCCACACTCAATCTATACCACTTCAAGTGAGCTTCTAGAGAGGGTTAGAAAGGAAGCTGATAAGTACCAAGTTGGTATCCACATTCATATGAACGAGACAATGAAGGAAATTAATGATTGTAAGGAAGCTCATCAAAATAAAAGACCCTTCGAGTATTTAGATGACTTGGGCATATTAGGCAGTGATATTGTTGCGGCTCATGGTGTATGGTTAGACCAAAATGAGATAGATTTGATTAAAAAGTATGATGTCAAGGTTTCACACAACCCCTGCAGTAACATGAAACTTGCATCTGGTGCAGCACCTATAGGTGAACTCTTAAGTCAAGGTGTATGCGTTGGATTAGGTACTGATGGTGCATCAAGCAACAACAATCTTGACATGTTCGATGAGATGAAGTTTGCAGCACTTCTTCAAAAGGTTTCAACACTCAATCCGAAACTTGCAACTGCAGATGAAGTGATAAACATGGCAACCTATAATGGTGCAAATGCATTAGGCATTGATGCAGGTTCAATTGAAGTTGGCAAAAAGGCAGATCTTATTCTTGTTGACACAAACGCTCCTAACATGACTCCAATGAGCAATGCACTTTCATCAAACTTGGTTTACTCTGCTAATGGTTCAAATGTTGACACCACAATCTGTAACGGTAAAGTATTGATGGAAAACAGAGAGCTTCTCACTGTGGATGAAGGCCATATCTTAAGTGAGGCAAAAAGAGCTATTGCAGAAATGAAAGAGCTTAGGGAAGCTGAAGCTGAGGAATAGGCAATTTTTCTATTCCTATTATTTTTAATTCTTAAATTTATTTTATATTTTACGAACTATTTTTGGGTTTATAAAAAAAAGAAAATGAATAATTTTTTATTCATTTTCATTTAGAATATTTATTCATTTACCCAATTGATAATCTCATCATCAGATTCTCTACCGTATAATCTTTTTCCTGGTTTCCAGTTAGCTTCTGGATAAGCGTTTTTCAAGTCGTTTTCACAACCTGTTATTCCAGTTCCACCAGAGGTACAGAAAGCTATTGCAGTTTTTCCAGCAATGTCAATGCTTTCAATGAAAGTGTTTATTATAGTTGGAGCAGTGTACCACCATACTGGAAAACCGATGAGAATAGTATCATATTCAGCAACATCAATTGTTTCCTTGATTGGAGGTCTGAAAGATTTATCATTCATTTCAATAGTTGATCTGCTTGTCTTGTCCATATAATCCAAGTCCGCTGCGGTATATGGGGTTTCAGGAGCAATCTCAAAGATGTCTGCATCAAGTGCATTTGCCACTTTTTCTGCCACTCTTTTGGTTACTCCGCTTGCTGAG
>NZ_CACYJE010000079.1 GCF_902774605.1 uncultured Methanobrevibacter sp.
GACTCCGGAGTGTTGGCGAACAGGTCACGGATGTCTGTGAATACTCCAGTGTATGTTGCGGGGTTTGATCTTGGAGTTCTTCCAATAGGTTTCTGGTCGATTGCAATCACCTTGTCAATGTTTTCTAACCCTTCGATTTCCTTGTATTTTCCTGCAAACATGAATTTCTTGGACAGTTTGCCCTGGGCACCCTTATAAAGGATTTCATTGATTAAGCTGCTTTTGCCTGAACCGCTCACACCGGTTACGCATGTGAACTTGCCCAATGGGATTTCAACATCAATGTTTTTAAGGTTGTTCTGCTCAGCCCCGATGATTTTTATGAAGTTGCCGTTTCCAGGCCTTCTCTCATTTGGAATATCAATCTTTTTGACTCTTGAGATGTATTGGCCTGTGATGGAGTCTGGATTGTTCATTATATCCAATGGTGTTCCCTGAGCCACAACCTTACCACCGTGCTCACCGGCACCGGGTCCGATGTCCACAACATGGTCTGCTGAGAGGATGGTTTCCTCATCGTGTTCAACCACCACTAAAGTGTTTCCAAGGTCCTTGAGCCTTTTCAGTGCTTCTATGAGTTTGATGTTGTCCCTTTGGTGCAGACCGATACTTGGCTCGTCAAGAATGTAGAGCACTCCCACCAGACCTGATCCGATTTGTGTTGCCAGACGGATACGCTGTGCCTCTCCACCGGACAGGGTACCTGATGACCTTGACATTGACAGGTAATCAAGTCCCACTTCAACAAGGAAGCTTAAGCGTTCCTTGATTTCTTTCAATACTTCTTTTGCAATGAAGTTTTCACGCTCTGTCAATTCCAAGTCCTGGAAGAATTGATAGGAGTCCTTAATTGCAAGGTCACAAACGTCAATGATTGATTTTCCACCAACTGTAACGGCCAATATTTCAGGCCTTAAACGTTTACCGTCACAAACATAACATTTCCTATCAGACATGAATTTTGAAAGGTATTTTCTTGAATAGCTTGACTTGGTTTCAAAGTACAGCCTCTGCATTCTTGGAACAACACCCTCGAATTTACGGTTGACCATATATGACTTGTTTCTTCTTTTGAAATTGAACGGTATCTTTTCATTGCATCCGAATAATAATATATCCTGATTTTCCTTGCTTAACTCTTCAAATGGTGTGTCCATGCTGAATTTGAAGTGCTTGGATACTGCGTCAAGCATTTGGAAGTAATAGTTTTCCCTTTTGGCGGAGCTTGCCCATGGCACAATTGCCCCCTCGTTTAGGGATAATGACTTGTCCGGAACCACCAAATCAGGGTCGATTTCCATTTTGGAACCGATACCGTTACATTCAGGACATGCACCCTGCGGAGCGTTGAATGAGAACATCCTTGGAGTCAATTCCTCAAAGTTTATTCCACAGTCAACACATGCAAAGTGTTCTGAATATTTCTTCTCGTATTCCTTGTCTCCGTCATCGAACAGTACTGTGATTAGTCCGTCGGTGAATCCTGCTGCGGTTTCAAGTGAATCGACCAGTCTTCTTTTAAAGTCAACGTCACGCCTTATCTTGAGCCTGTCAACCACGACATCTATGTCATGCCTGTAGGTTTTTGCAAGACTTATGTCTTCATCCAAGTCACGGACTTCACCGTCTATGCGTGCCCTTACAAATCCCTTGTTCCTAAGGTCTTCGAGGACATCCTTGAATTGTCCCTTCTTGTCACGCACGATTGGGGACAATATTTGGACTTTAACTCCTTCACCTTCCTCGATGATGGAGTCTCCGATTTGTCCAATGGTTTGGTGAGATATTTCTTTTCCACAATTCGGACAGTGCGGAATGCCTATTCTTGCAAACAATAATCTCAAGTAATCATAAATTTCTGTAATTGTTCCTACAGTTGATCTTGGGTTTTCCCTTGTTGTCTTCTGGTCTATTGAAATGGCGGGGGACAATCCTTCTATGGATTCCATTTCAGGCTTTTTCATCTGCCCTAAAAATTGTCTTGCATAAGCGGATAATGATTCAACATATCTGCGCTGTCCTTCAGCATAGATTGTATCAAAAGCCAGGGAAGACTTTCCAGATCCACTGAGACCTGTAATTACAATGAATTCATCACGAGGCACAGTAACATCAATATCCTGAAGATTATGCTCACGTGCGCCCTTGATGACTATTTGTTTTTTATCGCTGTCTACCATAATACTCTCCTAAATTTAGTTATATTATATTAGAATTAACTAGTTTATAAAGTATTAGAGAGAGCATGTGATGAGTAAAAAAAAGTTGGAAAATGTGGAGAGAATAATCCACATTTCAAATTAAATACATTAAACGGCCTCGGAACCTCTCTCACCGGTTCTGATTCTTATGACTTCTTCAACGTCGGAGACGAATATTTTTCCATCCCCAACTTCGCCGGTTCTGGCGCTTTCAAGAATAATGTTTATAACATCATCCTTGTCCTCATCATTGACTATCAGCTCAACTCTGGTTTTCGGTATCAAGTCTATGCAGTAACTGGAGCCCCGTATGATTCCTTAACGCCCAATTGCCTTCCTCTTCCTTTAACAGTGGAAACGTTCATTCCTTCACATCCCGCTGCAAGAAGTGCTGTTTTAACGTTTTCAAACATTTCCTCACGAATGACTGCAATGATTCTTTTCATATTATCACCTTAAATGTTATAGCCTGTATCCTGATTCCTCGTGCAATGCGGAATCCAGACCGCTTATCTCTTCTCTGTCTTCCACTCTCAATCCAATTGTCAAGTCAAGGACTTTCGCTATCAATAGACTTACGATGAATGTGTAGGCGGCTGTTGCCACCACGGCTATCACCTGTATTACGAATTGTTCAGGGTTTCCGTAGAACAGTCCTGCAATGCCGTTTATTGCAGGTGATGCAAAAAGCCCTGTTGCGATTAGTCCCCATACGCCAGAGAGTCCGTGAACTCCGAATACATCCAATGCATCATCGTAGCCGAATTTGGCCTTAAGATTGTACACTGCATAGTATGAGATTAATGAGGCTCCCAGTCCGATGACTATTGAACCTGAAAATGATACGAATCCCGCTGCAGGTGTTATTGCAACGAGTCCTGCAACGGCACCAGTGATTGCACCCAGCACTGTTGGCTTTCCAACTTTCACAGTGTCCAATATCACCCATGTAATCATTGCAACCGCTGCAGCTGTGTTTGATACTAGTATTGCTGAGCCTGCAAGTCCATTTGCGGCGAGTGCTGATCCTCCGTTGAATCCCATCCATCCGAACCATAAGAATCCTGCTCCAAGGATTGAGTATCCTAAATTATGCGGAAGCAATGAGGTGTCTCTTCTTTTTCCCAGTATCATTGCCAATGCAAGAGCTGAAAATCCGGAGTTGACCTCGACTGCGACTCCACCTGCGAAATCTACTGCACCCATGTTCATGAGCCATCCTCCACCCCAGATCCAATGGCATACCGGGATGTAGACTATTGTTACCCAAATTATTATGAATATCACCCATGCCTTGGTCTTCATTCTTCCAACGATTGAGCCTGACACGATTGCAGCGGTCAGTGCTGCGAATGTCAGCTCGAATGCTATGAACACGAATGTTGGAATTGAACCTGTCAGGGAATCCACTCCTATTCCTTCCAGAAAGAGGTTTTGTGGCACTCCGATTAATCCGAATATGCTTGTTGTGGCGAATGATAGCTGATAGCCGTACATCAGCCATATGAGGCTTGCTATTGCAAATGCTATCAATGATAGAAACATTGTGTTTAAAACGTTTTTTCTTTTCGATAATCCTCCATAAAAGAATGCTATTCCTGGAACACTCATTAAAAGCACCATTATTGTTGCAACGAGCATCCATGCCGTATTTCCTGTACTTAATACCATGATAATCACTGAAAATTAATTAAAAATTATTAGTCGGAAGATACTTTCCGATATAATATTTTGCAAAAGAAGTATATAAATGTTAAGATTTTGAAAAAAATAAGTGATTAAATGAAAATCACTTGTCGAAACCCTTCAAGGCATAAAGCTTATTTCTCAGCTCAGCTGCACGCTCAAAGTCAAGCCTGGCCGCAGCCTCCTTCATGTCCTTTTCAAGGTCCTTGATCAATAAGCGAAGCTCATCTTTTGGCATTTGGTCAACTTCAGCACCGGTGAGACCCTTATATTTCTCCTCTTCCTCAGCGAGTTTCTCCTTCAAGGTCCTTGTAGTGGATTTAGGAGTAATGCCATGAACCTCATTGTACTTCATCTGAAGCTTGCGCCTCTTAAGGGTAATGTCATAAGCGTTCCTGACCGAATCGGTCATGTCATCAACATACATTATAACCCTACCATTGACGTTTCTTGCCGCACGGCCAATGGTCTGTATGAGAGAGGTTTCATTCCTCAAAAACCCTTCCTTGTCCGCATCCAATATGGCCACCAGAGAGACTTCCGGAAGATCCAAACCTTCCCTTAAAAGGTTCACTCCAACCAGCACGTCGAACTTACCGCGCCTCAAATCATCAACGATGTCAATGCGCTCCAAAGTGTCAATCTCGGAGTGCATATACCTTACCTTGACGCCTATTCTGGCATAGTAGTCAGTCAGGTCCTCAGCCATCCTCTTGGTCAATGTGGTTACAAGAACCCTCTCATCCTTCTCGGCGGTCAACCTGACCTCCTTAAGCAAGTCCTCAACCTGGCCGGTCACCGGCCTGATCAACACTTCAGGGTCAACCAAACCTGTTGGCCTGATGATCTGCTCAACGACATTGCGGGATTTTGCAAGCTCATACTGACCAGGTGTTGCAGATACGTAAATCACCTGATTGACCGAGGATTCAAACTCATCGAAACGCAATGGACGGTTCTCCTTAGCGGAAGGCAATCTGAAACCGTGCTCAACCAATGTTTCCTTACGAGCACGGTCACCATTATACATTCCCCTGATTTGCGGAACGGTAACGTGGGACTCGTCAATGATTGTTAGGAAATCATCCGGGAAGTACTTTAACAGAGAATAAGGCTTTTCACCCCATTCACGCCCAGACAAGTGCATTGAATAGTTCTCAACCCCTGGGCAGTAACCCATCTCCCGGAGCATTTCAATATCAAAACGGGTACGCTGCTCCAACCTCTGGGCCTCCAATAATTTCCCCATCGCATTCAATTCAGACAATCTCTCATCCAATTCATGAGATATCTTAGTTATTGCAGTGTCCATCTTGTCCTGGCCGACAACGAAGTGCTTTGCAGGGAAAATCATGTATCTTTGAAGGGATTCCTGCTTCTTGCCCGTTACCTTGTCAATCAAGCTGATGGCATCAATCTCATCGCCGAAAAGTTCAATCCTTATCGGAGGTGTTCCATGAACAGGGTTTATCTCTATAACATCCCCGCGCACCCTGAATTGACCACGGTCAAATTCAATGTCATTGCGCTCATACTGCATGAAAACAAGTTTTGCAAGGATTTCCGACCTGTCGTAAATGTCGCCGACGTTTATTCCGAAAGCGAATTCCCCATAATCCTCCGGTGAACCGATACCGTAGATGCAGCTGACACTGCTGACCACAATGACGTCATCACGTGAAAGCAGGGATTGTGTTGCTGAGTGCCTCATTATATCAATGTCCTCATTGATGGATGCCTCCTTGTCAATGAAGGTGTCTGTACGAGGCACGTAGGCTTCAGGCTGATAGTAATCATAATAGCTGACAAAGTACTCGACAGCATTGTCCGGGAAAAATTCCTTGAACTCCTCATACAGCTGGGCTGCAAGGGTCTTGTTGTG
>NZ_CACYJE010000080.1 GCF_902774605.1 uncultured Methanobrevibacter sp.
TGAAAACGAGGGCAATGAGTATGGGCTGCTCTTCACTGACATGGATGAGTTCAGGAAATCATTCAGCGATGAGCAGTGCGAATCCCATGAGTATGATTTCGAACTCTATCAGAAAATCATTGAAATGGGATTGCTTGACGGGTTCTTAATCAATCCGGAAAGCGAATGCTTCATCCTTAAAAAGGAACTCTTCGAGGAAATCAAGGAACTGCCCGAACACAGCTACATTGATGAAGACGCATACTCGTCCGCTGAGCTCAAGGAACTATATGACAATCTGGACAATCATGAATTGGAGGAATTCCTGAATGACCCATCAAACATCGGCAAGTATGAGGAACTCTTCGCCCTGATTTCCACATCCACAATGCTGACGCTGATGCTTTCGGAAAATGACCTGTCAGAGCATATGGAGGATGGCGTTGCCAACATGCTTGAAACGGGACCCCTGGGATTCCTTTACCTGGATGAGGTTGGCGGCCAGTACGCAACGCTATACACCTCCACGGACAAGATGGATGTCATAGAAACGGAATTCAACAAGTACTCGCAGATCGTTAACGTTTCCCTTATGGTGAATTTCATCCTGAATGACGATATGGATGGAATCATCATAAACCCCCGCATGGACAATATCATATTGAGCCGGGAGACGCTGCTTGAGTACTCTGGAGCGTTAGAAAAAGTGTGCAATGATTCACGATTGAACGGTGCAATATTCCACCTGTTCGAAATGGGTTGATTATTTAAGTTTTTTAAGTATGGTTAATCCATCTTCGGTGATCTGGTATATCCTGCCCTTTCGAACATGCTCGTTCTTGCACTCGACAAGATTCCTCTCCTTGAGGTCATGGAGTGCATTGGAGACTTGCGTGGTTCTTATGCCGGTTCTTCGGGATATTTCGGTTGGCATTAGGAAGTCTGTTTCTAGCGCTCTTAGTGTATTGTATCTTGTCTGGGATACCTTGATGAAACCTATCAAATCCCATATTTCGTCTTCTGTAAGTTTTCCTTCCATATTGTTAATCTTTATTTAACTTAAAAGACATTCTTGTTTATGGGATTATTAAGTTATTGTTAATTGATGTTTTACACTTATACATTTTTATTAACAACTTTTATATACTGAATGCAATTAAATTATTTATAGGATTTTAAATCAAAATTAAGAAAAGGGATTTATATGATTGAAACATATGCAACAAACAATTACTTGAAAACACGATTACATGAAATAGAAAAGCACCTCGGCGATGACGGAGAGATTCCCGGGGATGTCATCATAGATTTCGTGAATGAACTGAACGTATCAACACTCATGATACCTGGAATCATCAATGGTGATGATTTGGATTTTGAAGTTCTTGCAAGCGAGGATGATGATATGAATGTAATAGCCCTATTCACTGACAGCGAGGAATTCCAGGCTTACTATCCAAGCGGCACCGAGTACGGCCCAGTGGCCAATGACATAGGATTCTACATTGACCTGGTTAGGGAATATGGCCTGGAAGGCGTCATCCTTAACCCTGCAAGCAGCGAATTTTTCCTTGAAAGGGACCTGCTTCTGGAATTGCCCCTCAACACTAAAATCGAAAACAAGGATGATTTCAAGGGGTACGGTGGTGAAGAATTATATGAGATATCCAAATCCATCAATAACGACTCATTGATTGAGTTCATGAGAAGCGACAATGACAGTTTCGAGGAATTGATGCTTGAATTGTCCAAATCAACACTCCTAAACCTTGTCGTCAGCAATGAGGACCTCACCGGATATGCCCGGGGCAATGTGATTTCAAGAAGCGATGCCGGGGATTTCTCAATCTGCGCTACAGGCGATGAGGACAATGACTTTGGAGTGGTGTTCACCGGCACTGATGCAATCAGGCAAAGCCTTGATGATGGGGATGGGATGAACCATTACTATCAGGTGACTCTTCTAGACGATTTGATTGAATTCATTTTGCTTAGCGACATGGATGGAATAATCATCAATCCGGGCCTCGATGACTATCTGATTTCAAGGGAGTACCTGCTTCAGGCATATCTTGGATTGACATATGATAATCCTAGTTTTAAAAATGCTGCGGATTATGCGTTCATATTGTAATCACAAGTTATATTACCTGATGAATGCAATAATATTATATAATGATTGAATGGACAGTTTGCAGCAATTGCGGAAAAATACTTGACAGTTCCCAAACCATATGCTCATCATGCAATGGCAGTGTCAGCAAGACTGACATGACATACCTCAACAGTCAGCTGAGCGACTTAATGTTCGTAGTCAACACCTTGAATATCTTCAAGCCCCTCTGCGATTCAATGAGCGATTTGGATGTGTCATTGGAAAGCATGATTTATGATGACCTTTTCAAGTGGTTCGCCTATCTTGGATTGGGGGATGATGTCATCACGGACAATGAATTGGAGTTCATAAACACATTGCTGAACTCCAGCTATGACAGGAATGATCTTTTACAGCTCACTGATTTGAAGCTTGACGAGGATGTTCCATTGTCATTCAAATGCCTGGGAGAGCTTGACGGCTTTGCAAAATCATATGACATGCACCGTGTAAACACCACCAGGGACCTTTTTGAATGCTATAAATTGTTCGCCAAGTTCTTCATAACCGTGGACAATGAGCTTAACGGTGATGTGCTTGACCAGTGCAACGCTTACCTGAACTATCTCAGTCAAAACATTGACCTCAGCGAGGATGACCTGACACCAACAAGGATAAGGACACTGGATGAAACCCCAGATGATGAGGAGGAGGTTTCAAAAAAGACTTTAGAGGATTACCTGGATGAATTGAACAGTCTCATCGGTTTGGGAAACGTCAAGAAGGATGTTAACTCACTTATAAACCTAGTGCAGATTAGAAAGATCAGGCAGTCAAGGGGTATAAAGCAGCCTCCAATGAGCCTTCACATGGTGTTCAGCGGAAACCCCGGCACCGGAAAGACCACTGTGGCACGCTTGCTGGCAAAGATATATCATGAGATTGGAGTCCTGAGCAAGGGGCACCTGATAGAAACCGACCGGTCAGGACTGGTCGGGGGATATGTCGGCCAGACCGCAATCAAAACCCGTGAAGTCATAGGCCAAGCAATGGGTGGGATACTGTTCATTGATGAGGCATACAGTCTAGCCTCCCAAAGCGAGAACGATTACGGTCAGGAGGCCATCAACACTCTGCTCAAGGCGATGGAGGATAATCGTGATGACCTTATAGTGATTGTGGCGGGCTACACAGAACTGATGGATCAGTTCCTGCATTCAAACCCCGGCCTTGAGTCACGCTTCAACAAGTTCCTGCACTTCAAGGACTATGATGCCGGTGAGCTGTACGAGATTTTCATGCTCATGGCCGGTGAAGCCAACCTGGATGTTGATGAATCCGGAAAGGATTACCTGACAAAATACTTCGACAGCCTGGTTGACAACAAGCCCTCCAATTTCGCCAACGGCCGTGCAGTGAGAAACCTATTCGAGGAGGTTTTAACAGCACAGGCGAATCGCCTGGCGCCGCAAGAAGAGATTACTGATGAAGAGTTGAACACACTTACCTATGAGGATTTCCTGGTTGATGAAGATGAAGACTAAAACATGCGCCAAATGCGGAAAAATAATGGATGAGAACATTAAGTACTGTCAGAACTGCGGAAGCAGCGAGTTTATAGGAACAGAAGTGGTCAAGGCAAGGCAATCCAAGCCGTCAATTGTTCACAGTCTCCTGTACTGGGAGTATGACGGCTATTACATGCTTGCGAAATCCAAAATACTATCCATAATCATATTCCTGATACTCTCGACAGTGTCAATAATGGGCAACGTGTTCGGAGTGGTGTTCCTTTCACTGATAATATCAATAATCATCTTTTTAATCGGCTACATCATACACAAGATCATTTCACACCCATCCAAGGTTCAATTGGAATACAGTGACAATGGCGTCCTGGTTGACCTGAGCCATTTCTTCCTGTTCTGGCAGAACAAGAAAACCGGAGAGTACGTACTGTCCAAAACCAAGATAATATGCCATATACTGTTCATACTCTTTGCGGCATGGGGGTCCACATTGAACCCGCCTAGCTTCTTTGCAATACTGCTTTTCGGAGGAGTCTTTGAGATAATCGCATTCATCATAGGAAGCGGTATCCATAAGCTGACCAATCCATATCCGGTAAACACTAAAAAGACCTTGCCTAAAAAGAAAAAGGAGCTGCCTAAAACAGAACCTGCACCTCCAAAGCCTGAAGTCAAGGATGAGAGCGTCATTCCTGAGTATGAGGGTTACAAAAATCACATCAATGAGCTGCGCGAGGAGTATGCCCTGAAGGACAAGCATGCCCGTGAACTGATTGAGAAACGCTTTGAGCCACCTCAATTGACACACACTCGTTTCATAGGCGTTGTTGACAAGTCCAATGAATTGTTCAAAAAGCAATGCGAATCAGCACTGACAATGATTGACCTGGCCAGTGAACACTCAGCGAAAATTGAAAACGAGATTAAAACCAGGATTAAAGTGCTTGAAAACATTTCCGCAAAGCTGGATGACTTGACAAACGAGCTTGTAATCAACATGAGCGATGATAATGACGAGGATATCCATAATCTCTTTGATGAAATGTCCGACCTTGTCAAGTCAGTCAAGGACTATGAATAGTCATCAGACGCTCTTGCAAAAAGCATATTATACTATTAATCAAATAAATTAAGGCAATGTTGGATTGGCAGTACAGTAACTATAAGGGCATCAACCCCGAATCACGGAAGCATTTCCCATTCACCACGCCCCGCAGGGGACAGTTGGAAACCATTTCCGAAATAATCGATGCCATAGCTAAGGGGTATAAGTACATTGTTTTGGAGGCCGGTACGGGAACCGGCAAGTCAGCAATAGCTGCCAGCCTAGCCGACATGGCTGATTCATCATACATACTCACCATCACCAAGCAACTGCAGGACCAGTACCTGAAGGACTTCCCAAACTTCAAGCTGGTGAAGGGCAGGTCCAACTTCCAGTGCAAGAACTACCTCAAGGATAACGTTCACCAGTCCTGCGATGAGGGAAAATGCATTGTGGAGGGAGCGGACTGCGAATACTCCATCAAGAACGAGAACCCGCCAACATGCCCATATTACCGGCAGAAGTACGAGGCATTGAATTCACGCAATGTCATAGCCAATTACCATTACATGTTCCTGGAGCTTAACTATGTTGAGGATTTCACAAGGCGAAGCCTCATGATATGCGATGAGGCCCATAACCTGGAATCAATGCTCATGAGCCAATTGAAGCTTGAGTTTTCAAAAAAGGACCTTAAGGAGTACATCAAATACGATTTGAGTGATGATGTAATCGAGGACTTGAACAATGTATCATATGCTGACTGGCTGGCCTTCATTGAGGACATCAAATCATCATACATCAAGGAATTGGCCAAGATAGAAAACATTGAAAAGCCAGGGTTGCTTGAAAAGATTTCAGCCCTCAGGCGCAAGATCAATGACTGCAATCGCTTTACTGAAAACATCACTTATGACCCGGAAAGCTGGATTATCGATTATGATGAGGAGTATGATGTATTGGAGTTCAAGCCGGTCAAGGTGGACAATTACGCTGTGAATACATTGTTCGAGTATTGTGACGTGTGCCTTTTCATGAGCGCCACTATACTTGACTATGAGCTCTTCGCAAAATGGCTTGGAATACCCTCCGGTGACATATATGCGATA
>NZ_CACYJE010000081.1 GCF_902774605.1 uncultured Methanobrevibacter sp.
CGTTAAATGGGATATGGTCATTGATTATGACGGGTATAACCATGATGAAACATTATTGTTCACCAAATCAGGTCAGAAAACTAGCGTATGGGTTCACAATGACATGATTCAGGAGATTGACTGCAAAGGCAATCAGAACAAGAATATTTTAAGGGAAGCCTACACCAATGCGGATAATGTTTGTGCAGTGTCTCCGGGTCTTATCAAACCGACAAGTGAGCTAAACAATGGCATGAACAATATTAGGATTATCCATAATTTAAACGATTATGAGTCAATAGAGGTCAGGTCTAAAAGGAAACTTGAAATCGGCGAGTACACCATGATTTATAATAATGATATTGGTGAAGTGTTAAGCAAGGATGCATTTAAATTCATTTCAATCGGAAGATTTTCTCCTGAAAAAGGTCACAGGAGGTTAATTAAAGCTTTCAATAATTTCTGTAAAGATTATCCTGAAAGCCAGCTGATAATCATTGGAGGCTATGGTGCGTTATATGAGGACACTTGTCGCCTGGTTGATTCAGTGGAGTATGGTGAAAACATCACTTTGATAAATAATTTGTCCAATCCAATGCCTATTCTTAAGGAATGCGACTTGTTCATCCTGCCTTCATATTATGAGGGTTGGCCGATGGTGCTTATGGAAGCGGACACTCTAGGAATTCCAATCATATCGACGGATATTGAATCCACTCGTGCAATGGGTGATTATGCGGGGGTTCTGGTTGAAAACTCTGAAGAGGGTATTCTTAAGGGAATGCATGATTTTGCTTCAGGCGAGATACAGTCCAAGCACTCTGATTTTGAGAAATATAATGAACGTGCAGTAGAAGAGTTTAGAGAATTAATTGATGGTTGATAGTGAAATTATGTCTTTTATTCAGAAAATAAAGAAACTTAAGCAATGCTTTATTAATGATTTGATTTATCAGAATTATTACCGCAAGCAAATAGACGAGAATCTGGTTTATGTGGAATCGAGGGACGGGAATGATTTCACAGGTAATATATTCCGCATAGTTGAGGAACTCTCCACTGGCAAGTATGGTGATTTAAAGGTTTTTGTTTATGCAAAGGAGGATGCGCAGTCCAAAATCAGGGAATTGCAGAAAAACTATAATCTTAAAATCAATGGAATGTCATCAAATGAGAACACTGCAACCAAAAAGCTTGAAATGGCCAAATACATTATCACCGATTCTGGAATGCGTCCGAAATATGTCAAGCGCCCTGGACAAGTGGTTCTGGAGACCTGGCATGGAACACCATTGAAAACCATGGGTATTGACAATCAGGCAGAGGAGCACAGGTGCGCCAATATACAGCAGGTTTTCTTTGCAAGCGATTATCTCCTATATCCGAACGACTATATGAAGGATAAGATGCTCAACGCATACATGATGGAGAAAATATATCCGGGAACAATTCTCTTGGAGGGATATCCTAGAAACAGCATATTCTTCAACAAGAATGCTGGGATTGATTTAAAGGATAAGTTGGGATTTTCTGCTAAGCAGTTATATGCGTATATGCCGACATTTAAGGGATTGTTCCTTGACCGTAAAGACAGGGAGCAACGGGATGTTGTTTATGAATATTTAAAGGAAATCGACACTCGCTTAAACGATGACCAGGTTATGCTTGTTAAGCTGCATGTCTATAATAATGAGAAAATTGATTATTCAAGTTTCAAGCATATTCAGGAATTCCCGAAAGGCTATGAGGTCTATGATATTTTGAACATGACCGATTGTCTCATCACCGATTATTCAAGCGTATTTTTTGATTACGCCAATACCGGAAACAAGATTATCATATTCAATTATGATGAGGATGAATTCCTAAAGGACAGGGGAGTGTATTTCCCGATTTCAGACCTTCCGTTTCCAAAGGTGCAGAACGTTGATGATTTGATCCATGAGCTGAACTCCCCAAAGGAATATGATGATGCGGGTTTTGTGGAGAAGTTCTGCACTTACGACAATGTTGATGCTTGTGAAAGATTGTGCCGTCATGTTTTCAATGATGAAAACACTTGCAGGGTCGATAAAATTGAAAACGACAAGGAAAACGTACTGATTTTCGCCGGTGGATTGAAAAGCAATGGAATGACATCGTCAATGATTAACGTATTGTCGAACATTGATTTAAATGAGCGTAATGTTTTCATATGCTACTCCTCATGGGATCCTTCACTTGATGAGAACCATCGAGAAGCGTTCTCAATCATGCCTGAAGGCATAGAATATCTGCCGTTGAGAATGGGCATCAACTTCAGGGTACGTGAGCATCGTGAATTTATAGGATTTTTAAAAAATCCCGGTAAAAAACTCTCCAATAATCTTGTAGGCATGTTTAAAAGGGAATTGCATCGTGCATATAGTGGATTTCCTTTTGACTCAGTCATTCATTTCAACGGGTATGGTATTGAGGAAACCATGCTGTTCAGCGTCAGCGAGGCCAAAAAGTCAATTTGGGTTCACAATGATATGGTTGAGGAAATCAAGCGCAAAGACAATCAGAACCTGTCGGTTCTCAAGCATATCTATAATGAGTACGACAATGTTGTAGTCGTATCGCCTGACCTTATCAAGCCAACCAGCCAGATAAGCGGCAGGAAGGACAATATCCGACTTGCACATAATGTCAACAATATCTCAGAGATTAAAAGAAAAGGATTGATGGAAATTGAAGTAAATGACAGCTGCACCATCAATACCCGGAACCATGATGGCATTGAAGGAGTCTTGAATAGTGCCGGCAAGAAATTCATCACTATAGGCAGGTTTTCACCTGAAAAGGGGCATGACCGTTTAATCAGAGCCTTCAACAGGTACTGTGAGGATTACCCTGACACTCAACTCATAATCATCGGAGGTTACGGTCCATCCTATGAGGAAACGGTAGCCTTGGCAGAGCAATCCAGATTCGCCGACAACATAACAATCATAAAGTCAATACTGAATCCAATGCCTATATTGAAGGAATGTGACCTCTTTGTGGTATCATCTTATTATGAGGGCTGGCCAATGGTTATTATGGAGGCGGATGCATTTGACATTCCAGTGATTGCCACAGACATTAATGGAACACAATGGATGAGGGATTACGGAGGATATATTAATGAAAACTCAGAGGAAGGCATTTTAAGGGGCATGCATGATTTTTCACAAGGGAATGTTGATGCACTTGGAATAGACTATGAAAAATACAATGAAAAAGCCATTGAGGAATTTTTAGAAATCATTTAAGCGTTTAAGGTTGAATATATAATGAGTTTTATAAGTATTATCATACCGTTTCAAAAGGGAAGAAGATACCTGATAGATTGTCTCGACAGTCTAGCCGACCAGGAGATGGATGATGGGGAAGTAATAATCATCCCTAATGGCAATCATGAAAATATCGATGATTTGATAGCTCAATATGAAAATGAATTGAACATTAAAGTCATGAGCTTCGATGAGGAGATAAGTGTCGGTAAAGCCAGAAATGAAGGTTTGAAAATAGCTCAAGGAGAATATGTCTATTTCATCGATTGCGATGATTACCTTTATGAGGATTCACTCACAAAACTCATTGATGCTGCCCGAAAAACCGATGCGGATTTCATCAACGGCGAGCGAATCAATACTTATTTCATAAAAAACCGATTCCATGAACAGTTATTGGAAACCACCCCATTAAAGCAGAAGAAATTAACTGACGAGGAATTCTCCATCAGATTGCTTGTGGGCCATCACACCAATGGCATGGAAGTGCTGAGTGTGCTTCATGCACTAATCAGGAGGAATGCAATTGGAGAAACACTATTCAACGAGGACAACAGGTATTTCACGGATTATGAATTCATGAGTGATATTTTCAGTGATTTAAACTCATTTCATGGTGTGGAAGATGCGCTTTATGCAAAAAGGCTAAGTGACGATCCGATAAAATTGCAATCATTGACTCAGGAGGAAAGAGGAGACAATTTCCTATTGTACTGCAAAGAATACCGGAAGGTTTCAGGCAAAATGTCCAATCTAAACGAATGCAAGTATAATTTGCTTAAGGAGGAAATGCTTGATAAGTTCTACCGTGAGTATTATGATAATTTTGCAGTTAATTTCGCACGAAACCCCGATAAGAAATGGAGGGAGGAATATTTCAATGAGTTACATGAAATATTAATCGGCTTTAATGCAGATAAACTGTCTTTTATTCGAAAAAGGGAAATGAAAGCGTTTCAGGATAGGAATTTCAAAAAACTCAAATCAATCATACAATCCCGCTTCATATTCAACAGGTTCAAGCAAATGGCCCATAGCTATGAGTTGATAAAGCAGCTAATCTACCTGAACATTTTCAATAAGAGGAAAATCAATGAAAGGCAGATTCTAATCGACAGTTTCAGGGGGGATTTCTACTCAGACAGTCCCAAATACCTTTATGAATATTTATATGAGCATTATAGGGATGAGTATGAATTCATATGGGTCATGAATCATAAAGGCATGAAAATCCCTGGAAATCCTAAAACCGTTAAGAAATACTCATTAAAATATTTCAAACTGGCAGCCACATCTAAGTATTGGTTGACCAATACAAGACAGCCCGCATTGTTAAGTAAAAGGAAAGACCAGATTTTAATATCGACTTGGCACGGCACCCCTCTTAAGAAATTGGGTTTTGACATGGGTAATCTGTATTTGGATGATCCGAAATCGAAATTCAATTATAAAAAAGATTCCTCTGAATGGAATTACCTAATATCTCCTAACAGATTCACTACTGAAAAATTAAGAAGCTCATTTGCCTATGAAGGGGAGGTTCTTGAATACGGTTATCCGAGAAACGACATACTCTACAATTATGATGATGAACTGGTTGACAGGATTAAGGGCAGTTTGAAGCTTCCGAAGGATAAGAAGGTTATACTCTATGCTCCAACATGGAGGGATGACGAGTCATATGACATAGGCAAGGTCAGGTTCAATCTCAAATTGGATTTGAACAAGTTGATGGAATCATTATCTGATGAATACATCATACTCATAAGGACACATTATTTCATCTCAAACAACCTTGACCTGTCCGATTTCAGGGATTTTGCATTTGACGTGAGCAAATACGAGGATATTGCCGAGCTGTACCTGATAAGCGACATGCTCATCACAGACTATTCAAGCGTATTCTTTGATTATGCAAACCTTAAAAGGCCAATACTCTTCTACACTTATGACCTTGACAAGTACTCCAGTATGCTTCGAGGATTTTACCTTGACATTCACAGTGAAGTTCCAGGACCATTGCTATTCACTACGGATGAAGTCATTGAAGCCATAAAAAACATTAATCAGGTCAATGATGAGTACCATGACAGGTATAATGAGTTTTATGAGAGATTCTGCTCAATTGATGATGGCAATGCTTCAAAAAGGATTGTTGAAAAAATTTGGGGAAAGTAGCCAACATCACTATTTTTCTTATTTTAATAAAATTATTTTTTAAATTACTTTTTTCAATAAATGGGGATTAATTAGGAAATATTATATATTCCTTAATTAGAGAATTATTAATATTGATACA
>NZ_CACYJE010000082.1 GCF_902774605.1 uncultured Methanobrevibacter sp.
TGATTTTTTTTTTACAAGTGTGTGTCAATATTGGTATGCGTTTGTAATAAAAGGTTTTTTGATTATATTGTATTATTATGACTAGAATTGAATAGGAATCAGCATTCAGTATACAAGTTAACTTTTCATTTGGTGTTGGTTATTAAATATCGTAGGAAAGTGATTAATCAGAATATTTTTGATTCTTTGATGGGTTATATTTTCAAATATTGGTAGTATGTATGGTGTTGAGATTATAGAGTCTAATTGGGAGGCTGATCATATTCATGTGCTATTTGATGCTATGCCTAGCACAAATCTAGTTAAGTTTATTAATGCATATAAAACTGCTAGCAGCAGGATTATTAAAAGAGACTATCCGACTATTAAACGGTTTCTTTGGAAGAGTGCTTTTTGGAAAACCGGTTATTTTATCACTACCTCTGGTGGGGTAAATATAGAAACTATACGAAAGTATATTGAAAGACAAAGGAAAAAATAATACACAATTCACCAATTATTTTTTTTTAGTGCTAATATTACTTATCAGACGCTCTCGGTGAAAGTTTATATGCCATTACCTCCGATAGTATATTATCTCATTTGTAATAAAAGTGGAAAAAAAGTGGTTTCTTTGTCAAGTATGAATACTATTAAAAAGAATCTGGAAATTCGAATTTATCCTGCCATAGCAGAAAAAAATGATAAAGGAGAAAAACTTGCCAATATAAGCAAAATAGAGTCCAATATCGGCATATACCGCTTCATTTATAATAAGGAATTGGAATTTATAAATTACTTTAGAAACTTATTACTCCAATACGGTTATGAAGATCATGTAATTGTCAACGATACCTCCTGCAGCATCATTTTAAACATGCTAAGACAAGAATATCCGTTCCTGGAAAAAGCCGAATCCAGCAGCAGACAACAATCTCAAAGAAACCTTATCCTTGCTTTTAAACGATATGATGATTCTAGTTTAAAATCCAACTATCCTGTATTGAAAACCAAAAAAAATCAAAAAGACACTTTCAGAATAATGAATAACAATGACAATCTACGAATACAAAAAGACAAATACGGGTACGATAAAATAAAATTGCCAAAATTAGGTCTGGTAAAATTTAAAACCAGCAAAGAATACCGAGAATTACTTCGAAAAGGAAGCAACCCCGATGATCCCACTGTAGAAATCAAGCACATAACCATCAAAAAAGTAAACAACGAATACTATGCAGTTTTCAACATCACAGAATTATATATACCACAGGAAATCATCGGACCACGACAACAAATTGGCATTGACATCGGATGCAGCAAACTAGCATCACTTTCCAACGGACAAGAGATACCCAATCTTGACCTGACAACGGAAGCGAATAAAATCATCCAATATCAACAAAAAATGAGCCACACACAACCAGGATCCATAAGACACAATGAAGCACAAAGATTATACAATTTATGGATGAAAAAACTAGTAAACAAACGCAATGACTACTACAATAAAGTAACAGCATATATTGTTAAAAATTCATCTTTTATTGCAGTTCAAAACGAAAATATCATTGCATGGAAACACAACAAATACTTAAGCAGAAAACTACAATTAAATGCTCCACGTATCTTCATGGATAAACTGGAATACAAATGTTTATGGAATGATGTGGAATTCATCAAAGTTCCCCGAAATTTTCCTTCAACACAAATCTGCAGCGAATGCGGCGAAAGAAACGATAACATGAGCGGACTGCGAAATTTAGGAATACGAGATTGGGAATGTCCACACTGCAAAACACATCATAACCGAGACATAAACGCCGCAAAAAACATCCTTAACAAAGGATTAGAAATCGTAGGGACTACGGTGCAGTAAAATATCCTAAAAACATTAAATGTTTATAGGTTTGCGAATCCCCGCCTTCTAAAAAGGCGGGGAGGTTCAAGAAATCATCGTTTTTAACGCCACGCTCAAGCAATCTCAACTGTTCTGCGTACCATGAGGTTATCTCCTCATGTGTGATTGTGGTGTTGCTTATGATGTCCTCAATCTCAATGCCCAATGCCAACTGTGAGATGAACTCCCTGAACACTGCATCGCTTACAATCCTATACAGTTGGGTGAAGGGCCTTATTGACTTCATCCCCTTCAGGTAATAGTCAGTGCTCTTCATGTCCCTCAATGTCAGCTTTCCACTGGCGAACTCCGAGAGAACCTCCTCAATTTCACCATACATTTCAATCTCATCAAGGTAATCCTTGAAAGCCTCGTCATTGAACTCGTATGACTTGTCGATTTTAGTGATCAGGCCCTCATTGAGCAGTTCCCTGATGAGCGCGTCACTGTATGGTTTGGAATAGCCCAAATCAACAATATGGCGCTTGTTGAACCTGTCCTCGAAATGGTTCTTGAGGTTGATTACATCCTCAACATGCTCTATCCTGTTGTTGCAGTCGCTGCAGAGGTTATGGTAATGTGAATTGTTCCTGCGCCCACAGATGATGCAATGGTCATAGATCTTCTCCATCCTCTCAATGTTGGGGACCTCGACAAGTTCCTTGTCATCGTTTTCCCTAAAGGGCGCAACATACTTCGGCTTTCCAAGATATCCGTACTCGTTTCCCCCGAACTCGTCAAAGTACCTCCAGGCTATATGGAAGAGCTTCTCATACAATTCCAAAGCCAGGCGCCTGTCCTCCTCTGCGGTCTTTTTCAAGGAGTAATGGGCAGTGTTTCTCAGCTTATATGCGTTCAGCAATTGTGTCTCGAATGAGTACTTGATGACATTGAACATTGACAGCTTCTTAACCTTAGCCGTGAAGGTCGCCATCGGGTTGATGTTCCCGTTTCCGGATTTAACGAGCATGTCCATCACTATGCACTCAAGAAAAGTGGTGGCATAGGTCTTGATTGAAGCGGGAGAGGTTGTCACCTCATCCTCAATCTGCAATGCTATCTCATACGCTTCGCTGTTGAAGTTCTTTAGAAAATCGAATAGTGTGGTTGTCATGGTTATTATTCCTCCTTTAAAAGTATGTTGTCGCAGAATATGCAAACCCTTTTGAGGGGCACTATCCTGTTGCACCTTGGGCATTTGACTGTATCCTGCTTTCGCATTTCCTTCTGTGATGTTGCAGTTGACTCGCTTAGGGGGCCTGATGAGTACTCAACCCAATCGTCGCCCTGGAAATATCCTCCACGGGCCATCTTATAATGCGCTCCTGATATTGACGGCGCGTGTTGATTCACGATTCTTTGACTTGTCAAAGCTTTTTTCAGTGTAGAATGACACGTAATCACCAACCTTCAAGTCATCCCCCTTGTATTCGGAGACGTTGAAGTATACGGACTCGTCATCGTCTGAGGTTATGAAACCTGAGCGTCCGTGCTCGAATATCCTGGTGACTGTACCATTTTTAAGTTCCTGGTCCTTGAACTTGTACATGGTCCAGTATTGTCTTATTTCACTTTCCAAAGCATTCTTGTCCAATGTTTCCTCGTCAATCAATAACTCTTCAATATCATCAGGGACTTTTGAATCATTCTCCAGCTTGATGGCACAGAATAGTTCGGCATGCTTCAATGCCAGTTCCGGGTTGATTTCCTTCAGGATCTTATAGGCCAGATGGTACAGGTTGACCTTTATGGTTAACGGGTCATTGGTCAGGACGGCTTCGCAGATGTAATCCTGCGCCTTTTCATCCTCACCGAGGACATAATAGTTTTCAGCAATTTCCTTTTGGACAAACCAGTCCTTCTTGACCTTGGCCACTTCCTCAAGATACCTTAATGCCTCACTGTTGTCAAGAAGTTCCCTATATGACTTGGCTATTCTCCAATTATACCATATGTCACTGTTGTTGGTGAAGACATCAAGACTCTCCAGCGCTTCCTTGGAGGTTTCTATGCATTTCTCATAGTCCTCAACTTCAAAGTAGGCCTTGGTGGCATAGTCATAGTACTTTTCCTTTTTGGAGCGGTACACCCTATCCTCTGTCTCGAACCTCTTCTGGTCTAGGAGTTCGGGGTTGATCTTGTCGAGCCATGCGAGAAGGTCATAGTAGTCATTTTCCGCATAGAGCTGGTCAAGTACCTTGAAGACTGTCTGGGTGTATGCGCACACCGGCCTCTTGTTCAGGTCATCCTGCCTGACCAGTTCAGTGACAAGTTCTGCTGACTCGTATAGCTTGTCCTCGTCATATGCATCCTTGATGTAGAGCTGGTACAGGCTCCAGCTGTAGAATATCCTGTCCCAGTTGTTCAATGCTTCAGGTGACTCGTTATAGTGTCTTTCATAAATAGTCAGGGCCTCATCGTATTTCTTGGCCTTGTATAATTTTTTAGCTTCGTTTAATTCTTCGCGAATTTCCTTATTGGTCATGGTTGATTCCTCCTATTATAATGTTGGTACATTATTATTACATTCTCATCGCATATAAAAGTTGTGATTATCTTATGGTGAAACTGGATGTTTATCCTGAAAATCGAAGCGTTGAATCCACATCAACCGGTTGAAAAACAGATTATTTGAAACCTTCGTTTAAAATAATGATAATGTTGACTGGTTAAACCGGTGCTTTTGAGATAATGATTCATTATTATCTATGGAGTATTTGATTTAATCGTCAACCCTGTGCCCGCAGTGTGAGCAGTACTGGGAATCCGGGTCAAGCTTGATTCCGCACTCGGTGCAGTACCTGTCGTCACTGTAAATCAAGGCCTTGCGGACCTCCAGTTCCTCTTCGGAAATCTTTCCCTTATCAAACAATGCATACATTTCAAGCAGGTCATCAAACTCGTCATGAGTCTGGTTTTCAATATTGTCCTCAAGAATCTCCTTTAGGGGAACCGCCTTGGTCTCATTGATTTCAAATATGAACTCGTCATCATAAGTGTCTATGACAATCCTTTTTTTGGACCATCCTCCCTCGTCGATGGTGATTTCAACCATCTCAGTATAGAGCAGCTTCTCGCCGGTCCTTTCAATGGTGACTCCGTCATGCTCAAGCATCAGGTCGCTTCCAACCCACTCATCGTCAATGAGAATGTTGATCCATACCTTTTCCTGTCTGAAGATTGTCTCCTTTTCCCGCTGGTTTTTGGCCAGCCTGAGGTTGATTGAATCGATGGAACCTTCAAACTCTTCAATCAATTCACTAGTGAGTTCATCCTCCTTGATTTTAAGGTTCTTTGAATTGAGGAATTTTAAAAAAAGCTTATTCGGCGAACCCAATGGAGTGATTAAATCATAATCCTCAAGCAAATCCATATTATGATTGTAAATCTTGTTTGAGGAATTTCTAAAAAAATTTTTCAGTTCCATATTAGTATATATGTTTCAAGTATATTAAAATTTGTACTAAAATAAGCAATGCCGTCAATTTAAGAATTTCATTATAATACTTTAAATCAGTATTATGAAAATATTAAATTGTATTTTAGTGTACTATCCTTTAAGAATTTATCATTTTTAAAATTAATTTATTACTAATGGTTGTTCTTTGATTAAAGT
>NZ_CACYJE010000083.1 GCF_902774605.1 uncultured Methanobrevibacter sp.
CGGATACTTGATGATTTCAAAATCATTCAGGGAAAAATCCGTAATCACCGCAAGAAGGATAGGATTGTTTTTAGGAGCTGCAGGTGTAGGTTTCGTATTGCTGGAAGTCATTGCAAGAGTCTCAGGAATGACTATTTTCTCACCATTGCTTAGGATAGGTAGGATTGAGCAATACTCACTGTCAAGTATTAAGACAGTATTGAGCAATATCCAATTAATAGGGCACAATGCGAATGCATCCTATTGGGGAGCGGAAGGAACCGCCTTCGCAGAAGGATACATTACCTTGCCTATGCAACTCGTATTATTCTTCGGATTGCCTTTCCCAATGTTCTTCGGTATTCTTGTAAACCAGAAGGATACAATCGACTATATGCTTCCAGGAATCTTTGGATGGGGCTTTGACTTCGGTATCCTTGGACTGGTTGGATTGATGGTGTTCGTGCTTGGAACAATCATCATAGGATTCAAGGTACTTAAGATGTACCGTGAAAAAAGAGAGAAGAACAACAAGAAATACCTTGGAAGGGAAGTTCTATTGACAGGTGCACTGGCAGCATTCTGTGCACAATCATTAGTTGGATTATTCATATTCAACCGTTCCATTAACGGTATGGCACTGATGACATTCATATTCGTTGGAATGTTGATTCTGGCTAATGTAGTTACACTCAAAACAAGATCATAAAATTCACATGTGAGGTAGTATAATGAAAGCTTTAGTTTTGCTTGGATGTCCTGAAACTCCATCACAGACTCCACTGGCAGTTTACGTTTACAATAAATTAACAAAAATGGGATATGATACAACAATAGCGGCAAACCCTGCAGCCAAAAAACTGGTGAAGGTTTCAGACCCGGAGGATTATTATCATCTGGACCTTGTTGACTTGGAAAGACATTTGGGGGAAATCAAGGAAGGGGACTATGATTTGCTCGTTGGTTTCGTTCACAAGGATGCTGCAGCATCATTCTTTGTAACATTCGACCAGATATTGCAGACAAAATCATTGGCACTGGTATTCTCAAGGGATGCTGATGAAGTGGCCGAATTCGTAAGCATGATTGAAGAGAGCGGAAGCAACGCACTGATCACTGCCGTTAGGGCTTTCCATAACCCATCTCCAATCAAGGTTAAATTTGACAAAGCAATAAAGGAGTTTGAATAGTCATGTCATTCTGTTTAGATACTTACCTGCAGCAATCAGACAATTATGAGATACATGCTTCAAAAGCGGGCTTTAAGGACTGTGCAATGATTATAAGATTCAAGGCTGATGATTTGGTCTACATCAAGCCAGGCGATGAAGTGCTGGGAGTTCGCGTAATCGGAATTCCACCAATACCAATAGGCTTTGACCATGAAAAGGGAACAGTGTTCCTGCCATACACCAAGCCATGTCACGGAACTTCCGTTGTGGAATTGCCGATTGATGAAGAGGAAATGGAAAAAATTAGAAAACTCGATACCGGTAACAAGAAATGAAATCAACAGTAGTAGGGAGCTTTCCTGTTGAAGTTAAAGAAGCCTCCACAGCAAAAAACAAGTTATTGAATGCGCTTGGCGCATATGACCCTTTCAAGGAATCAATTAAGGACAGTGTCATCGCTCAGCTTGACGCAGGAGTGGACATCATCTCAGACGGTCAGGTTAGAGGAGACATGGTTTCTATTTTTACAAGATACATTCCGGGAATGAAGATAGAGGATGGAAACACTGTAATAGTTTCCAAGATAAGAAACCCCACTCAGGAAATCTCCATTAAGGACTTGCAGTATGCCAAAAAGATAATGAAGGATTATTATGATGGCAACATTCCTGAAGGCCATGGGGTCAAGGGAATCATCACAGGACCTAACACTATCGTTCACTCATCAAGGATTGCCGGATTTTACAAGAACAAGGAGGATGCCATCATTGACCTTGCACATTCCCTGAAATCTGAAGTGGATGCAATAGCCTCCAAGGTGGAGCCGGTCTACATTCAAATTGATGAGCCGTTCCTATCAACAGGAATGGTTGACATGAAGGTTGCAAGCCAGGCCATTGACATATTGCGCGAAAACCTTGAAATACCATTGGCGATGCATGTCTGCGGAACGCTCGATGGCGTATTTAAGGACTTGGCCAAGTTCAATGTTGACATTTTGGATATGGAATTTGCAGGAAACAACGTCAACATCAACGTTTTGGAGGATAATGCCAATCTTATTCTCAACAAGAAAATCGGTTTCGGCTGCGTTGACTCATCAGTGAATACTGTGGACAATATTGATGATGTCGATGACTTGGTTGTAAGGGCAATCAACATTGTCGGCAAGGAAAACCTCCTGCTTGATCCAGATTGCGGGCTTAGGAGATCCCCAAAGGATGTGGCCTTTGAAAAGTTAAGGCTAATGAATGAAGTGAAGGACAAATACAGTTAAGATTATATGACTGAATATTGCAGCAAATGCGGTGAACCGCTAAAGGATGAAGCATTGTTTTGTGCCAATTGCGGTGAGAAAGTCCCCAATAGGCATAATAAATTCTCAAATAGATTTCTCATTTTAATTGTTATTGCAGTGATTGCACTGGCTGCGATAGGTTCAGCTTTTCTTTTTTTCAACCAGGCCCAAACGGTCCAGGTTGACAATGTCGAGTTTGAAATACCTGCCGATTATGTAAGCGTACCGTCCCGCAACAATGTTGAGTATGACGGCAATATCGAATCCACATCCATGGGTTGGAGCAATGACAAGTATTATATTGAAATAGGCATAGTCAAGACTCCTGGAAAGGGCATTGACAGCGATAAGGTTGCATCAACCATCGGAGGCACTCCGCATAAGCTGTTCGGATACTCTGGATATTATCTTGATTATGGAAACGAGGGCTGCGGTTTCGTTTTCGGTCTGAGGGATGAGGTCTGCATGGTATACGCCACAGATTATGATGCGTTTAAGGATATTAAAGTGATTGGCCAAAAATAATGATGCTTTTTTTTTAAGGTAATAGTTGTGTGATGGTTGCGGTGAATGTTATCTAACGATATTCTGTTTTGAAGTTCTTGTCATATAGCTTGGATGCATTAAAGTCTCCAGGGTCTAGAACATCTCCCACTATAATCATTGCAGTCTTTGTTATATTGGCATCTTTAACTTTTCCTGCAATATCCTTGAGGGTTCCTCTAATTATTTGCTGGTCTGGCCAAGTTGCCTTTTTGACGACTGCTACGGGGGTGGTCTCCTCATACCCGACAAGCAGCTCATCAACAACCTTGTCGATCATGCCAACACCCAAAAAGACGCACATGGTTGCATGATGCTTGGAAAAGCTTGCAAGACTCTCGCCAGCAGGCTTTGGAGTTCTTCCTTCCGGACGAGTGATTATGACACTTTGTGAGATTTCAGGTAATGTCAATTCAGTCTCCAGCACGCTTGCAGTGCCGAATAGTGAACTCACGCCGGGGATGATTTCATACTCGATGTCATGCTTTTTAAGCTCACGGATCTGTTCGGCTATGGCGCCGTAGATTGAAGGGTCGCCGGTGTGCACCCGAGCAACCAGCTTGCCCTCATTGACCGCTTCAGTAATGATTCCGTCTGTTTCCTCAAGATTCAAATAAGCGCTATTGTGTATTTCACAGTCATCACGTGCAGGGCTTAAAACATCCTTGTTCACAAGGGAACCTGCATAAATAATGACATCGGCCTTTTCAATGACTCTTCTTCCCTTAACGGTGATTAAATCAGGGTCTCCAGGACCTGCACCAATAAAAATTACTTTGCCTTTCATGGTATAATGTTTAATTTCAATCTTATATAAATATTGACTTGTAATCGGAGTAAACTTTATTAATTCTAATGATAATCTAGAATTATGGACAATAAAGGTTTTATTTCAATGGAATATCTGTTTGCATTATTCATTATAATCATTATTGCCTGCGGCATGTTATTTTTCACACAGGCTTCATTATCGTCAAGTTTTAATATTGAGGATGCCGCCTCCCACAGGCTGATACTGGATGAGGTTGCAAACCAGATCAGCCAGGTGAACTCGAACGGTGAGGGATACTCCAAGATGATTCACCTGCCCTCGGATAAGGGATACTTTGAACTGACGATTCATAAAAACAGGCTGATAATGGAGTATGATGACAAGAAAGGTGAAACACTATTGCCGTTAGCAAACATTGACTCGAACGAGAAGCTTATCAGCGGCCGAAGCTACATTATAACAAAAACCGATGAGGGACTGGTGATAGCATGAATGACAATAGGGGGCAAATATCAGCGGAGTTCCTGTTCTTGTTTGGGGTATTGCTTTTGATACTGTTTTAAGACATGGCTCGCTGCGTAATCTTCTGCACATGATCCCCAATACAGTTTTTCTTTAACGTTTGTTGATAGAGCAATACTCTTTCTAGTGGAGCATAATGCCGCTTTTATTGAATCATGGAGTTCTTCATTGTATTGTATTATCTTATGGCATTGGTAGCTATGACCCAATCCCCAAATTGTTCCATATTTGCAACCAATTGTGAAGCAAGGAAAATTATTTTCTCTAATTTTCTTCCCTTTTCTGACTTCACGTATCATTGTACGAATGTTGCAAATGTAGATAATTAATCTAAAATAAAGATGGCAATGTCGTACATTATAAAGCATCAGTTTTCTATGTTTACATTTCATTGTCGTTATCCTATTTGTTTAACATCCAGCCACACCGTATTGAGTGCGCCTGCTTTCTTTATATCTACTCCATAGATGCGCATGAAGGCATCTACAACGGCTTGGCCGCCGTTGGTGGAGACGGGGTTGGAGAATGAGGAGGTGACGACCTCAACGGACATACCGGGTTCGATGATGATGCCGTTGCTCATCTTTCGCTGTTTGGTTGTGATTCTGAATCTTGGCATAGACGGTTAGTGTTTTGATTGTTATTAAATAAGGTTAATCGAGGCGATACAAAAAGGGGCACGCCCTCACTTTTGCTACACTTGCCCTAGTTAGGTTCTGGAAAATACCCGAAGTCAAACAAATGATAGAAAAGCAGTCCGTGTCCCTCGAAAGGAACATGACTGACTTGACTAAACTGTTTTCGACTTCTAAGTGTAAATTTTCCAGATTCAACTAGGTCAAAGCTTGTCAGCCTGTCATACAATAGACGAACGGATTTTGTCGTCCGATTCATCGTTCTGGTTGCAAATATAGATTGATTTCGGAACATAACAAAACTTTTTCGTACTTTTTTGTATGCACGGACTACTTTTGTAACTATTCAGCGAAGGACTCCAACTTGTTTTTTTGAAACTAATTTGAATAATTAGAATAATTTAGGTCATTAATTTTTATAATTATTGAAATTAGTGGATGAAATTATTCCAATTATTGTAATTTGTTTCTTAAAATCCATCGCGAGGGCGATTCGCTGAATAGTTACCTACTTTTCTTTCTCATCTTTTTGACATGAGATGATTTTTCATTTTACTCATGCCTT
>NZ_CACYJE010000084.1 GCF_902774605.1 uncultured Methanobrevibacter sp.
GTTCCGGATGTGTACTGCATGTTAATAACATCATATTGTGTCACGGAATCCTTGACCTTCTGGTACTCTTCATCGTCATAGTTCATTCCTAAAAGCAGCAGCTCATTGGTGTTGTACATTCCACGGTGCTTTTCCTGTCCGACGTGGAATATGAATTTCAATCGTGGGAACTTCTCAGCAACAAGATGTCCCCTAGCACAGCTTTTAAGCTCTGGAACAAGCTCATTGATTATGTCAAAGTAGCTTGTGTCCCTGAATGCATCAGTCATTGCCAGTGCCTTCATGTCGGACTGCTTGAGCACGTATTCCAGCTCGTGTGACTGGTATGCTGTGTTCACTGTTACGATTGTTGCACCTATCTTTGCGGTTGCAAACATGTAGGTAAGCCATTCAGGCACGTTCTTAGCCCATATTCCAACATGATCGCCTTTCTCTATTCCTATCGCTAGCATTCCCTTTGCCAGGTTGTCTACTCTTTCGTCAAATTCCTTGTATGTAAATCTTAAGTTTCTGTCTGGATAAACGATAAATTCATGATCTGGCTGTTTTTCAACCATTGACTCGAAGAACTTTCCTAACGGAAGTTCTGTAAATAATTCACTCATACTCTTCACCTCTAATTTTTTATAAAATAACCATGTCCAAAATGCAAATCCCTAATGCAATCTCAATTGCAATGTGTTCAAGTGTGAATCTATACTGGCTGTGTAAAATCTGTCTACTTTTGGCTCGAAAGTTATTTTATTCATTCTTATTCACCTGCTTTAGTATGGAGTGTACAGCACGGCTAATATCCTGGCACCGTCTTCGCTTTTTGCGTGGAGGTGGTGTGGCACTGCTGAGTCGTAAAAGATTGTGTCCCCTTCACCGATGGAGAATGTGTCTTTGCCGTAGATCACTTCTATTTCACCGTCTAGGACATATATGAACTCTTCTCCTTCGTGTGAGGATAATTCCTTTTCCCCTTCCTCATAATCAATGTCGATCATGAACGGGTCAATGTTCCTGTCTATTTTACCTGCACCTAATGAGTGGAATTCAAGGTTGGTTGCGTTTGTCACGTCTTCGCGTCCTGAGAAGTATAGGGAGTTTTCTGTTTTTCCTCCACGTGTGACTACCGGTCCGAGCTCAGGTGTGTCATCGAGGAATGTTCCTAATCTTACTCCTAATGCCCTGGCCATTTTTGTCAGCGGTGTGAGTGAAGGAATCACTTCACCATCTTCCATGGCCTGTAAAACTTCAAGTTTTACTCCACTTCTTTCAGAAAGGTCTTCTATAGACATGTCCTGTCTAGCTCTAATGTCTTTTATTTTTTTTGCAAAATCTTCGTTTGTCATATATTTCACACTTTTTTGAATTTACACTTAAAATAATCTAAGTATTAATAATTATATTCAATAATATATTTAAAAGTATCTGAAATTGGGAATTTTTTCAATTAAGTCGTGAATCTACTGATTAATTTTTCAAAGGCATCCATTTGCATGGAATGTTGAAAATCAACTTGACTGAAAAATTGCTTTTAAATTGAAAAATTGCCTTAACCTCATCATATTTAAAGTTTTCAAGATTTACTTTTTACAATTGCCCTTGCAGGGAATAATTGTCCTCAAATCAAAGAAAAAACATTTATAAAATCAGGACCAATAATCAAGTGTAAAGAATCATCCCCATTCTTTACGATAGATTATGCGAAAAACTATATTGGATAATGAGAGATCTTGTTGAATGGGAGAGGATGCAGATCCAATCCCATTCACATGTTAAACAATTATTAACTATTATTAAAGAAGAACACTTGAATGCCTCAATTCATTTTACTTTTGGGGCAAAAGTTGTCTGGGAGTGAAAAATTGTTCTTGAAAAACCATAATATATAAAACTAACTATCATACATTCCCCAATGATGATAATTGAAACATTTTATCCTTTAAATAATCAAAAAAGATATATAAACGAATCAACCAATAATTAACATGTAGTGGAACACCCACTACACTAGTTCATCGTTTCACTAAATACAACCTCCAAAATGGAAATAAGGTTAGGTTCAACCTAACTTTATTCCCATGAAAAATGACCAAAATATATTATACGAAAAGGTACAAAATAACATCAAGGTGAAACTTTGAAAAGGAAAACCAAAATAATACTCATTGTAGTGTTGCTCATAATACTTGGAATTATAATCCACAGCGAGAATTACCAGGCCGACCACACTGCATACAAGGTTCTGGGCAACAATAACCTAGGCACAGTTGAAAGAATCATATACGGCAATGAGAGTGCAGCAAACTCAATTGCATTAATCACCGGAATCCACCCAAGAGAAAAACTATCAATAAATCCGGAAATCAAGGCGGCAAAGGAATATGCCGATGAGCATGATGACGTTAAAATCATCCACTACCAGGTGAACGTTACAAAAGACCCGAAAGACTACAAGAAAAGCAGGGCGAACGGTGAAAGCCTGGTTCACGACTTCGTAAACCCCGACGTCAACACAACAGATGCAAAAGCGGTGATCATAAGCCATTCACATGTGGAATGGTACGGTGAAGGATTCTACCTTGCAACCCCTGAGATGGACAATGCCTCAGTGGAAATTGCCAAAAAGATAAATGAAACCAGCCATTTCGGATATTACCCGAAAACAGGCAACGAATCATACCAGTCAACATCAGCAGTATTGGTTTCATGCCCTATTGCAAAGGCAGGATACCCAACATTCGTTTATGAAATCCCTGAAAACATAACAAAGCAGGATTCAACAGATTGGGCCAAGGACCTATTTGACTTGATGGTAAAATACGCATGCTGATATTTTGCCATTTTTAACTATTTTTTAAAATACCCTAAATACATTACTGTTGATTTTGATTTAGTAAAATGCATTGATTCCCAATACATTATATTAAAATCAATCAATGCTGATGGCATTCAAGTAAAACCAATGATGCTTATTGAGTTAAAATTCAAAAAAAGAATTCTTAATTGTTTTAAAAAATAACAATTACCATAATTCACCAATGATATAACCCATCAGATAATTGAAAGAAAGACCCATTTAATCATAGGCCATGATGACCATTAAAAATAATATCTACCCCCAATAAGAATCGTGGAGGCATCATGAGAATTTAATTTTTATCCCCAGCAAAGAAGGGATGTAAAAAAAAATAAGTGGAAGATTCATTTTCTAAATCTTCTCAAAGGTATGAAAATTAAAGCTAAAAGCAATGCGATTAATGGATTGCCCGTGGCCTTATCATCAATTATCGTTTTGTCCTTTTCAACAACAACCCATTCACTGTCCAATACCTGCTCGATTATCGGCGTGTCAATCTTTATGTTCGGTTCGGGAATGGTGTAGTTTCGAGTATTGTTGTTCTCAGGGGTTTCATTCACAACTTCGGTTGTGTTGGTTGAATTGGTATTGTTTAAAGTTACAGTGTTAGAGAGATTGCCTGTTTTTGTAGTGTTAAATATTGCCCTGAAACTTGCTGAGTCCCCAATGCTGAGATTGCCCAGTAACGTAAACTTATGCTTACCATCATCATCCAAGACATGCTCCCAGTTTCCCTTAACCGGAACAAATCTCAAATAAACAAGTCCAGAATCATACTTACTTTCAATTACAGTCAAATTCTGCAAGTCCAAATCGCCAGTATTCCTAACTATGATTTCAAATACTGCCTCTTCACCCACTGTGACTTTAGGAGTGATTGTGATTTTGGAAATAGTGAAGTTTGAGCTCACCACCCTGGTCGTATTGTTGGATGTCCTGTTTTCGGTTTTGTTGCTTCCTGCAATTACAATATTGGTAAAGTTGCCGGCTGCTGTCGTGTTAAACACCACGATAAAGCGTTCAACAGCACCAACACTAAGATTGCCTTTCAGTTTCCAGGTATGCTTGCCGTTGACAAGACTCTCATCCCATAAATCGGCTTTTTCAGCATGGTCAAAGACCAAACCCTCATGGGACGATTCGGTTACGGTCACATTGCCCAAGTCAATATCTCCAGTGTTTTTCACTATGATTTCAAAACGTGCCTTATCCCCCAATTCAACAGTTGGAGTCAAGGAATGTTTCTCGACGGTAAGGTTTGGATTGTAAACCTTAATCACGTCAGAGGAATTGGTGACGTTAATGTATCCAACGCCTGAGGTTGCATTATTGTATAATGTGCCGTTGACGAAGACCTTGAATACCAGAATGATTGAAGCGGATTTCCCGCCATCCAAGCTCGGCAGTTTCCACTGGCCGGTCAAGTTGTCATAGCTCCAGTTTCCTTCCTCAGCTCTCCATGTGATGTAAACCAAGCCGTTAGAGTAATCCTTATCCTCAATGAAATTGTCATACACGGTCATGTTTTCAATCAGGCGGTAATCCTGGAAAATCACCCCAAGCGTACGACGTACCCTGGGAAGCTTTCTCCGTTTGATCTTGACCATGTCAAAATCATTGACAACAATCTCACCGGCGGTTGCTCGAACCTCGCCGGTGATCAGCTTCATCAGGGTGGTCTTTCCGGAACCGGACGGTCCTACCAGAAAGACAAATTCACCTTCATTGATTGTCAGGTTGATCCCGTCCAGTGCGACTGTACTGCTGCTGTCGTAGATCTTCGTGACATCTGTCATCTGTACCATAAGTGCCTCCGAGTAAGCTTCTCTTCTGCCCGAGGGCCTGGAAGAAAAGGGATCAGTATTTCGATGCGTTCAGCGAATCGAGATACTGCTTTACCATCATCGCGACCTTGAAGACAATGGCGTGGTCAAACTCCCGCAGATCAAGGCCGGTGATTTTTTTGATTTTCTCCAGTCTGTATACTAGAGTATTTCTGTGAACATATAGTTTCCTGGATGTTTCGGAAACGTTAAGATTGTTTTCGAAGAAACGGTTGATCGTCTCCAGCGTATCTTCATCCAGTGTCTCGATCGGATTTTTCTTGAAGACTTCATTCAGGAACATCTCACACAGGGTGGTGGGCAGCTGGTAGATGATTCTGCCCAGCCCCAGGCTCTCATAGTGAATGATCGTCTTGTCGCTTTCGAACACACGGCCTACATCAATGGCGACCTGTGCTTCTTTGTATCTGTCTGCCAGCTCGCGCAGATGACGTGCTTCCGTGCTGATGCCGATCACAGTCCGAATCCCAAGTTGCTCCAGGAGTGCTTTTTCAATTTCAGCCGCAATCTCGTGGATCTCTTCCTTCGTGGTGTCAGCCTGGACCGATTTGACCACAACAATATCGTTCTCGTTGATATTCAGGACGAAATCATGCTGCCGGTCCGGGAACAGGCGGCTCACCAGTTCCCCCGCTGCAACATCGGCATTTTCCATCTGTCTGATCAGAAAGACGCTGCGCGGCTCATCCGTGACAAAATGGAGCTCTTTTGCACGGACATAAACATCCCCGGGCAGAATATTGTCCGAAATGATATTTTTGATAAAGGCC
>NZ_CACYJE010000085.1 GCF_902774605.1 uncultured Methanobrevibacter sp.
TTCAGGGTTCTGGAGAACGGGAATTCAATTTCAAGATAAATCCGAATCCAAGTGATGGAAATGGCAATGGCATAGGCAATGGAGGTTCTGATGGCAGAGGCGCTTTAGGCATTATGAGTGGTTCAAATGGTGCTAATCCTTATTCCACAGTCTATGGTATAGACTTCACAAGCAATATGATGAACAGCATCAATTCTATTATTTCAAATGATATTAATGGGGTTGCAATGATTAATTCAACTACCAAGGCATCTTATGATGGAAACAGCAGTTATGATACTCCCGGCTTGTCCGGTTCCACTCCTTTAAGTTCAAAGGCCAGCAGCTCTTCAAGTTCTGAAGGTTCTGAATTTTCAAATCAAAAAGCATATGAAATAGAAAAGAATGTTGTTGATAAAACAGCTGATGTCAATGAGAATAATCTCTTATGGCTATTGATTCTCTTTGCGATTTTGCTTTATGTAGGATATAAAACTAAAAAAATAGATTAGTCAATTCGCCAATATCATTGCGGATTGATTTAATTTTATTGTCTAGGCTGTTTATCAATAATTTTTTATTATTTTATTAGTATTTTTTTAATTATTTTTCTCATATTGGTTATTTGTTTATTGAATTTTTATTTTTAATATTAGTTTCAGGTGGATATTATGTATGAAAAAACTTTTGTTAAGTTTGTTTTTATTTTATTCGTGTTTTTATTAAGTTTGACTTATGTCAGCGCGAATGATACAGGGGGTTTTTCAGATGCGATAGGTGCTGACTCTTTAGAATATAATGGAGCATCTTCGGATATTGAAGTTTCTGAATTGAATGAGGAGGATGTTTTATCTTCAAATGCTGGTTCTGACGGTTTATCTTCAGGTGCTGGTATTGATGATTTGAATGAGTATGTAAATTCGGATTCTAGTATTAAAAATACAAATTCTTTAACTAATGCGGGTGAAAGCGGAATTCTGGCTGAAAATGAGGATCTCATTTCCAATTTCACTGATTTGAAAAAAGCTATAGATGAGTCTTCTACAGGCATAATCATCCTTAACGGCAATGTAACTAGAGGTTCTGATGAGTTTTCAGATGAGGGATTCATAATCGATAGGGATATGACAGTCAACGGCAATGGTTTCACAATAGACTTCAGTAGCGGAAGTTTTTTAAAAATACTTTCCAATGGGACTCTTGCTTTAAACAACATCACCCTCCTCAATCTTATTGGTTCTCCATCCCCTGATGGGGGGGCTATTTACAATGAAGGTGGCCTGACAGTTGAAAATTCCAATTTCGTCAACGGCTCAAATTTTTTGATTACCAATCATGGACTTTTAAATCTTGAAAACAGCAACTTCATTTATAGCGATAAATTTATTAATTATGGCAGCATGCATATTAGCAATTGCAGTTTCATTGCCAGATTTAACAGTCATGATCAATTTACTTATGATATTTGGGGACAAGCTTATAAAAATTATTCAGACCATTTCTATGATTTTCATATTATCAATGAAAAGGATTTGATCATTGATAACAGTTCTTTTACAAACTTCTCACATCATTTGATTACCAGTCATGATTTTTTAAATATTTCCAACAGTCTTTTCATAAACAATGGCGCTGTAATAAGTACAACTGGAATCTGCAATATTGCAAACACCCGAATTATCAATTCCTCTGCAGGCTATCTCGATAAAGGCGGAGGAGCATTGGCAAATAGAGGAGATTGCAGCATTTTCAATTCAACATTTGAAAACAATACGGTCTGGCTTCATCAGTTTGCAAATGGAGGGGGTGCCATTTATAATGAGGGTGATTTGAACATCACATCCAATGTTTTCAAGAATAATTATATTGATCCATTTAAATTTTTATATCAATCTGGTGGAGCAGCTTTTACATGGTTCGGCAATGTCATTTACAATACTGGGAATTTAACAGCCAATTACAATGTCTTTTTAAACAATACCAAATTGAGAAAGACATATGACGAGAATGTTGTAAATGACAAGTATGACATTTATAATGTCGGAGGAGATATATTGGCATGCCGTTACAACTGGTGGGGATCCAATAATCCTGTCTTCGACAATCTTACCAATTTTGATGTTTCCAGCTGGCTTGTCATGACTGCAGACCCTACCTATTCAAATCTAGGATTGGAGGAGTCTGTTGTCTTGTCTGTCTATCTGAATCGTTTGAATGATGGAAACGAAGTTCCTGATTCAAGTCTTATTCCTGTTCGCCAGGTAATATTCAACTGCAGCGGAGGTGATGCTTATTTAAGTTCATCTGTCTCTGATTTGAGTTTGGGTTCTGCGTCTGTTGTATTTTCAGGTAGCGATGTTCGCTCAGGATTTGCAGTCAATGCTTCAATAGATGGGTACTCTTTTGAACTTGTGATTGATGTTGACAAATTCAATTCCAGTTTGGAGTTTGATTGTTTGGATATTGTTTACGGTGACAATCTGACCATCAATGTTGATGTTTTTGACAACGGCCAGTCATCTGTTTTGCTGGATGGGATGGTTTGCGTTTTAATTGACGGTAAGGAACACCGCTCTTCTTTAAACGAAAACGGCTCCTGCACTTTTTCCATCGAAGGATTGTCTGCTGGAGATTATGTTTTGAATGTCAGTTATCTGGGAAATGAGTATTTTTCAAGGTCTTTTGCAGATAAATTGATTAATGTCGACAAGCTCAATACAAATATTACAATTATTGCGGATGACATTATTGAAGGCCAGAAGGCTCGGATTATAATTAATGCATCTCCTTCTGACATTGGTGGATTTGCGCGCATAGTCATAAACAATAAGACTTACAAGGTTTACTTGAATCATGGCTCTGCTACTTATGAGGTTAGAAATTTAAATGATGGCGATTATCTAGTTGCCGTTTACTATGAAGGCACCGATAATTATTATAACAGTTCTGCCATCACTCATTTCACTGTTTACCGCAATATAACCTCTAAAGAGGATACATTCCTCAGTATTTTTGCGGATAATATTATCGTTGGCGAGAATCAGACGGTTGAGATTCTTGTCGGACCCGGTGAGGTTTATGGATATGGTGTTTTAACAATCAACAACAATTCTTTCGACTTTTATGTCGTCAATGGTTCTGCTAATGTGACTCTGACTGATTTGGCTTTGGGAGATTATGTGATTTCTGCAAGTTACAATGAAAGTTACTATTATCATGCAAGCAGCAATATCACCAGTTTTTCTGTTGTCAAGAAATACAATGATTCAAATTTCAAAATGGATGTCAATCTGTCTTTAGTTAGAAATGGATTGGGTGAGGTTTCTGTTGATTTCAAGCCTTATACTATCAGCGGCAACCTGACTGTTGGAGTCAATGAATATTATTACCTGTTGCCTTTTTCCAATGGCTTCACCAGTTTCAATATATCTCTTGTCGAAGGCTCCAACAATCTGGTCATATATTATCCAGGAGATGAAGATTTTACATACAAGCTTTATAATGAGACTTTTTCCTTGAGTTGGGTTTATGATACTCATATCAGTTGCTCTTCTTTGAAGGTTTCAGCTGTTCCAAGTGCGGGCGTCAAGAGCGGAGAGTATTTAACCGGCTACTTGTTGGATTCAAGCAATAATCCTTTGGCATCCAAGACCATAGTCATTAGTTTTGGAGGCAGTAAGTACAAGGTTTCCACAGATTCCAAAGGTTTCTTCAAGTTCCAGGTAAACATTGTTTCTGCTGGCAAATACAAGTTCAATCTTTATTTCCCAGGGGACAGCAGGTTTAAATCTTGCTCATCAATTGTTGGTGTTTCTGTTTTAAAGAACAAGGTCAAATTCTCCAGTCCGACCAAGAAGGTTAAGAAATCAAATTCCAAACGCAAGTTTAAAATCATCTTGAAGACAGTTTCCAAGAAGGTCTTAAAAGGCCGAGTTGTTTATTTGAAGATTAACAAAAAGACTTATAAAGCTAAGACCAGCAGCAAAGGTGTGGCTGTTTTCAAATTGAAGCTGGCTAATAAAAAGAAGATATATAAGTATAAAGCCACTTTCAAAGGGGATTCCGGAAATTACAAGAAAACTTTCAGTGGCAAGCTGAAGGTCTACTGAGATTAAATTTCATTCGGCGGCATTCGCCGTCGATTGTTTTTATTTTTATTTTTTTTTCGAATCTTTAATCCGGGAGTTTGAATCAAAAGTTGTTTTGATCTTTTAGTTTATTTTAGACTATGGCGTTTCTGAAAACTTTTTTTTTAATTGATTTTTTAAAGTTTCTATGAAAAACTAAATAATAACTGTTATATATTATAACTTACTTATAAATATATATGTATATCAATTATAATTGATATATAATAAAATAAATTTTAGTAAAATTTATTTTTTTTTAATTTTTTAAAGGTATATTAACTTTTAAACTTTTTTTATTTAAGTTTGTTGAAAAATATTTTTAAAAATGGTGTAATAATGAAAGATTTTAAAAAAACAATTTTGATAATGTCAATTGTTTTCATATCTTTAATTTGCATAAGTGCAGTAAGCGCTGCAAGCGATGACGGTGCGGCATTGGCTGTAGATGATTCTATCTATGATGCTCCTGCAATTGCTGAGGTAAGTGAAGATGTGGAAACCAATGTGGAAGATAATTCCGGGTTTGATGATTTGGAAACTTCCTCTGCTGATGATCAGGTGTTGGGTGACGATTCGCCTGTTTATGATGCTCAATGGGGAAAGGAGTCCTATGACAACAACAATACTGGCCAATCTCCATACAATGGTCCTAAAACAAATGCGACTCTTTGGGATTATTCTGTGGACGGAAGCGGTTTCACTGCTCCTGTAGTTGATTCAAGCGGCAGAGTTTATGTTGGAACCAGTTCAAAAATATACATTTTAAACCCTGATGGAACTTCAAATGGTACTATCAATCTT
>NZ_CACYJE010000086.1 GCF_902774605.1 uncultured Methanobrevibacter sp.
TCCCTGCCCATGCTGTTTCGGTTCAATCATTGCAAGTGTCCTTATCGTTGCGCCGACAATAGGAGTCAGCTCACTTAACCTGAGCTGGTATGCTGCAGCCGCACTTGTGGCAGTGATGATTGTGACTTACTTTGCATCAAACACAATCGTGAGGGTGATAAACAGGCCTTACCCGATTGTGCTGGGGAATTTCATGCTGCTTTTAGGTGCATACTTCCTATTATCAGCAATAGTCATACCGAACATTGCAGGAGCATTGTCAAAAACCACTAGTCCAATTACAATGGGTTCTCCTCAAGACGTCCTGATGGTGATATTGGCATTCGCAATATTGCTTGCGGGAGGTATTGTTTTAAATAAAAGAGGCAGAAGTATTTTAAGATAAGGTGACAAAATATGGCTTTAAATATTCCAGGCGGAGAATTTTTAACAGGTTCCCTTGACGTGATATCACAGAGCTTGACAATACCAGTGCTGGTTATACTGTTAATCATTGTCATAATCTCAATAATCACATTGGGTGGAGCCATTGCAGAGTACACTTCAAGACGCAAGGTTCCAGTGGGAACCATCAGAGACCTGATTTATGAGATAAACCGTGCCCAAAGTGTCGAGGCATTAAAAGATATTGTCAACAATGCCAAAATACCAAAGGCACAAAGGAAAGTGTTAAATGAAATCGCATCATCCTCTGAGCTCGGAGACGCCTCAAGGGAGGCACTTGCACGCAAGCTCTTTGAGTTTGAGGAGGAAAAGACTATGAACAGCCTGCAGAAAACCGACATCATCACACGTATCGGACCGACACTGGGACTGATGGGTACACTTATTCCGATGGGCCCTGGACTTGCGGCATTGGGAGCAGGAGACATCAACACCCTGGCATCATCCCTTACCGTTGCGTTCAACACAACCATTGTAGGTATCGGTTCCGGTGCACTGTGCTACTTCATCGGTAAGATCCGTTCAGGATGGTACGACAGGTACCTGTCTGACCTTGATGCATTGATTGATGCGGTTCTTGACAAAATGAATAACTAGTGATAATATGGTTAGAAAACAGAGCAGGCGCAGGCGCCAACGTGTCGAAGAAGACCCAATGGCAGGTACATCCAACCTAGTGGATGCGATGCTGGTCATTGCAGTGGGCTTTCTGGTTTTCGTTATAATAAGCTGGAACATGCAGGCAATGATTGACCCGACCCAGAACATACAGGAACAGATGCAGCAGAAAACAACAGAAGTGGACCAAGGCCAGCAATTGAACGAAACCCCTGACACCTCAAACAGTTCAGGTCAGGGATACACTGAAATGGGTAAGGTGTACAAGGACCCAGCGACGGGCAAGCTGATAATGGTGGAGGGATAGCAACCTTCCACATCCAAAACTTTTTTTTACTATTTTTCACAATCGATTGTTTTATAAACCACTTTCACTAAACTATTACTTACGAATTTTTTAACGGTGAAACATAATATGGAATTCTGTCCTGAATGCGGAGCAATGCTGATGCCGAAAAAAGGCGTCGTCAAATGCACATGCGGATATACGAAAGACCTCTCCAAGGATGACATTGAAGAGCAATACCACATGGAAGGCGAGAAAAAACCTGAAGCGAAGGTGATCGTAACTGACAACAATAACGTGGCCCTTCCGACCACAAGAATAACATGCTACAAGTGCGGAGGAACCAAGGGATACTGGTGGACAGTCCAGACACGATCAGCCGACGAGGCGCCGACCAACTTCATAAGATGCGCCAAATGCGGAAACACCTGGAGAAGCTCAAACTAAAGGATTATATGATGAATGGGGACAGGTTCCGTTTTGAAAACGATGACCTGGATTTTCCGATATATGACAAGAACCCATATGTTCCCAAATGGGGATGGGTGGTCCTATTCATAACAATACCAATTGAATTGCTTTTGGCATTAAGCCCAAAAATTCCAATTGCAATACTATCATGTCTGGTTGTTTTCATTCCATTATTGTACTTTCTCAAATGAGATATCAAGGCAATCTATCAAAAGCCAAGACTGAAGGATGTTGGAATCGCACTGCTTCTTTTTGCCGGATACATAATATATTTACTGGCATTGATGACGGTTCTCGAGCAGTTCGGGATAGTCGGCGGTGACCTGGTTGGGGAAAGCACAGTCACCGTAATGACAATGTTGCCAATGGTTTTCACATTGATGACAGAAGAGTTCATCAAGTTCATCCCGTTCATGTTCTTCTTGAGGGTGGGCTATAAATATTCCCATAACCGAAAAAGGTCAGTTGTAGTTGCAATGCTTTTGGTGATGGCATTCTTTGCAACACTCCACGCATTCAACTTCAACATGCTCATATTCGCACTGTTCATACAGGGATTGGGATCAATATTTGAGTTCATAGGCTACATCAAAACCAAGAACATTCTCATATCATACATAACCCACCTGTGCACTGACGTGTTCATTTTCACAATTGTGCTTTTGGGTTTATAGCTTTCGATTAGTCATGGGTGAATCTTTTTTTGAAAATTCTTTTATTGATAATATAATTTAATTTGATTTTATAAACTTAATTGTTTAATTATATTGATTAAAATGTTATAATACTATTAATTAATATTTATTTTTTTTATTTTTTTTAAAGGGGTTTGTCAATAAATCCTTAATTTGATTATTTTACTTATTTTTTCTATTTGACTATTAATTTGCCTTTTATTTTTGTTTTATTCATTTAAGAACCATTTTTGTTTTATTCATTTAAGAACCCTTATTTTTAATATTTTCGAGAATTTTTATTTTGGCATTTTTTGATTTTTTTATTCTGGAAAAGATCTTATAAATCTTCTTAACTTTAGAGTAATTTTTTCTATTAAAATCCTTTAAATTTAAAACAACTTATGTATATTATTTTAATTACTTTTATTTAGTTTAATATTACTTAAAATTTAATATAAATAATTATAAATACTTTAAATTATATATTATTATATAAGAATTATTTATTAAATTTTTTAGATAAAATTTATGTGTTTAATTTAATTTTCATTGGATTTCCATTGATTTTTTATTGATTTTTCATTGAGAATTAAAACCTCTGAATAATTCTTTAAACTGAATAATACTTTGATTTTTCATGCCAGTTATGGAATTGAAAGAGTATAAGGACTGCAGTATTTTAAATAAACTTAAACAGGAAGAGGATTGTCCTAAAATGTTGTTAACAATCACTAATTTTGCATTCAGCAAAATGGTTCAAAATTTAATGCATCAATTGGATTCAGAATTTGAATCTAAACGTGGACGTCCTGCATATCCTCGAACACTACTTTTAATAGTAGTATTATACTGTTTTAGCATAGATATTGCTAATTATACTAAAATGGAAGAAGAATGTAAGAAAAACAAATTTCTTCTAATCGTTACTTGTGGATTAAAGCCATCACGCAATTCATTCGCTAATTTTTTAAATAAAAGTGATGCAAAAGTAATAAAAAAAGTTTTCATCGCCACATTGGTCTTATTAAATGATTTGCACTTCTTAGATTTTGTTAAATTATTTGTTGATGGAACTGACGCAATCGTCAGAGCATCCCGAAATAACAAAATCACACCAAAAGAAGTAGAAAGACTAAAACTAATGAACGAATGGAATTTATTGCATAATAATACACCAAAATCCATTAATCACACAATAGAAGGATTAGAAGAGAAATTGGAATTTTATAAAAATGATGAAGAAATGTGTAAAACAATTAATTCAATCTTAAAAAGGATTAATCTCTACAATACCAACATATTCAGCAAATTAGACATATATTCTACTATTTTAAATGAAAGGAACATTGGAAGTGTTTCTGTTTCATTTCCTGAGGCTTGTTGGATGAAAACAAAAAAGGGAATTTATGATTTCGCTTTCAATTTGCAAGAAATCATGACAGAAAACCACATAATATTGACTGGAATGTTGTTAACTCAATCAAATGATTGGAAAACAATAAAAGATGTATTAAAAAACATTTATGAAACAATTGACCTTTTTATCGAAATGCAAAGAGAATTTGGAGAAAGAAGAAATTACAGTGAAATACGAAAAAGAATTCGTGAACATATTTTAATCGCAGATTCTGGTTATTTCTCCACAGAAAACCTCTATCATTTATTTATTAATAAAATAAATGCATTAGTAATGCCTAAAAAATTATCTGAAGACCATAATAATAGTTTAAGGCGTGAAAATGGATATAAAGAAAAAAGAAAAAAGTCAACAAAAAAAGATTTCATAAGAGTTAAAAATGGTTATATCTGTCCTTTTGGTCGTTTTATGAGATTAGTAGAGGTAAAAAAGGTTAAACGTTGGAAACCTCACAAGGAAGATACTTTTCCAGACATTTGCAAGACAAAAAAGTACATTTTTAAAACCTATTCTTGTAAAGGATGTCCAAATATCGAAAACTGCAAACATCAACGATTAGTAATCCATATTTCAGACCTTATTTACGAAATGACTGAAAAATTCTTGAATAAAAGATATAAAATTCATTATAAAGCTCGTTTTTCAAGGAGTGAAGGCATTAACGGTTTTTTGAAAGGTGATAATGGAGTTTTGAAATTAATCGGCACTACTGAAAATGCAGTAAACAACGAAATCCAACTAAGAAACACCATTTACAACCTTACAAGATTAATTAATCTAAAAGACACAGCATATTGAGCGAAGAATGTAAGAAAAAGCTCAATAATCCATCATAAAGATAGATTGTACGCCGTATCTAAAACAACAAGTTTTTCATAAAACTACAGAAAATTACAAAAAACCTGATGTTCAAATTAATTTTTACTATTCAAATTAAATAAAAATTACGATTTCACATTCAAAAGACCATCAAAAACCTACACGAAAAACAACCATTTACTGGCTTAAAATCAAAAATAAAGACTATTTCACTATGAAAATAAGAAAAATAAGAAAAACTATCAATAATCTAAATTATTGACAAAGTCCTAAATATTTAAATTTATAATATTTTTACAATCTCAATCTATGTTTCAGGAAACCTTGTCTACACTCAGGAAGGCATTGCAAACCGTGCAGGATACTCTACAATCAAGTTGAATAAATTTATTGCGGTTGAAAACAATACAGTGTTTTCAGTTAGAATCAAGTCCTCATCAACACCAATACTCTCACAGACCAGGCAACAGCTGCTTGAAAACAATTCCTATGTCATACAAGATGGTGAAAGGCATTATCTTTTAGATTCCGTTGCACCTATTAAGGTATACACTTATCATAATTCCTTAATCACCAAAAACATCGTTAAATACTATGATGGCAAGGAATTAATATTCACAGTTGAAAATGCCACTGATGCTGTTGCAATAGGATTTGAAGGAAGCAACCGTACAGTAAATATTGTGGACGGTAAGGGAAATGTCAGTTTGGGCGTTTTAAAAGTCGGAAATTATGAAGTGACCGTCTATCATGGAAATCAAACATTCAAGAACTACATTACAGTTAAGTCAACAATCAACACCGGCGGCGTTACAGCAGTCACTGTCGCTTATAACACTGAATTGACAATATCCACAGAATTCCTAAACATCGATGGGGAACCTTTGGCGAACGCAAGTGTCGGAGTCAAATTCGATGGCGAGCCAGTTAACCTAAAAACCCATGGCGAAGGATCATTGGATATCATAATATATGATGGAAACACTATCGGAAAACACGTTCTTGAGTTGACAAATCCCGCAAACAATGAAATCATGACCATAACAGTCACTATCGTTTCAAGATTCGCCGGAAACGCAAACGTCAACATGTACTACTATGACGGACACGCCTATAAGGTCCGCGTCAAGGACAATATGGGCAATTTCGCAGGCAAAAACCAGCTAGTGGCCATAAAGATAGGCAAGAAGTCCTTCAATGTCAAAACCGATGCCAACGGCTGGGCAACCCTGAAGATACCTGACACTATAACTCCTGGAAAATACACTATAGCTGCAACATACTACGGACAGACCGTTGAAAACTCCCTAGTCGTCAAGCAGGTGCTGAAGCTCTCCAAGGTCAAGGTCAAAAAGTCAGCCAAGAAGCTCATTCTCAAGGCCACCTTGAAACAGGCCAATAAGGCGCTCAAATCCAAGAAGGTGACTTTCAAGTTCAACGGCAAGAAGTACACTGCAAAAACCGACAAGAAGGGTGTTGCTAAAGTAACAATTAAAAAGAATGTGCTTAAAAAGCTTAAAGTTGGCAAAAAGGTTAAATACCAGGTAACCTACTTGAAAAACACTGTCAAAACAAGCGTTAAGGTTAAAAGGTAGATACTATTGTATCTACATTCTTTTTTTTTTTTAAAAGATGATGAAACCCATCGGGCAGGCAACAGGTTCAATCATCTTCAATCAATGCATCGATTTTTCATGCATTTATGGAAACTCTTTTTTTCTCTCACTATAACATATATTGGAGATTATATCTCGGAAAACATGGTTGTCAACATTATTCTTGTTAAATTTGGCCAAGAGGGAATAATTGGGGTGTTCAATTTTTATCTTTAACATCTCATGATTTCCATCCTGTCTGGATTAGTTCTGCCTGATTCATAATGAGGTTTTTTTCATTATTAACACTGACTTTTCACCGAACAGTTCAGCTAAACGAAATCTATTTAAGTCAAGCATTGCAGAAAAATACTTTACACATCAATTTTAGGTGATGAACTATGGCACGCAAATCATTCAATGAAAAATTACAAGACTCTAAGGACATGCCGAAAATAGTTGTAGTCGATAACGACAAGTCAATAGAACGATATGGTGGAGAAAACATGCTCATTGCACCTCCAATAGAGTACAGTGAATTAATGGCTGAAATCCCGCTGGGCAAGCTCACCACCACAAAGAACATTAGGGAATTTCTAGCCCAAAAGCACGAGGCTGACTTCACATGCCCGATGACCGCAGGCATATTCATAAGCCTCGCCGCTCAGGCAAGCTGCGAAAGGGACTTTGACAGGATTCCATTCTGGAGAACCCTTAAAACCGACGGGGAGCTCAACCCAAAATATCCCGGTGGAATCGAGTATCAGAAGGCAAAGCTTGAAGCCGAGGGTCATGAGATCCACACCCGGGGAAGGAAAAATATCAGATATTTCGTGAAGGATTTTGAAAATAATTTATATGATTTAAAATAAAATAATTATTAATGAAATCTCTTGAAAAAACCCTAAAAACCGTAACGGAAAACCCAAAATATATCTTCCGGCTAACCGTGCAGGGAGTGATGGTGGGTATATTTGCAGGATTGATGGTTTGCCTATACCGTTTCCTTTTGAACGGTTCGGAAACTATTCTAAGAGATTATTTGAGTATGATACATGGGAATGTATTGTACA
>NZ_CACYJE010000087.1 GCF_902774605.1 uncultured Methanobrevibacter sp.
GGCGACACAGTGACAATAGGATATTTGCCGTCAGACCATGATGCAGCGCTTTTCGTAGCAGACAGTCAGGGCAAGTTCCAGGAAAACGGCATCAACGCCAAGCTGGTGATGTTCAACAATGGCGGTGACCTCATGACTGCAATGGCCAGCGGAGACGTTGATGTAGGTTATGTCGGAATCACCCCAGTGCTCTCATCAATAGCCAAGGGAGTGCCTGTAAAGGTCATATCAGCGGCGCAGACTGAAGGATCAGGAATAGTCGTTGCAAGCGATTCCGGAATAGATGACATTAAGGATTTGGCGGGAAAGAAAATAGCAACACCAGGTGAGGCATCAATCCAGCACATGCTTCTCACATACTACCTGAAGGAGAACGGAATGGACATCAGTGACCTGAAGGTTTCCGCAATGAAAGTGCCTTCAATGAACGATGCTCTCAAGACCAACAAGATTGACGGAATGATAACATTTGAGCCTTACGTAAGCGTAGCCGAGAAGAACGGCGCTAAGGTCCTTGCAGGTTCAGTGGACATTCTCCCGGACCATCCATGCTGTGTCGTGGTTGCATCCGACAAGTATATTGAAAGCCATCCTAACGAGACCAAGAAAATCCTTGAAATCCATGAGAACGCAACCGATTTCATCAACCAGAACACTGATGAGGCAGCAGCAATGCTTCCAAAGGATATCGTGAGTGATGTTGAGGTTGAAAAGATGTCAATGTCCAGCTTCCCATTCATATCAGGTTTGAATGAATCCTACAAGCAGGATGTGATGGATTTCATGAATCTTGAAGTTGACCTTGGTGTCTTAAAAGAACCATTGTCACAGGATAAGATTTTCTGGCAGGGCAATTAAAGTTTAAATGATAGATTTAGGATGATAATATTCTAAATCTATTTAAACTATTGCAAAATTTGTCTGGGATGTTGGAAAACCATAATCGTTTAGTGCAGTCAATTGAACACATTCATTTTCGTCTTTTAATTTGAAAGTAACTTCGACTTTGATGATGTCATTGCCAATGATTATTTCAACATGGCCATTTGGATTAATGAGGTATTTTTTTTCGATTCCCACTATTTTTGAAGCACTAACAATTTCAAGATTGACTGGAAGAAAGTTTTCATCGAAATCCAAAAACACTCCAAATGCTAAGTCAATGGATTTTTCATGAGTGTAATCGTTTTTGATTTCAATATTGATGACATCCAAATCATAGTCATAGGTGTATTCGGCTTCAAACTGTTTAATATGCATAATGTCTCCTCCTGTTTGCATCTTTTTTAATTAAAGTTATGATATCTATTTCTTCTTCATTCAATATATTAATTACGATACATAAATCTTCTTTTTTGTCATATTCGTAGAGTAATTGAAAAATACTTGTTTCATTTAAGGATTTTTCAATGCCAACTAATTTTTCGTTACAAATTTTAGTATTTACGGTATTTAAATCGATATTTCTTTTTTGTGCTCGTTGTAATGCATGGTATTTATCATTAATGCCATAAGGATTATTTTTTATATTCTTCAAGGTGTCTATGGTGTCTTCAACATAATAATCCATTTGAATCCTCCTTTATTGCTATCTTTAATATTTTATATAATATTATGAATTAAATCATATATAAATCTATATAAATTAATCAAATAGTAACTTTTTTAAATAAATATTAAACAGATTAAAGTCAATATTGTTGTGAACTTGTAATTCTTACCTTGTAGGGTATAATTTTAAATTAAATTAGATGTGCTTTAATCATTTTTTGATATTTGTAGGTGAAATTATGTGTATTGGATGGCTTATTGTCACAGGATAAGATTTTCTGGCAAGGCAACTGATTTAGTTGCCTTTTTTCTATTTTTTCAAGGGTTTCATGAGTGTTTTTTGGACTCATGATTATATGTCAATGTTATAATTGGATATTGTCAAGGGTTTAGGCAGTTCTAAATCGTATAATTTATTTTTTAAATGTACTCATTTTGTAAAATTTTTAAGTCTAAATTTATCATATTGTATATCTATTTATATAATGAAAGTTAAATAATCAATTAACTATTATATAATAGTTCAAATGACAGAGGTAAAACAATGAAAGTTACAAAAAAACTATTTCTTGTTGCTTTGCTACTTTCTTTAATATTGTCCGTTGGAGCAGTGACTGCCCAGGACAATATGACTTTCGAGAAAAGCAACTTACAAGACATTTCAACAGAAACAATCAATCAAAAGGAGATATTATCTATTTCCAATGATGTTGATCAACTGGCTGATGATGAAACTTCTTCATTAGGTGTAATCAATTCTCATAAAAATGTGGAAGGAAGTAATTTTACAAGTATACAGAAAAGCATAGACTCTGCAAATGATGGGGACACTATCTATTTGGGTGGAAAAACTTATAATGGAATTGGGGAGAATATTAAGGTTAATAAACAACTTACAATTGTAGGCGGAACCGAATCTAATCCTAATTTAATAGCAACACTCGATGCAGGAAAATTATCAAGAATTATGAATGTATCTGCAAGTTATGTGGTCATAAAAGGCATAAAATTTGTAAATGGCAATGTTGAAGGAGTTAACGGAGGAGCTATTTATTGGACTGGGAATAATGGTACAATAAGCAATTCTTCTTTTGTCAATAACCATGCTTTTCATGCTGGAGCTATTTACTGGAATGGAGTTAATGAAGGCTATGTTTCAGATTGTAGTTTCATTAATAACTCTGCACTTAACGATGCGGGAGGATTATATGCTTGGGAGTCAAATCTTATAGTTTCAAATTCCCTGTTTGAAAATAACTCTGCGGGAGGTGGCAGTGGATTATATGCATTTTGGTGCACAATCAATGTATTTGACAGCAATTTCACCAATAACTATGCCTCCCGATATGGGGGAGCATTATGTAATTCACTTGCAACATTTAATGTTAAAAATTGCAGTTTTGAAAATAACCGTGCAGGGGAGATGGCAGGTGCAATATTTAACTCGGGAAATATGGATATTCAGGATTCCTACTTTAAAAACAATCAAGGAGTAGATGGTGGGGCAATTTACCATGATAGAAATAAGTGCATTGTCTCAAATTCCTTTTTTGTTGAGAATTATGCCCAATACGCAGGAGCCATATACTCCAAAGGGGGCATTGACATAAATAACAATACGTTTAAAGATAATGGTGCATTAAATGAAGCTAGTGCAATTTTAGTTGATGGACCCAACAACAACATTACATCCAACGTTATTGATAATGGGAATACAAACATATCTGCAATCTATATAGCTAATGAAGATAATTTAATCATTGAAAACAATAATTTCACAAACCCTCAGCATAATATAAGTTATGATGAGATTATCATCGAGTTTGATGAGAATTATGTAGGATTTGTGGGTAAAAACATTAGTTTCCCATTCTATGTACACAATACTATTGGAAGGCCTCTAAGTGGTGAAGTTAGTCTTCAGGCATCATTAAAATCCAGTGACGGCTTAACAATAATTCGAAATTTAGGTAAACAAACATTTGTAAATGGTAAGGCTAGTTTTGATATAAAACTACCTTCATCCCCGGATGTTATGAAAATGCATGCAATATTCTATTTGAATTCAAAAATCATTCAAAAATCATTTGACATAATCGTTTCTGATGCTACGATTGCAAGCATCACTCAAAACAATGGTAGTGATGATGTGGTGGTTAAACTCCTCAGTGATGCAACTGGTATTGTAATGTTTGAAGCCGCTGGAAATAATTATTTTGCAGAAATCTCAAATGGTGATGCGATAATTGATGTCACTGGTCTTCCTAACGGCAGATATGCGGTTAATCTGATCTATTCAGGTGATGATAATTATCAGCGCATGGAAAAAATAATCATTATTGAGGTAAAGAATGCTGCAAGCACAGTCATTGATGTCAATGAATCATTCAATGGATATGCCGGCAAAAGCATTCAAATTCCTGTCCATGTCCATGACAGTTTAGGAAATCCCTTAACAGGTTATGTGACACTCCACGGTTATGCCACTCAGGAACTGGTTGGTGGAAAGACCACATTCAGTGTTTCACTGCCTAATGCAGGTTCTGTCTTGTCACTGGTAGTGGTGTATGAAAATGAATTCAAGGTAATTAATGTAATGGTTGGTGAAGAGCCTGTTCCTCCTAAGCCTACATTGACTCAAAACAAGGATGTTAGCATCGCTTATAGTGGCAAGGCATCATATAAGGTACTGTTAATGAAGGATGGAAAGCCAATTGCTGGTGAAAATGTCATAATCAGCTTCAACGGCAAGAACAGCAATGTCAAAACCGATGCCAATGGTTATGCGGCCCTGAACCTTGACGCTAACCTCAAGCCGGGCACATATACCGTTAAGGCCACATATGATGGGGTGAGCGTGACAAACAAGGTGAAAATCACACAAATTATCAAGGCTTCCGACAAGAAGGTTAAAAAGTCCTCCAAAACCACTAAGGTCAAGATTTCCCTTATGAAGGTTGACGGCAAGTACCTTAAAGGCAAGACCTTGAAGGTCAAGTTCAACGGCAAGACTTATAATGTCAAAACCGACTCCAAGGGCGTTGGAACATGGAAAGTGAAGAAATCCATGCTCAAGAAGCTTAAGGTTAATAAAAAATACAAATACGCTGTATCTTACGGCAAGGACA
>NZ_CACYJE010000088.1 GCF_902774605.1 uncultured Methanobrevibacter sp.
GTTGCATCTGCATTGTCGCATGCAATTTGAAATAGATCATCATCTGCCTCATCACCAGTATACTTAACGAGAGCATGGACCTTATTGACATCAGAATAAATATTAGAAGTTTCCTCGTTAGCGTTTTCTTCAGTCAAAAATATCAAAACCTCCCTATAAAAAAAATGAAAAAAAAGTTTAAAATTTAAAATTTATTTAAGAAAAAAAGTTAAAAAAAAGATTCAGGGTTTATTTTCCTCCTTCTGAATCGTCTTCGGATGCATCTTCCAATGCTTTAATCCTGTAAAGGATAGTATTTTCAGTTGACTCATCTCCGATTGCTTCTTGCAATTCTTCGATAGCAGCTGTATCTCCACTTTCACCATTTGCTAAAGATACAATCATGTCATAAACCCATTTATCATAGCCGCCTTTATGTCTTTGTGCAGCGGCAAAGCCTTTAATATTTGTAGTCATATATTTAACCCTCCTTTAAAAAGGTATAAATTTAGAGAGTAAAATTTATCTACTCTCCAAAAGTACCACTCATAATAGATTGCTTGTTAACCACATTAGGAACCATGTTAAACCAGAATTGTTGAGTGTTCATTTCTGGTTTGCCTTCAGGTTTGAAAATGTTAGTGTTAACTAATGCATCCGGTAATTTAGTTAAAGCTTTCTTATCACCAATTGCAACAGCAGTATCGATAGCTTGTTGAATAGTACTGTATTTAGGATTGGTGTATTTTTCAAGTACAACTGCAGGAACTTTATTGCATAATGCAAGGTAATCTCCATCTGCAACTACGTTTCCACTGTTCCAGAATTGAATTCCTTTCCAGTTGAGGTTTAAGATATTGTAGGTAATGTCAAAACTGTCAAGGTAGTCGCAAAGGTTGAAGTACTGATTAGAGTTTAACACAATATCAGTTGCCTGTAATTTCTGATTGGTTTCAAAGAACGCTTTTTGAATGAGGTTGACATCATGTTTAGGGTCCATGTCCCCACTACTATCCCAGTCAGTGGTTTCAGGTGCTTCAGTACCTGCACTGTCTTTTAAAGTACGTGCTACTAACAAGTCAGTGTAAATACATAATGCACTAATACATTGAACAACACGGTTAGGATATGTAGAAGACATTTGTCCGTTTTCTTCCCAGAAGTCACTGTAAGTGAATTCAAAACCTCTTCCACCTAATACACCAGCTTCAGGGGTGTTGTCAGTGAATTTAATGCTGGTGAAATCAATACCTTCAGCGTAACGGGTAGGTTCAGACATGATTTCATCTGCTAAAGCTTTTGCTGCAGATAAACTAGTGTCAATACTTACGAAAGTACCGGTTTTGTTTTGGTGAGTACCAAACATGTTTAAGAATAATAATTGTTCATGAGCGATTTCATGAGCGTACCATTCTTGATTTTCTTTATGTAAAAAATAATCTGGATCTAAAAATTGTGCCATAATATTTTTCCTCCTCTTGTAATATAATTTTAGATTGGCATGACTCCAAATGCTACTTTGATTTTAGCACCACTGTTTGCAGCTGCGTCTTCTAATGCTACAGCGTTATTAGTGCTTGTGCCTTTATCATAACATCCTGGAGTTGTAGTTCCGACTTTGATTTTGTCACCTGCTACAATTTTACTATTTGCAGCTTCTAATTGCACGGTTTTGATAACTCTTGCAAAAGTTTCAACACGTACAATTGCATTGTTATCATAATTGCCCCAAGTTGCAGAAGTGGTAGGTAATGCTCCTTCATGGTCATAGTCTTTCATAGCTATGCCGATTGGAGTGTCTCCAGCTGCACATTTTGCTACTTGTTCAGGGCCTACTATTTTTACTAAATCCCCTTCAAGGATTTCATTAGCGTAGGTTACTACTGATCTTCTACCAGAATGGTCTCTGCCGATTCTAACAGTCCTGTTTCCCATGTTTGCATCGAAGATATGGGTAACTCCGAATTTTCCTTTGTTTTCTAATTCCATCATGATTTTACTCTCCTGCAAAGTGATCTAATACTGCATTAAGATTTTCCTCTTCTGGAGTGAGGGTTTCATCTTCATCACCTTCTCCATTATCTCCAGTCAATAGGCTTCTTCTAGCTTCCAAATCTACGATGATTGGAGCGTCTTTCATTAAAGCCTTGAAGCTTTCTGTGTCTGCTAATGCTAATTTAGTCATTGCTTCTTTTTGTGCAGGCACTACTTTACCTGCCATGATTTGAGCATCGACTAATGCTTCTGCAGCTTCTGCTTTTGCAGCTTTAATCTCATCATCTTTTTCTTCACCTGGTTTACCTTCATCGTCTGCTGGTTTTTCTTCAAGAGCTGCCACTCTTTCTTCGATAGCAGTCAATTTTTCGGTAACAGGGTTAAGTGCTTCATCAAGCAATGCTTGAATGTTTTCCATAGTTATGGTCTCATCTTCTGCCATATCATTAACCTCCGTATTGGTATTTATTGGTTTTCTTGCATAGACAAAATCCTCAGTGTTAGTGGGTTTTGGTATTTTGCAAGTTGGACATGCACCTTCACCGACAATATCCACTCGATTTATTGTAGTCTTTTCAACTATCAAAACATCATCGTTTTGTGGACATGTCTTGACAGTTGCAGGTGCAACTATACTCACACTATCCAACTCACCTTTAAGATACAAATCCTTAATGAGTGGATTGGTTAGTGTAGCTTCCTTGATTTCAATACTATCATCAGTAGCATTGAAACCAACAGCTGTTATAGTACCTACATTAAGCAAATCCAATTTCTCAAGGACAGGACTCGCTTTTATTACTGCCTCTGGAAGGTGGTCTATACCAATAGGTACGCTTCCGTCATTGGTAAGAGTAGACTGCAGGTCCTTATAAGCATTAAGTACGTTTTCTCTGGTTACATAAACCTCTTTAGGTTCATGGTTAACGAATAAATTCATTTTTCCTTTCGTCCAGATTTTAGTATCTTCTAACATGATCTATTAGTCTCCTAGTCTTTGTTCTACTGTCTTTGTGCTAAACCTTGGAGTGCATCTGCAATTGGGATGGAATGGTGGGAAATTATCCGTGTCAAGTATGTCAAAAATAGTGGATTCGTTACTGGCTTCAGGTATTTCCTGGTCTCCTTCAAGTTCCTTGTATTTTTCAAGGCATAATTCACATGCACCAGGATCACATTCTATAGTGTAGGATTGTGCACCATTCTCACGTGCAGCTATAAGGTTAGATAAGTTGTTTGCTCTCATAGTTTCAGTTCTGGCTATCACTTGACAACGTGTAGTGGATAATACATCTATCCTTTGTGCCATCACATCCGCTATTTCACGTGGAGCAAGTTTATTATTGTAAGATTCAACAGCTATACGCTGTAGTTCGGTTTGTATGTCTTTGCCTACATTGGTTACATAAGTCATGCAGGCTTCACTCATGACTCCCTTGACTATTTCCTGATTGGCACCAGGAGGAAGTTTAGTCATTTCAACTGTCTTTACGATGCTCCTTATTATGGCCGCTGCTTCTGCTCCATGAACACCATTGATTAGACAGTTCTCTCCAACATAAGGATGTAGCTTTTCAAGCCATTCCTCCAAATCCTTACTGTTCCTGGTCCTTGCCTTGACATCGTTACGAATGTCTTTCATAAGGACCTTGAAACGTTTGGTGTTTGTATTGACTTGCTTTTTCAAGGAAATCCTATTGTTCTTTTTAGTGCTCATAATATCTGATTGATTAAATTATTAGCCTCATCAGTTCCAGGAATATTCTCTGTCATGGCATAATCAACATCTGCCTCATCATCATCCTCAGTTACAGTATCCCTATCTACCTTGATTCCGGATTGTTCCTGTACTGTAGTGGCAATCAATTCCTCAAACCAAGGGCTGGTGGTATCAACAAGCATGTTCTGAGCATAAGGCTGCAATGCACCTAAAAGTGCAAGATAATCTTTACCTATGAATGATTCAAATTTGATATTCGGTGCATTAGCATTCACTCCGAAGTTCCATTCCACTATCTGATTAATAAGTACCTGGAAACCTGCTGCAACATCTTCATGTATACCATTCAAGATATTCAGTGTAGTGTCCATTTGTGTGGATGATTGGTTGTAGCTTCCAGTTGCACTTGCATCTCCCATAATGAGGTTCCCTATGAACATTGCACGCAAGATGACATTATCATAAAGGTTAAGTGCATTGAAAAAGGCCTCTCCACGGTGGCTGGATTCCAATATTCCAACCTCATCCTCTAAACCTATGGTTAGACTGGTTTTGCCGGCACTTATCTTATCGAAATTCTGTCTCATTGCTTTAGCAGCTAAACCATCACTTGCTTTACCATAGAGTGTAGGGCT
>NZ_CACYJE010000089.1 GCF_902774605.1 uncultured Methanobrevibacter sp.
TTTTTTTCATTTTTTTATTATTATTATTTTATTTATTATTATTATTTTTATTATCTTTTTTTGAAAAAATGTATAGTGATGGTTATGCATAACTGTATATAAATTATATAATATTATATACTTTTCAGTATATATTATTATATAAAAATTAAAAAAGTTATATAACTTATATAACTTATATACTGTTATGTATGGGGGGTCTGGTACACTCGCGGAGAATTTACACTTGAAACTGTACTTATTACTTTTCAAATGGGGTCTCTATCAAAATCTGTTTTTATAAAAATAGACAAATAGAATAATACCTGAAACCAGGAAAAAAATAATCAAAAAAAAGAGAAAAATATAGAAAATTACATAACAAAAAAAATAGGAAAGATAAAAAAAACTACAGGAAAAATACTAGAAAAAAATAGATTCAAATTATCGGGTAAATAATGAAAAAATATTTTTTTATAAATAGTAAAAAACACTCATAGTCTTTTAATAATCATTCCTACTTTTACCTACATAATTTCCATAAAAAAAGTATACATTGCGAGATGATACACTTTTTCGTTTTATAAATCATATAAGGCAAATAGGATATTTATTATTTTTAATATTTAAAGGTTATTGATTTAAGGCTGTTTTTTTATTATCCTGACTCTTATGTCCTTCAGGTCATCAGGGTTGTAGCTCCATTCAATCTTGTCACCCTTTTCAACCCCATGGTATGTTGTCAGGAAGTTAGGAATTGAAGTTATCCATGATCTATTGCTTCTGATGATTTTTGTTTCTTTTAGTTTTTTCAAGAAGATCCATCCTCCTTATTTTTTTTATTAATTTTAATATAGATTTTTATAATTATTTTTGTATATACTATTATTTATTTTTCTTTTTATAAATCTTTGTAATGCCATAGATTAAAATAGAAATATTTATATATGCCAAAGTATATAATATTATATAACTACTAACAAAAAAACATTCAAACTTTTTTTGATGGTAGGGAGGGTAAATAATGAAAAAAACAGAAACTGAAAAAGCCATCAGGCTTTATGAAAACGCCAGAAACGGCACACTCAAAAAGGAAATACTATCAACAGTTAAACAAATCGCTGCAGAAAGCAGCACCAATTGCGAGATGATACACGATGAACAACCTAGAATTCAAAGATTTTAAACAAATAAAAGTCCAGGAACATTATCTCAAATATAATGATCACTTCAAAGCCTGGGAATCTCTATCCTCCGATGGCAGAAGAGTGACAACAGCCACCACAAAGACAGAATGCTTCCTGAAAACACTCAAACTCTTCAAAGGCACACACAACTTCATCTACTATGGTGAACACCTCACACCAGAAGAAGAGGAAAGAGACATGAAAAACGCCTGCAGAATGCACACCATCGACAGGGTCATAGAGGAGGCATCCTCATGAACATCTATTCCACTAAAGAGCATCCACAGTACTGCATCCTAAACAAGGACGGCAAAGAGGAAGGATTACTCAGTGGCGTAACAAGGAAACAAGCAGCGGAATTCTACAGAGCATATTATCCTGGACAGAAATTCTACCGACGCACCGGTAATCTCTTCAAGGGTTTCACATACAAGGAGGTGTGTGTTGATGGATTTTGAAACATACAACGAACTCTGCTATGGAATCATTGAAGATTATCCTGAAGAGCCTGACTATGATGAGGGTGCTGAATGGGATGACTGGACCGATGAGGAAATCAGAGAATATATGCAGGAGGACAGAGCTGATGAGCTCCGCTTGCAAGCTATCATTGAAAGAGGCGAGGCCGAATGAATCCTGCATTATACAATCTACTCGTTTACATCTGCCTACTCTTTAAAGGCACACCACGATTAGATAAAACTCAGAACGATATCCATGACCAGCTAATCCTTATTGGTTTTGTCATGCTTTTCATACTTGGAATCATTATCGGATGTGTAATATGTTTCTATATTAAACCTCCGGAGTATTATTCCACCCCTCTTGCATGAGGTGATGACATTGAATGAGTTACATTCATTAGCAAAAGGAATATTGGAAACTATTGCAGCGGAAGATGAGGAATACTTCCAAAAGAATGGTTTCTATACAATGAGGACAAGGGCAGGTGAATGCAAGGTCCTTGTCTTTGAAATACCAAGGGAACAGAGGAAACTTGAAGAATTTTACAAAGAGATGATCATATGAGGCTTAAAAAAAGAGGACAAAACGACTTAAAGAAAGTGTTGATTTATGGAGCCGATGGGAGCGGCAAATCCACTTTCGCTGAAGAGTACTGCAGGGAACATAATTTACACCCTGTGGTGATAGACATTGACGATACTAATTATACTAATATGCCAATCCTTGATTTGGATTTTGGCAACGATATTAAAACCTACAACAATATTAAAGCAGCTATCTCTGAAATAGCTAAAAGTGAGTATGACACTATCGTCCTTGATGGTGTCACTAGCTTGTTAGAAATGTTAGTCAGTAAGGCTAAAGGTTTGAAGAAATATTCCGACCGTGCCGAAAGATTCCAAGACATCCTAAGAGCAATGATGAGCTCCAGGAAAAACCTGATCTTCATAGGTCAGGCCGATATGGAAGTCATCTATAATGAGGAGTTCCAATCCAACAAGATGGTGATAAAGATAAACTCAATTGTTAATGAGAAATACCTCACTTTAAAGACAGATAAAGGAGGCTATTCTCATAAGGTCTTGAAATACAGGGCCGTTGAAACAAACGATGATGATGTGGATGTGGAGCCTAGCTTCACAACCGCAGAGAAAATCCAACCCACAGACGTGGACCCTGTAAGCTTGAATTACTGCAAGACAATAAAATCCCATGTGGAATCTGCAGGCCTTGAAGTAACAAAAGGCAACATGAAACGCTGCCTGACTAGAATGGTAAACAATGGAGAGATTGACAAGGATATGAGGCCGGATATCCTCCGCTTCATTAACAAGCATTGTCCCGAGGCGGTAATATGAAGAGGATATTTGATGATCATGGAGAGTGGTGCTATCATGTGCCCTCTTCATCATCAGAGGAGGAGTACCAGGTAAGCTTATACGGTGGCTGGTACAGATGCACTTGCATGGATTTCCAAACAAGGAGAATGAAAGGCAGGATGGGAGTCCCAGAGGATGAGAAAGACAATGTATGCAAACATATAAAGGAGGTTCAAAAGTGGAGAAAATCAGAACATGCATAAATATAGACAGGGGAGTCTGGGAGAGAGCCGGTGAAGAACTTCCTATGAGTAGGAGTGCCTTCATTGAGAAACAGTTAAGACAATACTTGAACGAGGAGGATGACGAAGATAAAATAATTCAAGAATTAGCGAAATACCGCGAAAAAGAGAATATACTAAAGGAGAAACTTTGTGATATCCGAGCACGCAAAAATGCAAAGGCTGAAGAGGATGACTCCTTCAACAGAGTAATGAACACACTTAATAGAGTATATGAGACTCAAGGTGGTCGTGTTGGAAGGAACCAGATTGTCAGGATAGCAAGACACAATAATGTGTCTCCGGATGAAGTTGAGGACTTCCTCCGCGAAAGGGAATACAACATCGTCAACTTCTGTGATGTTAGCATGGCGGATATCAAGGAGGCAGCATGAAGGATTGTAAAAGCTGCATTCATGCAGTCTATCATCCTAGCGGTGCTTTTGTATGCTGCAGGAAGAATAATAACGGGGCGAAAACCTTTCACACTCTTGTGAAAGGTTGTCCTGAACAATCAAAGGATGAGAAGTAGGTGTTAATTTATGGTAAAGAAACCATACCCTGTTCCGGACCGTATGAGATATTATGATTACTGGATTAAATTCCTAAACCAGTTGAAAAAAATATTAAGCCTTGATGATTTTTATGAAATGGAAGCAGACTTGATGAAGCTGGTCCAGTGCATTGACTTCGATTACTGCAGACAGTATAAGACAGATGGAGTACATAAGACCTGGTGTTATGAATGGAAATCAAAAGTATTCTGCATATTGGCACTGCTTGTCAAAGTGCAGAGAACAAACCATCATAAAAAGGATTATTTCCATGAGGAGATCATGAAAGACTGGGAAATGAAATTAAAGGATACTCAGGAAAGCATTGATATAA
>NZ_CACYJE010000090.1 GCF_902774605.1 uncultured Methanobrevibacter sp.
GCTGACGGCACTTGCGGTGCTTCCGGTGAATTTCAAATTTGATAAAACTACATTGGAAGCTGTTGAATCAATGTTGAAATAAGTGAAACTTCCTACAGCCAGCCCCATATTTATGGTGGCGCCATCTGCACAGCCAGTTATTTTAATTGATTTTTGAACATTCACCGTTTCACTGAAACTGAATGTTCCATTTAATTCGATAGTATCCCCATCCACAGCTTGGTCAAACGTGTTTTTCAAATCTGCAAAGGTATTGTTCTTGCCATCAAGCCTATGGACGGTGCCAAGTGAATTCTCATCATTTGCCTGCTGATGATTGTCAGCAGAGTCCGCCTCAGCGATTGGCTGATTTTCAACATCCCCGCAAGCATCTGATGCAACATCATCAATGTCGCTTGCACCAGCAGCAGAGATTGCGCAGATGCCCATTAATAATATTAAAAAGAAAATCAATTTCCTTTTCATGATTTCACACCTCGATTATATCTTACGGAAGAATTTTAATTTTTTAGTAGCGCTCTTCTTAATCACTATTGAAGTTTTGACGCTGCCCTTATACTTGATGCTTTCAGGCATGATTACAACCTTATGCTTGCCTGCGGTGAATTGATTGGTTGCAAAGCCGAATGCACCATGATAGGTTTTTTTCTTACCCTTAATCTTCTTAGTCTTCAATATGAATGTCTTGTAGGTTTTGCCAGTGTATATTAATACCTTCATTTTAATGCCATTAACGCCCTTCTTGGTTTTCTTGTTCAACGCCATATAGGAAAGCAATGCTCCTCCATTATCACTTCTTTTAAGTTGAAGCTTGAATTTCAAGGAGGTTTGCTTAACAACCTTGATTGAAGATGACACAGTGTTGAAATTATAACCTGCATGTGATGCGCTTGCAACAACCTTATGTGTTCCGGCAGACAGGCTCTTGGTCTTATATGATGCCACACCATTGGAATTGGTGGTGACGGTCACTGTCTTGTATTTCTTGCCTGTGTACACCTTCAAGGTTATCTTCAATCCGCTGATTGGCTTGTTGTTCCTTGAATCCACAATCTTGATTGTCCATGAGGAACCGCTCTTAAGAGCAACAGTCACCTTGGAAGCGCTTAAAACAGCAGTTGCCTTGTTTACTGTTATTATCAAGTCACCGTCAACTGCGGTGTGGTTCTCATCAGGGGTTGTAGTAACACGCAATGTGTATTTTCCCACCGGCAAATTGGAAACTGTCAACAGGTTATTGTTGAAAGTGATTCGTGCATTAGGCTGGTTTAAAACTCGAATGTTTTCCAACTCTATTATTCCACCCTCAACAGTAACATAGATTGAACCTGAGGCACCGTATTTGAAAACCAAACCTGCACTGAACACTACGCTTGAATCGATTTTGATCTTTTCGATAGTGTTGTTGGATGCAAGCAGGTACGCCTCGAAGAGATCCTCATCAGTTAAGTTGCTCACTTTAATGTCTAATGCCTTAACCAAAGTCTCATTGTAGTCAATGACGAAATGATTATATGTTATTTCCCGGCAGAGGTAGGCTAAGTCGTTTCCGTATAATGCGAAATTGTCCCTGAAGTAAGAACCGTTCACAACATCCTCCTCAGACAGGCTTATTGCGCCTCCTCGGGATTGCATTGCAAGGTTTCCTATGAATGTGCAGTTATCAACGGTCAAATGTTTAGAGGAACTGAATACTGCTCCTCCACCTTGATATTCATCTTCAACAATGCTTGATGTAACCTCATTATCATTGAATGTGCAGTTTCTGATAATGTTGTCTTCACCCATCAGCACAGATATTGCTCCACCATAATCATTACAACCGTTTTCAGTGAAGTTACAGTTCTGGATAACATTATTAGACCCGTAAGCCACTATCGCTCCACCATGGCTCTTTTCATTAATGACCCTGTTTCCCCTGAACTCACAGTTGCTTATGAGTGTGCCTGTTCCATTGCATAACAATGCACCACCATATAATGCGGCCTGATTGGCTGAGAAGATACAGTCGGTAACGTTACAGTTATCTGCTATGATTGCAACAGCCCCCCCAATACCATACTGGTCACTAGTTGCAATATTATCCTGGAATTCGCAGCCGCTTATAATACCGTTATCCCCTTGCCAATAAATAGCGCCTGCCCAGTGGAATGTTCCGCCAATGAATTTGATGTTGCTTAAAACCACATTGGGAGCGGTCTTGTTAATAAAGAAGAATGGTGTCCGCAAGTTACTTGAACCGTTGTATTTTATTGTCACATTGCCGTTACCGACAATCTTGACTGTCTTGTTTACGTTGATTAAATAGTCACAAACATAATCTCCCTCCAAGATGATTGTGGAATTCTCTTCCGCCCTATCAATTTCATGTTGAATATTCCTATAATCCTCATTTAAAGAATCCTCATTGCCTTGATCATCTAACTGGAGAGCATCATCATCCAAAGCGGCATCATCGGCTTTGGCATTTTCCACTATAACCTGCTCATCACTTGCAATAATATCCACATCATCGCTTGCGGATGCATGCGATAATGCTGTGATGCTTACAAGAATAAGCAAAACTAATATTACCTTCCTATTCATAAAAATTCACCTTTATGATATAATTTTTGTTGAAAAATTTATATAAGTCGAATAAAGTAAAAACTTTAAGGAAGAATAATGAAAAAAAAAGAATAGGGAAAATTAATTCCCTTAGAGTGTACGGAAGTATTTAGGGCCAATAGTTGCCTTCTTCTTGATTTTGATGCTTGTGGTTATTGAACCCTTAAACTTGATGCTGACCGGCTTTAGAACCACCTTATGCTTGCCCGCTGAGAACTGGTTGGTTGAAAAACCAAAAGCACCGTTATAGGTTCCCTTCTTGCCCTTGATCTTCTTGGTTTTCAGGGTGTAGGTCTTGACCTTCTTGCCGGTGTATATGTAGACCTTGATTTTGACACCATTCACACCCTTTTTGGTCTTCTTGTTGGTAACTACAAATGAACGCAGCGAACCGCCGTTGTCATCATGCTTTTCTCTAAGTTTAAATTTCAATGAGGTCTGTTTGATAACCTTAATGGATGAAGTGAATGTATTTAAATTATAACCCTTATGAGATGCACTTACAACAACCTTATGACTGCCCTTAGACAATCCTTTAGTGTTATAATTCACTACCCCTTTAGAATTAGTATATCTGGTAACAGACTTATATTTCTTTCCAGTGTAGATTTTTAAGGTTACTTTCATGTTTGAAATCGGCTTATTTGTTTTTGAATCCACAATCTTGATAACCCAGTAAGCCTTGCTTTTCAATGCAACAGTTACCTTGGATGCCTTAACAACCGCAATGGATTTTTTGACAGTGACACTGACTGTGCCATTGCCCGGCTTCAAATCGCCTGATGGAATTGACCCCACAAATAAAGTGTAGGTGCCCGGATTCAATTTTGATATGGTTATCACATTTTTGACAAGAGTTATTTTAGCTTCAGGGTGATTCAATACTTTAATGTTTTCCTCATCAATGCTTCCACCGGTAACGGTTACATAAATGGAACCTGAACTGGCATAATCAAAGACTATGCCGCTGCTGAAAGTAACTTTTGAGTAGAAGTCTGACGGGTCTGCAACTACAATAGTTTCCAATACATTCTGGATTTCAGTGTATTGCTTTGAAACCATTGCCACAAGAGAATATGAACCCGGTGCAAAATCCATCTGATAAGTGGCAATGCCCCTATCATTGGTAACCACATAAATAGGTTCCATATTGTCAAATTTGAGAGTTACATTAATATTCCGGTACACATCACCGTTATTGGAATTGAATAGCCTTATATCAAGAACATTATTATCAACTTGAGATACCGTTACCCTACCAACAATCTTATTAATTTCAAAAGAGGTGTTGATAGAATTTACATCCACATTGTCATCAGAAACATGAGCAGTAGCCACATATTTTCCCGGAGCAAACGGAAGTTTATAATTTGCAATACCATTTTCATCAGTTTTTAAATCAGCAAATTG
>NZ_CACYJE010000091.1 GCF_902774605.1 uncultured Methanobrevibacter sp.
GGAATTGCAGAGATTCTCTGTCTTGAGGGCTTTAAACCCAGATACCAAATTCCTGATAGCTGATGAAATGACTACCATGCTGGATGCAATCACCCAGGTTCAGATATTCGAGTCAGTTCTGAAGATTGTCAGGCAAAGAGGCATGGGTTTGCTGGTTGTCAGCCATGACAAGGACTTGATGGATATTATTTGTGATGAAGTGGTATATCTTGATGACATCAATCATGTCTAAGCATTGATATTTTTTATCATATTTAATATCTTTTATTTTTTCTTTTTTTTTTGATTGTTGATTCATTATCTTTTTTTTTGATTGCTGGTTTTTTTTATCTTGGTATTGTTTTTTATGAGACCAAATATTAATAATCAGCATTACATTAAATGAATAAAAAATTATTTATATGAATAAATTAAAACTAATATAATTAATATTTAGAATAAAATGTAAAAGAATTCTCATTGATTTCTTTAAATTAATTTACAATTTTTTTTAACAAATTTTGTGTGATAAGATGAGCTGTTACAAATACTGGGGAAAAATCGAAGAGATTGCAGACAAGCTTTCAAGCTATGGAGATTTGGACAATGAAGGCCTTTCTGCACTTGACGGCACTGATATTGATGAAATTACAAAGATTCTTGATGAAATCGAAGTCATCGCCCACGACAAGGAGATAGATTTCGATTCTGCCAAGCACATTCTTGATGATGAGAAGATGAACAAGGCTCTGCAGCTGATAAGAAAATTCTATGTGTACATAGGTGCAAGGCTGGAGCGCGAGAACGCCATGAAAATATTGGAATCAGATAATCCGAGAGAGGTTTTGGATTCATTCCATTTCTACGACAGGTATATAGGCCTTATTGAAAACGAAATGCAGTTGGCTAAGTTCAATGAAAAAAAGACATTCGTATTCCTGGGTAGCGGTCCTCTTCCTTTAACTTTGATAATGTTCAACATGGTGACTGGATGCAAGTGCATAGGAATAGAACAGTTGGATGACGTTGCAGAATTGTCAAGGAAGGTTTTAAAGCGTCTGGGTATGGATAAGGATATTGAAATCATCACCGGGGATGAAAAGACCATCGCAGATCTTGATTATGACATTCTGATGATAGCGGCCTTTGCAGAACCAAAAGACAGGGTTTTCGCCAATGTATGGGAAGTGGTTGACGAGAAGACTCCTGTTCTCTATAGAACTTATACTGGTATGAGAGCTATTTTATATTCTCCAGTTACTAACAAGGATACCAGGGGATTCCATCAGGAAGTAATGTTACTTCCAAAAGGAAAGACAAACAATACTTCCGTTTTGATTAGAAAAATTAGTTAATTCTAGGGTTTATTTTTTCTATTTTCCTTTTATTTTATTTATTTTTTGATTTTATTCTTTTTTTTAACTTTTTACCTTATTTTTTACTTTTCTCTAGTTTTATCTTTTTTCAATTTTTGTTATAGTTTATCTTTTTCCATATGCCTTTTGTTTCTCATCACTTTGCATGATTATTGATTTTATTGTTTAACATGTTCCAAATCGTTAATTATATTTTCTCAAGGCATATATAAATATAATTAATTAAATTTTTTAACTATTATTGGATAGGTATTACATGATTTAAATTATAAAATGATAAATTATAATTATAGTTGCATACTTAATATTACTAGACCTATTGGAAGGGATTTTATGCTGTACTTAACTATGGATGATGGAATAAGATTATACTATGAAAATCATGGAGAGGGAGATGCACTGGTTTTCTGCCATGGGCTTAATTCTTCACATGCTGCAAACAAGAGGTTATATGGCGAGTTTCATGATGATTTCAATGTGGTATTATATGACCAGAGAGGCCACGGCCTTTCAGACAGGTCAACAATTCACATGAATATTAAAAGACTGGGCCGTGACTTGAATGAGATTATTGAAACATTGGATCTTGATGATGTCACATTAATAGGCCATTCAATGGGGGCGGCAACTATATACAGTTATGTAGACCAGTTCGGCTGTGATAAAATCAAAAGAATCGTTGTCAGCGACATGTCTCCATACATGCGAAATGATGGATGGTCAGGTGGCATAGCCCAGGGAAATTGGAGTGATGAAGATTTCATGGATGACTTGGATAGAATCTTTGATGATGTTGCTTATGCTTCATTTTACATATTTAGAAATATAATGGTTCCAGATTCTTCAAATGTTCCTGGCATGGATGATAAAGATTACATCCGAAGCTTTGGCGAAGGTGTTGATGCAACAACAATGGCAAGTTTATGGTACTCCCTTTTCAGAAGCGACCATCGTCCAGCATTGGACAGGATAACTGTTCCATTCATGTATCTGATGCCTGATTTTCCATTGTATTCCATGGAAGCAGTCAATTACATCAAAGAGCATGTTAAAGATGCGTTCATCCTTGAAGATGATTTTCCAGGCACCACCCATGCATTATGGAATCAGATGCCTCATGAAGTTGCAGAAGCTATTAAAAAATTCATAAGAGAATATTAGGTGATTGAATGCATTTTACAGAACCCGTTTATAGAAACCCCTACTGGCCGACATTTCCATTATTGCAGATTACACAGGGATGCACCCATAACAAATGCAAATTCTGCACAATGTATAGTGGAGTGAAATTCCGCCTCCAGCCGATGGAGTTGATAGAAGATGACTTAAGGGAAATCGCAGCATATGCGCCCCAATCAAAGACAATACAGTTGCTTTCAGCCAATCCTTTAGCAATGACAAGCAATAAATTTAAGCCAATTCTTGAAAAAATCAATGAATATCTTCCTGAAATTGAATACATCTATACTCAAACCAGAGTTTCAGACTTGAAAAACAAGACTGTTGAAGATCTTGAAGAGTTAAGAGAACTTGGTTTGAGGGAAATTTCCCTTGGTGTTGAAAGCGGAGATGACTGGACATTAAACAGAATCAATAAGGGATACACATCAGAGGATATAATCGTGCAGTGTGGAAAACTGACTGATGCGGGAATTGATTTTTGGATGACATTTTTAAATGGCGTTGCCGGGCGAGAGCACAGCCATGATCATGCAGTTAATTCGGCTGAGATATTCAGCCAGTGCAATCCGATGCTTGTTGGAACAGGAGGTCTGACTCTCTTTCCAGGAACTCCATTGCTGGAAGAAGCTCAAAGAGGAGAATTTGACCCTCTATCTGAAAAGGAAATGCTTGTTGAACTTAAAACTTTTGTGGAGCATTTAAGCTGTGACTGCTCATTCATCACTCATCATACCATTTCTGCAAGTTTGACAGGACCTGATTTCCTAAGCAGAAAAAACAGGATTATCGATGCTTTGGATGATGTGATAAAACATGGGGATTTTGGTGAGATGGCCGAAATCAGAAGAAACAAGAAGTCTTTATAGTGGTCTGGATCCAAATAGATAGAATATGAAAATTAGGGATTAGAAACTTTTTATTTAAAAATCAAGCTGTTCTGCTAGGCACATCCTGCATACAGCATTTGGAGTGTCCTTATTTGCCTCCTTAACAGGACAATAGAAAGTGCCGTTTTCCAATTCGACTTTCAATGAACCTGGAAATGGAGTGCCAACAGGATGTATTGACTCCTCTAGAATGAATGTGGCATAAATCGAAGACATATAGAAAATCAGTGAAACCTTGGATTCATCTTCTTCCTTTTCAAAGCGGTCATTTATGACTTCAATCGCCTCACTTAATGGTTGCCTGTCGATTATCTGGCTGTAATCATTCAGGTCGTTTGAAATCTCTCTGACTCTTAGAAGAAATGATTCGATATAGGATTTCTGGCTATCCTCCCGATAGCTTTCCTGAACGTAACGGTTTTCCTTTATAACCTGTGAGCTGAATTCCATCATATCGAATACTGAAATCATTGAGGAATACTTTTTCAAGATTTCCAATACAGAGTTGCCTGTGAAGTATTCTTCATTT
>NZ_CACYJE010000092.1 GCF_902774605.1 uncultured Methanobrevibacter sp.
CAACTACCCTTGCAGGGACACTTCAGCGCCAGTTGAAAGGAGAACAATAGATATTCCACACGACATGTACTTCGGAAACCATTCCGGTTCATGGAACGGCTGCGGAGTTTCATTCCTGGATACAAGCAGGAAAGGCCATGCACTTGGAGTTGCATACCTCATAACAAGAGAGCAGTTCGAGCATGTGGCAGCGGAAGAAAACGGAGGACGCTTCCCTGACGGATACGGCAACTGGTACGAGGACATCAAGACCCTTGGTGAAATGGAGGGCTATGAAATGATCACCATCACCAACGACGTGCTTCGCCCATATGCAGAGCCTTGCAAGGAATACCTGAACACCTTGAAGAAAGGCATCAAGCAGAACTGGCCGGACATGTCCGATGAGGAGATCGATAATTATCTCGATAGCTGCGACAGAACAAAGTCCAGCTCATCCAAAGAAGAAGAGGATTGTGAATAAATTTCCCAATTCTTTTCATATCCCACACACCAAAAACTATCCAAAAAAAATCTTTAATTATAAAAAATAAATCCCCATTCTTTTCTATTTTTTTAAATATAATTTTTTTAAATTTTTGAAAAAAACCAATAAAAAGTTAATTATATAAATAATTTATTATATAATATATTAATGTATATAACTTTAAAAGTTAGATACAATAAAAAAAATATTTGTTTGTATAACTTTTAACAGGAGGATAAATTGAAATTAAGCAAAACCCACATTATCCTTCTTTTTGCATTAATCATGACTTTGTTTTTATGCGCGGGCAGTGCTTTCGCATATGAAGTCGATGACATGCAAATAATGGATAAAAATGTCCAATTATCCTCATCAGATGATGGCGGGGATAATGGAGTACAATCAAATATATTTGACACTAATTTGAAAAGCGATGTTGAAAGTTCAAATTTGAAATTGGGTGAAAATTCAAATGACTTGATGGATTCTTCTATAAATGCAAAATCAGGAGCCCAATCCCAATCAACCCTTGGAGACTCTGCAGATGATTCTCAATCAAATGATTTAGAAGACTTTGAGATTTATCAGCACAGTCATGCGATCACTTATGTTTTCGATGAGGACACAGAAATCTCCAGCGAGACTTACAGAGCAATTGGAATATGGCGTAATGGTAATTTCCAAGGAAGTGGAATTCCCTTCCTGATGAACGACACTACATGGGCAGTATGTCTAGATTCCAATGCATGCGATCCTGACGGGTCAGGATATTACAATCCTGGAATATATAGGAGAATAACTTTAAGCGACAAAGACAAATTCATCAACAAGTATACTGGTGAAGATGTCTACAAATATTTGAGGACCTATCTCTATCTGAACTACAACAAGGATATAATAGGTTATCATGACAATGGAAAAGCCGTTCTTTCAGATTTACTTATCTGGTCTTTCATGGAACAGGACTACACCAATCCCAACAGCTATTATAATACAAAGCTATTTGGTGGAAAGGAAGTTTATGAATATGTAAAGGAAATCATGGATATCGTTGATTCTGGAAATGGAGTCAACAGCAGTGGTCCTTTCAATAATTCAGATTTTCTAACATACCAGTTCTATCTCTATGGTGCTGACCTTGAGGAAAATCACGGAGTAGGCTACCAGGCGCTGCTTGGCTTCAACATACTGACCAAGATCAATGTGACCAAAGTATGGGATGACGATGACAATTCTGCAGGCACAAGGCCTGATTCCATCAGCGTTCAGCTATATGGAAACAATGAAACAATAGGCAAAGCTGTCGTGCTTGATGATGCCAACAACTGGACATATGCCTTCAAGGACCTGCCTGTTTATTACTTATACAACATGTCTTTTAAACTGAATAAGGAGGACTTTTCTGTAGAAGCCACTTATGAAGAAGACAAGGCATGCGATGTCACAGTAAGGAAGGTATGGGATGAAAGCTACACCGGCGAGAAGCCTGAAAATATTGTGATTTACTTATATGTCAATGGCAGAGCCAAATATTGGGTTGAACTGAGCGAAGCCGACAACTGGGAATATACTTTCAAAGTCCTGGACAAATATGACCGCAATGGAAAAGAAATCAACTATACTGCCAGGGACATGACATCCGGGTCCATAGGTCAAGTCGAGACCACTGTGAAAGATGCAAAAATTAAAAACCTGCATTTTCAAATTATCAATGACGACTTGAAAAACGAATCATGGTATATCGAAATACGTGATACAGCCATTGCAGGTGCGGAATTGTTGAACAGCTCAAATGACTGGTCATTCGACATTATAGGATTGAGTGAAGATGCCAGTGAGGATGATTTCACATATTTCTATATGTACAACAATCCCCGTATCAATGTGGTCGACTACAAAGTGAAAGAGCTGAATCCATCCAAGCTCTATGTATCAAACATTAGCAGTTCACAAGAGCATGTGAACCCATTGATGCCTACTAAAGATCAGGTCGAGAATGAAAGACAATGCTATCTTGACAAAGATGTAACTGATTTGAAAACAAATTTCACTATAAGCAACAAGCTTGAGACAGTCAACATAACTGTCAAGAAGATATGGAATGACAAAAACGACAAAGATGGAAAGAGGCCTGGAAAAATAACAGTCCACCTTCTTGCCAATGGAGTCGTCGTCAAGACTGTTACAATCAGCGGCAGCGAGTGGACTTACACATTCACAAACCTGCCAAAATATGATAATGGTTCTCTAATCAAGTATTCAGTTAATGAGGAAAGCGTTGAAGGTTATAACAGCAGCATTTCATGCTCAAACAACACCTTCACAATAACCAATACCCACATTCCTGAAGAGAACAAAACTGAAAACAAGACTGTTCCGAAAAAGGACGAACCTAAAAAGGAGCATCCAAAAAAGGATATTTATAAAGTGCCGGCTTCAAAAGCTGCCACAGGAAATCCGTTTTTAGCTTTGATATTTGCCATTATCACATTAATCATATCTCCTAAACGTAAAAATTAGTGCGGATATATTTTTAAAATTAAATTTAAAAAACTATTTGATTGTTTAATCCGTTTATTGATTAATTAATTATGCTAATTATGAATTATTAACACAATAATGCCTTAGTGTTAGGCATGAAGGATGTTAATATTTGTAGAATTGAATTTTGGAGATTACGCTATTAATTATTGAAGATAAGGGGGAAAAATAATTAAAATATTTAGCTGGATTATGGGATATTGAATTTTTCTTATCCATTCCAGTTTTTTCTTTTTTTTTATTCAAAACAGGATATTATCTCCTTTGCGCACAGCTAATTTTAGAAAATACCCTTTCTTTAATGGGGGCTATTGCACAGATAGATTGAAATTAAATTTCAAATATCCATGTCAAATGATAAGTTTTAAATAGCATGGTTAACTTCTTTAATATTAGTAATATGTTTTTTCATAATAGTATTACTAAATTGTATTTTTTCATAAAAAAGG
>NZ_CACYJE010000093.1 GCF_902774605.1 uncultured Methanobrevibacter sp.
CATATTATTCGATTGAGTATCTTCTGCTGGGCAACCCTAGGCTTGCATCCAGGCAGCGACCAATGAAACATCCAGTTGAGACTTGAACTTTTCTCTTCACTATTCAATTTATTCCCCTTCCATAAATTAAATTCATATACACTTACAGATTAAATACAAATTTTATTGAACTGCTTTTTTAAGACTTATTTCCGCAAACAAAGTTGAACCTGCAGTATTTGCAGCTGTTTGAAACTTCAGGCTCGAATTTCTCTTCTAGAATATTCTCTGCTGTGTCTTCTATCTCTTCAAGAATCTCCTTGCAATCAATCTCATCAGCACTGAAGTCATAAATCTTATCATCAAGAACAGAATAGATTGAAAGCTTGTCTATCCTCTTGTCATTGTAATCATCATCGTCAACCATCTTCAAGGCCAGCTTGTATGTAGCCAACTGCTTCTTATACTTCTCCATATTGGCCTCTGCATTAGTAGTGACCTTGAAATCTATAATAGATACTGAATCATCATCTTCCTGATAAATTAAATCAATAGAACCGATCAGGTCATAATCATCCTGTCTTATTCTGAATGAATACTCTGAATCAGATATGAAAACATTAGATGCGAAATCATCATAATATTTGTGAATATGCTCCTTGATAGAGTTTATATGGGATTCTGTAAACTCATATTCCTCATATTTTTTAAACTCTTTGTCAATGATATCATCCATTTCTTTTTTGGAAATTGACTTATCATCAATGGTATCATCATTTCTCTTGTCGATAATCCTCTTGTTTATTTCATCAAGAGAGTTGTGGGCGATTGTACCGTAGACACGCTTCCAGTCTGAAGAAGCGGCTTCGATATCATCTGTAAATCCAATATCATCAGTTGAGCTGTCGGTCTCGCTCAGTTGGAATCCGATAACATCGGTCAACTTGTACCTTAAAGGACATTTGTTGTAATAACTGATGGTTGTGTAGCTGAGGTTCAGCTTCTCCTTATCAATGACTCTTCTCTTCTCAATTTCAGGAAGTTCATCCATATTATTTGAATCAAACCTTTTAATCAAATCAGGATCGTCATCAATCAGATGCTTGATTATATCAGGGATTGCAAAAGTCTCCTTGCCCTGCTCCTTGGATTCAGTATCATCCAGACATGAGAGGATTAAAAGGTCCTGAGCCCTGGTCATGGCAACATATATGATTCTAAGCTCTTCGGCATAATGTGCGATCTCCTCCTCTTCAATGGTCTGAGTCTTCAATGTCAAATACTCTGGAGGAGTGTAGAGTGTTCTGTTCTGCCCAATGAGAGGATTTCTATATTCGCTAGGAAAACTTGAACCTTTGCTTTTTGCTTCGGTTAATGTATAAACTATGGTTACTGGAAATTCCAAACCCTTGGAGCCATGAACAGTCATGATCTGAACACAGTCACCCTCTTTGTAATCATCATCACTTATTGCCAGGTTGGACTTTAAAAACCAGTACAGGCCGTTCATGTCATATTTGGAAACAACAGATTCGAAATTGCGAATGGTATGTGTCACATATGCTATGTTTTCAATTCTTTCACCATATTCTTCATTATTAAGATTTTCCAGATTTAAAAATCCAGTAATTTCCATGAGCTCGTAGAATATATCCATGATTGTTGGAATCTCCCTCACTCCAAACTCATGTTCATAGAACTGCCTAATCTTCTCCATTCTCACTTCATCATCTATTTCAAAGTTCATAGGCAAGTTTTTGACCTTTCTCTTTAGGCGGAAGAGCTTTTCAAAGAATGCGCGGTCTGCTTTGTTCCGGATATTATCTTTAAGGTTTTCCTCAGATAATATTGGATCGTTGACAAATTCAAAGACCTTTTCAATATAAAAATTATCCATTCGATCGAAAATTCCGTTATATACAGACAGACCTCCATACCCCTCAAGTTTATCTGCCTGATGTATTTTCTGCTCTATCTCCAATGCGCAATCCTCATAATCAACCTGCATTTTAATTAATCTTTTTTTAGTCTCGCATGAGAGGTCGACCAGAACCTGATTGAAATCACAGCCGATGAAATTCATCAAGTCCTCCCTTTTAAAGGATGAAGGCTTGTCATCTTGAACAAGAAAATGCAGCAGGGTGAAGAGGGATCTTATCTCATCGGTGTCTTTCAAATCATCAGAACCCTTGACCTGATATGGTATGCCCTGTTCCTTAAAGACTTTCACAAGTGTTTTAACATCGGTGTTCTTTACACTTCGACATAAAACAGCAAAATCATTGTAACTCAGATTCTGGGTGTCATGGAGATGCTTGATTATTCTGGATGTTTCCAAAGCCTGATCAGCCCATGATTCATTGACGCTGTAAAATGCATCTTTGGATACGTTTCTAGCTGATTTCAAATGCTTTTCATCATCGCTTCTTTGATTTTCGATAAATGATTCTCCAAGTGCGATGATATCACAGGTTGAGCGGTAATTGCACTCCAGATTGATTTTTTCAAGGTTGTCATATTTTTCGCACATGTAATCAAAATAATTGTCTATGGAGCCTCTGAATCCATATATACTCTGGTCAGGATCTCCTACCGCCGTAAATGAGCCTCCCTTGTCTATGGCATTCTTTAAAAGAATTTCGAATATTTCCATTTGAATTGGGTCTGTATCCTGAAACTCATCTATCAAGACATTTGTGTATATTCTGTCAGAATCCTCTTTTAAAACTTCCAGGGCATCATATTGGATGAGATTGAAATCAGTGACTTCCTCTTTGCACATGAACTCTCGATATTTTGGATATGACTTTGCAATCTGGAGATACTTTGCGTTATACCAGTCATCTGTATACTTTTCCCTATTTAATTTTTTGCTTTTAGGAAAACGATGATATTTCTCCATTTCATCATTTACAAAATTGACATAATCCTCAGAGATTGGAAAATTATTTTTGATGTATTCAACCAGTTCAGGAGTTTTGACGCCGAATGCTGAATACTCGTCGAATTTTTTTAAAATTGAAAGAGCATCTCTGCTTTTGGAAGCATATGCTTCATTTTCAAAGCCCAAATCTTTCATATGCTTTCTTAAAAACATAAGCTTCTGCTCGTCTTCATAGATCTTGAAGTTTTCCTTATCTGTTCCTTCGAGTAATTTCAAGCAGAATGAGTGTATGGTTGATATCTGCATCTTGTTTATATCCTTTTCCGGAATGTCCATATTTGAGAGTTTGGCTTTAAGTTCGTCGGCAGCCTTAATGGTGAATGTGATTACTAGAAATGATTCAGGATCCGCTCCTCGCTCAATAAGGCATTTCACCCGTTCAGTGAGCACAAAAGTCTTTCCAGCTCCAGGTCCCGCTTCTATGAGGAGTGGTCTGTTTTCATCAAACCTGATGCATTCTTTTTGCTTGTCGTTAATAGTTCTTTTC
>NZ_CACYJE010000094.1 GCF_902774605.1 uncultured Methanobrevibacter sp.
AGGTAGCGCTTGATTTCAAAATCCGTAATGTTGTCCTTTAATATCCTATCTTCAACCTTGCCGTAAATCAGGCCGATCTCATCCGAGGACAGGTTATGCTTTTTCAGGTATTTGATATAGAATTCATTATCGCTGCTGATTAACTCAGTGAGATAGTCAAGCTTGGAATTTTTTTCCATCTCTACGACCCTGTCTTTGAAGCGCTCCTCCAATGTGGATGCAACATTATCTGTCACTACCTGATTGGTCCTGATGTCTGATTTCAACTCATCAATGATATTTTCACAATCATTCAGGCTCAAGTCATAGGAGTAGAGCAGGTAGTTGAAAAAGGGAGTGTCATAATCCCCGATGAGTTCATCCAGTCTTGAAACAATAACTTCACTAATCATTATAATTTAATTTATGTATCGGATAGATTAAATAAGTTTTCAAAATAAGTAGATTATTACCGTTCAACCAGGGAAAAATACAATATAGGAGATAAACAAAGGTGAATGAACAAATGAATTAAGTAAGTGATTGAACTAAAAAACCCCAGTTGAACGGCTGTCAAAATGATAAGAAAGAATTAAGGGTTAACCCTCAACGCTTTCCAGATCCATCCATGGAAACTTATTCACTTCCACAAGCATCCTAAGCTCGTCAATTGTTGATGCCCGTAATATAACCTGTTTTCCATGGACAGAGTAAATGTAAATATACTCTTCATCGTCCTTGAAGACATTGAGGAGACCTGTTGTGAAATCCCCAATGTCCCCATTGTTCAAGTTGCATCCGCATTTCCAGCAGAATGCGTAATCATCATTCAATATCTTGCCGCAGTTCGGACAATTCCTCACATATATCGCCTCCTAAATCACCAACGTGCCCTTAAGGGCCAATCCAAATACTATGCATCCCAACAGGTACGCTATCATGAATATTAACTGCTTGATTACTAAAACCTCCCGATAATCTCCTGTGCCAAGACTTCATCAAAGACATACCATATCCTGTTCTCACTCAAGACCAGTTCCCTCAGCTCACAGATGGAATCTGCCTCCAAAACATGTCCAAATTCAGTGTAGCAGTACCTGCCCTCGAAAACCTGGACACGGAATAGTCCTGTTTCGTTTTCATAATAATTAACTTTCAGCTCCATGGTCAAAAGCTCCTCCAAAAAGCCCAAGACCTCTCTCAACCCATAATCTCCAACATTCGATAAATCCAACACTCCATAATCTATCTGCTCAAGTGTCTGTGCACTTAGAAAGTCCTCAATCTCTGATGAATATCTTAGCCAATTTAACTCCATTATAACCTCATTTAAATCAATACTAACCATAAAAGACATGAATTTAAAAGCAATCCAATATAAGTGCTTCTCTTATTGTCCCCAATCATCAGATTATAGAACACCAATGACAATGAGAAAACAATCAGCAGCAACTGGATTGCAGTCAACAGACTGTTGATCATTTAATCATCCCCTCCATGATTTCAACAATGCGCCTGTTCAGTGGATTGTCAGGCGATAAGAACTCCTCCTCAGCAGATCCGAACTCATAAAAGCGGAACTGACGATCATCATGGTTGATGGATGCTCCAAAGGTGACTTCACCATTTTGGACCTTGATGCCATAATCAACGAATTCTGGAATTCCCTCATCGTATTGCCCATCTGCCTTGAACTCCTCCAGGGCATCAGCGATGGTCAATTCGTGTAGGGTTGACCCATCCTTTCTTATGGTTTTTGAAAACACCAGTCGGATGAAAATTCCGTTTTCATTGGATTTCCTTTCAAGAAAATCAAAGAATTCATCATCCATTTCCTTGTAGACGTATTTTTCATCAGCCTCCCCCTTGTAGGTGGGCATGGTATTGTCTGGAGCCAGTTCATCCACGTAGAAGTGGAAATCCTTTCCTCCGGCAATTGAGTGTTCGACAGTCTTTCTAATATTAATATTTTTTTGAGATTTCTCCATATTTTATTCCCTCTTAAATGATGACAGTTCACATATAGCGGATTAACAGGCATGTTTTTAACGCTATAATGGTTTTGGTTACTGATTGTTTAAAAGCATAGCTAAGTGATTGCTTTTAAAGTATTTATATGTGAATAGTTGCTTAATCATGGGGTGAAATAACTTTTTTAAGTTTGATTTTATTAGATTAAGCAACAATGATAAGCTTAAAAGAACACTACTCTCCAGTAAGTAGTTGATTCTGCTTGTGGTGTCATTTTTATCAGCCCCTTTTTATATTAAAAAGTCCATATAGAGTCGAAATGTATTACAATTTAAATGATGTGGTTTAATGTATTTACAATTTAAAGTGCATAATTATTTATGTCACTATGTTATATATAAAGGTTTTGGTTCAATGAAAAATAAGTGAAAAAAAGTAAGTTATTGGAGAATCTATAATTCCCCATTCTTGCGCCTTTCCTCCAAGAGTTCAAGGCCCAGGTCACCCAGCTTGTACTTCTGGATTTTACCACTGGTGGTCAATGGGAACTCCTCAACGAAGAACACGTATTTAGGCACCTTGTACCTTGCGATGGATCCGATACAGAAATCACGAATGTCGGCTTCTGTCACATCATCAAAGCCAGGCTCCTTGATTATGAATGCTCCCACGATTTCACCGTACTTCTCGTCAGGTATTCCTGCAACCTGCACGTCCTGAACGCATTCATTAGTGAAAAGGAACTCCTCGATTTCACGAGGGTAAATGTTTTCCCCACCACGGATGATCATGTCCTTGATACGGCCCACGATAGAGTAGTAACCGTCCTCATCCACTGTTGCAAGGTCACCTGAGTGAAGCCATCCGTCCGGTTCAATTGTCTCTGCGGTCTTTTCAGGCATGTTGTAGTATCCTTTCATCACGTTGAAACCACGACACATGATTTCGCCTGTTTCGCCAGGACCTAACTCTTCACCGGTTTCAGGGTCGACGATCTTAACTTCAATGTTTGGGAACTTGCGTCCAACAGTGTTGATTTTCTTCTCGAATGAATCCTTTGCGTTTGTCTGTGTAAAACCAGGTGCCGCCTCGGTAAGACCGTATACGCTGGTTATTCCTTTCATGTTCATTTTCTCAATCGCATCCTTCATGGTCTCGACTGGACAGGTTGAACCTGCCATGATTCCTGTACGAAGTGAGCTCATGTCGAACATGTCAAACATCGGATGGTTCATCATTCCGATAAACATTGTTGGCACGCCATATATTGAAGTGCACTTTTCCTTTTGGATTGAGGATATTGCTAAAAGCGGATCATATTCCTCCAGAACAACCATGGTTGACCCGTGAGTGATCACTGCCATTACACCAAGCACTGTACCGAAACAATGGAATAACGGCACTTGGAGAAGCAATCTGTCCTCAGGA
>NZ_CACYJE010000095.1 GCF_902774605.1 uncultured Methanobrevibacter sp.
ATTTTGTCTTCTCCTCATTTCCCCAATATCCCTTTGCCACGGCAGGTCCTCTAAGTGCAATCTCTCCCTGTTCGTATTGCGGCAATATTTTATCGGAATCATCTTCGTCAACGATTTTCACTTCTGAAAAGCATACTGGATGTCCTACACTTTCAAAACGGTCCGCTTCACGATAATCCTCTGGTCTGATTACTGTTCCGGTTCCGATGACTATTGTTTCGGATAGTCCGTATGCGTTGATGATTGGTATCCTGTAGGTTTGGTGGAAATCCTTCCATATCTTTTTATGCAATGGACCTCCGCCTGAAATGATTTCGCGAACGGTTTTCAATTGCTTTTGAGCATTTATTGTGGTCAGTGAGTGTATAACCGGGGGCATGCCTGTCAATACGGTCACCTTCTCGTTTTCACATAGATTAAGGTACTCTTCTAGGTTGAACCGTTCTATGAGAATGTAGCATGCTGCGGATCTTAGTGCCGCTATCGCCCAGGACAGTCCCACATGCGCCATCGGGTATATTCCTAAAAACACGTCATCCTGCTTCAATGTTAATACGTCGCATTCGTTATGTATTGCTGTGAAGTAGTTTCCATGGGTCAGCATTGCCCCTTTTGGCTGGCCGGTTGTTCCTGAAGTGTACTGCAGTTGGCACAGGTCATCCCAATCGGTATTCTCGGCGGGAAGCACTTCGGAGTTTTTATATTGTGAAATTTTTTCCGGGATGTAGGTCATTATGTCAATTTTAGGCGCTTCATTGTCTGTTATCATTAGTTTTGCCTGTGAGTCGCTTATGATGTATTCAAGTTCGGCTTTTGTCATTACTCGATTGGTTGGTATGGCTATTGCGCCGATTCTCCATATTGCAAAGAGGCTCAATAGGTATTCTTCGGAGTTGTTCAGGTATATTAAAACTCTGTCTCCCTTTTCTATTCCAATGTCTTTCAGTTGCCTTCCGATTTCAGACACTATTGAGAGCAATTCTCCTGAATTGTATTTGGCACCGGTTGTTGGATTGTATAGTACGTTCTTGTCCAGTCTTTTAGAGTTTGCATCTAGGAAAGTGGTAATGTTAAGCATTTAAATCAGCTCCTTGACGATGGCCTTTGTCACATCCATTGTGCATGCGTCTCCGCCCAGGTCGGGGGTTCTTATCTTGCAGTCCGCTATTACTTTTTCAACGGCATTCTTGATGTCGTTAGACATTTCCCATTCTCCAAGATAATCAAGCATCATCGCTGCGGAGAGTATCATTGAGCATGGGTTTGCAATGTTTTTTCCTGCAATGTCGGGTGCTGAACCGTGAACCGGCTCGAATAATCCGTTATGGTCTCCAATGTTTCCTGATGGTGCAAGTCCAAGTCCTCCGACGAGTCCTGCGCTTTCATCTGATAAGATGTCTCCGAATAGGTTTGTGGATACGATAACGTCAAAGTTTTGAGGTTGGGTGACCAGGTACATTGCCATTGCATCGACATAGAAGTCTTCTGTTTGAATATGTGGGTAATCTTTTGCAATTTTGTAGAAGCTTTCCTTGAAGACGCCGTCGGTCTTTTTCAGTACGTTGCTTTTGTGCACGCATGTTACCTTGCTCTGTCCTCTTTTTATGCATAGGTTGAATGCAGCTTTTGCAATTCTTTCAGAGGCATGTCTTGTGATGACGCGCTCTGCAATCATTTTTTCCTCATTGCCGTATTCGTTTTGTGAGTAGAGTCCCTCTGTGTTTTCACGAACGATCACAAAGTCGATGTCGTCCCTTATGCAGTTCACGCCCTTGTATGACTTGATTGGCCTTATGTTTGCATAAACGCTCAGTGCCTTTCTCAGGTTTATTATTGGACTAGGCTGTCCTGGTGTTGATGTTGATGCTCCGAAAAGCACTGCATCGCTTTTGTTTGCTATTTTTATTGTTTCTTCCGGTAATGTGCTTCCATTCTTGTTGAAGCATTCAAAACCGGCTTCACCGTATTCAAAACTGAATTCCAAGTCTATTTTGTCAAGCAAGTATTCGCAAGCGGACATTACTTCCTGACCTATTCCGTCTCCACTTATTATTGCAAGATTGTACATTTAATTACCCATAAAATTTTTCGTATATTAATAATATGTTTCACTATTATATATGCAATTTTGCTTTCACATTAAAATTTTGTTCGTATACTATCGAAATACTTTTATATTACTAAATCATAATATATAATTAACTACATAAATAAGGACATGAAAAAATTCCTTATTGAATTTTGTGAGGGATAAAAATGGAAAGAAGCATTGATGAATTAATCGAATTATTGAATGATAAAGATGACTTTGTTGTGGAAGATGCAGTAGGCGAACTGGAATTAAGAGCTGATGAAGCTGTTGACCCATTAATTGATGCATTATCACACAGAAAAAAACAAATCAGATTAAATGCGGCAACCCTTTTAGGAGCAATCAACGATCCAAAAGCAATTCCAGCATTGGTCGAAACATTAAAAGACAACAACAAACTTGTCAGAAGGGAAGCATCCACTGCACTCTCCCGTATGGGCGAACCTGCAGTAGATCCTTTAATCGAAACTTTAGCCGATGAAGACTGGAAAATAAGGGGAGCAGCAGCATGGGCGCTTGGAAACATCGGTGATGAAAAAGCAATTCCTGAACTTGAAAAACTGCTGGATGATGAAAGCGGCTTTGTAAAACAAGGTGCACAAAGCGCAATTAAATCAATTAAGAAATAATCCCGATTATTTCTTACAATTTCTTTTTTTATAATTCATAATATTTTTTGGATAAGTCCCTTAATGCGATTTTAAGTTTTTCCTTCTCTTCAAGGGTGAAATCGCTGAAAATCTCATTTTCAATTTCTTTGATATGGATGTTTTCCGTGAACAAATCCTTAAAGCAGACATGATAGTGTTTGTCACACCACTATACTATTATGGAATGACTGCTCAGCTGAAAACAGTAATTGACAGGTTCTGCTCAAGGAATTTCTCAATCCAGCAAAAGCACCTGAAATCCGCATTGCTGAGCGTGGCATACAATAGCGACGACTGGACATTCGAGTCCCTGGAATCACATTACGACACATTGATAAGGTATCTCAACCTGGAGGACAAGGGCAGAATCCTGGGTTATGGCTGCGGAACTCCATCAATGACCAGGTTTTCAAAATATCCTGATGAAGCCTATGAATTTGGAAAAAACCTAAAATAGGGATTAAATCTCATCCCTCTCTTCATCACAATACTCGATTATTTCATCCATGCCC
>NZ_CACYJE010000096.1 GCF_902774605.1 uncultured Methanobrevibacter sp.
CAGTTCACCATCATATGGATTTATCACATCATAATGTTCATTCTTGTCAATGAACTCTCCATCTATCAGCATTTTCATGATTAACAGCTCCTGAATTTTTAGTTAAAGACCAGTTTATGAAAACCTAATTTTACTATTTAACGCTAAGTTAAAAAATTAAAAGTTTCCAAATAATATTAATTTCCAGAATAGGTAAAATTTAATTTCAATTGAAATACATATTAATTATTGAAAAATAAGTATAATACACTATTTATAAGGAAAATAAGAATAAATATCACTATGAAAAGCCAAAATACTTATTCTCCATATAAAATATTTGTGCTGCAAACAATTAAATATTTCGGATTTTAACAAAAAGAAGAATTATAATTTATATAAGACTTAATCACGACCTGCTTAATTTTAAGATTAAAATACCCCTTTTATTTCCAAAGTAAAATATAGAAAATTAAAATATATTTTAAAATTTTTAAAATAAAATGTAAATATTTTTTTATAATAAAAACATAATACTAATCATATAATAAAATTTTATAAAAATTAAAGTATATTTTATAAAATAATAAGAGATGGAGTTTAATTTTATGAAAACAAAATATTTATTTTTTATTTCATTATTCTTAATCATCCTGCTTGTTTTACCTGTAAGTTTTGCAAGCACAGATGATTCCGCAAGTATTGCAAGTATAGATGATTCTGCAAGTTATTTGAATGAAAATAATGAAGCTGATTTGAAAATCAGCACCCCGTTGAATGATTATGAAACGGATTTAGACAATAATAACATCAATACAGAAAGCATGGCATGCCCAACCCATACTCAAAAATCCGATGGCGAATCAGGAGACTTAGGTGCGGCCATAACCAATGAGGAAACAGAAAACGGAGAATTGGGAAATCCAATCACCTCTCTTGAGAGCGAAAACTTGAAAGGAGATTATTCCGATTATATCAATCTGAAGTCTGAAATGCTCACCTATGACTTCAATCTCTCCGAATCAAACACAATCTATGTCAATTCCAATTATGATGGAGATGAGGAGCTCGGATCCCAGTTGAAACCATTTAAAACCATCAATGCGGCTTACAACTTATTCATAGACAGTTCAAACACAAAAACAAATATCTTTTTATATGAGGGAACATATGCCATTTCAAAAAGGATGACCATAAACAAGAACCTCAACATAATTGGCGAAAGCTCCACAAATACAATAATCAGTGGTAATGATGAGTATGAAATGTTTCTCATAAGCCCTCCACTGAGCTATTATGCAATAAGCCCCCTTGTGAATTTTGTAAATCTGACATTTGCAAAAGGTAGTTCCTATTATGGAGGAGCAGTCTACATAAACCAAAGTGCGGTGAATTTTGTAAATGCGAAATTCATAAACAATACTGCAAGGGATTACATCTCCTACTATGGACAGAAAACATATCCTGCAAGCGGAGGAGCTATCTACAACGACAAGGGATTCGTAAGGATATACAATTCATTATTTGAAGGAAATTCCGCTTCAGGAAGTCAGGACAGCTATGCAGGAGCTGTTTTCAACGACATGGGCGAAATGACAATTTTAAACTCCAAATTTATAAACAACTCTGTCAATGGTACCTACGGCAGCGGAGGAGCCATTTACGATTACAGCGGAATTCTGGTAATCTACAATTCCAGCATATCAGGCAATGTGGTAAATTCCAGCTATTCCCTCGGAGGAGGAATCTGCAACTGGGCAAGCCACAATGTTTTCATTATAAACTCCACAATAGATGGCAATCAACTGCATGGAAACTACACTTTCGGTTCTGCAGTATCAAACAAGGCAACCCTTCTGGAAATCCACAATACAACAATATCCAACAACAAGGCAAATGGCATATGCGATGAAAATGGAACCTTCTTTAATTTAAATGGAATTGTGAATCTGACAGATGTGCAATTCATCAACAATGAAAAAGGAAATACCGATAACAGCCTGCTTATGTGTCTGGAAGATCAAATCATCATTTCAAAAGCCTTTGATGATGCCCTCCTTGTCGACCTGCCGTCATCATATGACCTGAGAGATTACGGTCTGGTAACTCCTGTTCGCGACCAGGGAGGATCAGGTTCCTGCTGGGCCTTCTCAACCATAGCTGCAATTGAATCATACCTTTTAAAAAATGAAAACATCAGCTACGACCTCTCTGAAAACAACATGAAAAATCTAATGGGCATTTACGGATTGAATGGAACAGACTGGGCAGATGGAGGAAACCATTATATGTCTCTCGCATATCTACTGCGATGGAGCGGACCTGTTAATGAAAGCGATGATCCATTCAGTGACTGGGATACAAGCTCCCCGACAAGATTGAACCAGACAAAGCATGTTCAGGATGTGCTTTTCATCCCTCTTCGTTTAAATTACAGGGATTTAAACCAGATAAAGTATGCTTTAATGATATATGGTGCATTATACACCACAATGAATGCAGATGACTCATTGCAATACGAGCCTGACTACTATCATGATATCATAGATGTTTCAAACCATGCAGTGACCCTTATAGGATGGGATGACAACTATTCTGCAGACAAGTTTGCAGTAAGACCTCCTGGAGACGGCGCATTCATAATAAAGAACAGCTGGGGAACAGGACACGGATACGATGGATACTGGTATGTTTCCTATTATGACAAGGCATTTGCAGGATTCGGAATGGAAACAATCTCAGCAATGGCAATCACAAATGTGGAAAACAGAAGCAACTACAAGAACATATATCAATACGACATTCTGGGAAACACATTCGAATCACTTGGATTTAACTCCCATACCGCATGGATGGCTAATCAGTTCCGAGCTCAAAACAACAATCCTCTAACTGCATTCGGGCTTTATACCTTCGGAGATTCAGATTATCTGGTCAACATCACTGTAAATGGAGTGAGCAAGTATGTTCAGGAAGGAATCATAAAAGGTGCAGGATATCATACCATCAAGCTTTTAGAGTCTGTTGAACTGGCTAAAAACGACATATTCAGAATAGCTGTGAAGCTGACCACTCCAGATTCATTATATCCAATAGCTATTGAATCCAAAAGACAGGATTACAGCAGCGGAGCGGGAGCTAATCAAAACGAATCCTTCATAAGCATTGATGGAATGAACTGGATTGACCTGGTAGCTTATGAAAATTCAAACAATGATGGAATGAGCATAATCAAATTCTATCAATACATGCAAAATTACAATTTAAAAGAAGCAAATGTTTGTCTTAAGGCATACACATCAGGTCTTGCAGATGTATATCTAAGCATCAAATCAAACAGCTCCACCTACAAGCCTGGAGATTTGCTTGAAATAAGCATCACAGCCTCCAATGAAGGAGATCTTGTAAGAGACTTGAACATCAGCATGAACCTTGACAGCTCCTTGAAGATCCAGACTTTCCAGATAATCAAGGGCTCCTTCAATTCAGACACTGGAATCTGGCATTTGGATTCACTGGATGAAGGAGAATCAACCATGCTCAAGCTGACCCTATTAGTAAATCAGGCAAAAGACATTGCCGAATCCCTATTCAGTTTTGACTACAATGGATTCAAGCCAAGCAATTTCAGCACTTCAAATGCATTCAACCTGTATTATGAAGGAAACACAATGTTCAATAAGGTGGAAAATATCACCGCATTAGCCAAGTCAAACGAATATGTTAAAATAACATTGCTCGACCAGAAATCAAACCCTATGGCAGGCAAGGAAATCAAACCCTATGGCAGGCAAGGAGATCATCATTTCATTGATTGGAAAAGACAATAATTTGAAGTTCAACAGCCTCAGTCTGATTAGCGATGAAAACGGTTCTGTAGATTTTGCTTTAAACTTCATTGAAGGAAACTACATCTTTTTAGCATCTTATAACGGAGATTCATTCTACAAGCCAAGCAATATGACTTTCAATGTAAGCGTTTCAAAAAGGGAGAGCCCACATATCATTGCAGAAGAAACCCTAATCGATAATGGCGATGAATTCAAGATTCTGCTGATTGATGATGAGTACAATCCAATACCAAACAAACTTGTAAAATTTGTGGTGTATTCAGATAAGAAAACTCTTGCCACTTATACAGCAAAAACCAATAACGAAGGCGTGGCAACATTAACAGGATTATCCAAGATTGTAAATGGC
>NZ_CACYJE010000097.1 GCF_902774605.1 uncultured Methanobrevibacter sp.
GTCCATTCATATTTATAGTTTCAACTATAATGTTGATGATGAGTATTTCGCTGAAATCAATGCTCCGGATGATGCCACAGGAAACGTTAAAATCATAGTTGACGGTGAGACAATCTTCAACGACAGCATAGACGAGCTAACATATGATGATGAAATGGAGAATTATATTGTCACTGTCGGCGACGTTCCATACGACTGGGAGGAAAAATCATATCAAATCAAGGTGATTTTTGAAGACGACGATTACGGCACATATTCCGAGACTCAAACCGTTGAGGCATCATTCAAATATGACATCAACATTCGCATATACGGTACTGTCGACAAGAACGATGACAACGATGCCATCGCACGCATCGAAGCACCAGTCGACGCAAACGGAAACATCATAGTCAAAATAAACGGTGAAGTATGCTACAATCAACCAATATCCGACAAAATCGATTATGAAGAGGGAGAGTTTGCAATCTACCTAAGTGATTTGACAGAAACATTGGAATATGGAACCTACACAGTCGAAATAACCTATGACGGAGAGGATGGATTGAGTTCAAACGATCCTACAAGGCAGCTTGAGGTCACATATTACCTATACGGATACATTGACAATGGAAGGCTTGATGAAGGCCGGGTTGATTTGGATTATGGTGATTCATATGATTTCGAGATTGATTTGCCAGAAGATGCAACAGGCACATTGACAGTAATCTTCAACGGCAAGACAGTGCCTATAACATACACCAACAGCCACGTTAAATACCATATCGACACCAAAGACCTTAAAATCGCAAACTACACAATATCTGCAAAATACGTTGGAGACAATAAGTATCCCGACAAGACCGTCAATGTGAATTTCGCAGTCATCCCAGAATTAAACACTCCATGGGAGGTTTCACCTGGAGAGCAGGACTCATTCACCGTGCTGATGCCAAGCGATGCATCCGGTAAACTGACACTGTTCAAGGTCACCCGTAAAAGCGGAAGTGATTCGGAAACCTATGAGGAGATAGCATCCGCCGATGTTAAAAACGGTAAGGCAAGCATCAAGATGCCTAAGATAACAGAGGATGTCGAGTACATGATAAGAGTCACAAGCGGCTCATACGTCAAGGAAATGCTGTCAACAATAAGTGTGGTTGAAAACAGCCCTGAACTGAATGCCAATGTGGCACCATCCACAATCACCGTGGGCGAGACAGTTCAGGTGACAGTAACCTCTACAGTAAAGGGTTCAATCAGTATTTATCTGGACGATAAATCAATTGATTTCATTGAAATCGTTAACGGAAGGGTTTCAAAAACAATCACTGGCCTGGGAGTTGGGGAGCATAAGATCAACATCAAGTATGATGATTCCTATGAGCTTGATGATGGGGATTATGACAGTACCGGCAAATCATATTCCAATACATTCTACGTAATGGTCAAGGACAAGCCAATCCCAGCACCTAAACCTGTTCAGCCAGCCAAAAAGGCTGATGTCATTAAATTAACCCTTAAAAAGGTTAAGGTTAAAAGGTCAGCTAAAAAGTTAACAATAACAGCCACATTGAAAATCAATGGCAAAGCAGCCAAGTCCAAGAAGGTGACCTTCAAATTCAATGGCAAGAAATACACTGCAAAAACCAACAATAAAGGTGTTGCTAAGCTAACCATTAAAAAGAAAATCCTCAAAAAACTCAAGAAGGGCAAAAAGGTCAAATACCAGGTAAGCTACGGCAAGACAACCAAAAAGTTAACAGTGAAAGTTTCTAAATAATGGGGAAAATATTTTTTCCCTTATTCTATTTTTTTTAAAAGTTTTCTTCAAAAGTTCATTCCGTTGGTGGAAAACGTCATAAAGTTGTTTTAAGAAAATATGAAGATATCAACATAGTTGAATCATAACACATGAATAGTTACATTAATTATATCATTAATATAAAAGTGAAATTATGCCAATTTATAAAAAAACAGGTTATGGTACTGTAATGGGTTTTTACTGATGAGGAATTAAAGGAAAAACCTAGAAAAAGAAATAACATAACATATCTTGCCACTTTGAAAAACAAGATTTTCAAGGCGAAATTGAGTGATGCAAACGGCAATCCTCTAGCATTCAAAACAGTCACTTTCACTGTAGCTGGCAAAACAATCAAGGCAAGCACCGATGCTGAGGGAGTTGCAATCGTGAAACTGGCTTTAACTAATGCAAAAACCTATGATTTAACCATCAACTTTGAAGGGGATGGAGTCTATGCTTCACACTCATCAACAGTCAAGGTGAAAATCAACAAGGAAAAGACCAAGGTGAATGCTCCTAAGAAAACATTAAAGAAAAACAAAAAGGTTAAAAAAGTAGTGATTACTCTTAAAAACAGTAAAGGAAAAGCAATAGCTAAGAAAAAACTCACCTTAACTGTCAATAAAAAGAAATACACTGCAAAAACCAATGCTAAAGGCAAGGCCACAATTAAAATCAAGAACCTGAATAAGAAAGGCACTAAAAAATACACTGTCAAGTTTGCAGGAGACTCACAGTACAACTCATGCAAAAAACCGGTAAAATCAAAGTTAAATAGATAGTGCAATGATTCTGTGCTTTTAAGGCCATGTCAATTGCACTAAAACCATCATCATTTTTTCCAATTTCACTACTTTTCTGACCCTTTAAACACTTCCAGGGAATTTCATTTTGATAATTCAACATTACTAGTTTTAAATAGAAACAGGTTGTTTGCGGTTTCAGACAGTGAGTGACAATCGATGAATACAAAGCATATGAGGAGATTCTCTCCCAGATATTCATTCATTTAGTGAAAATCTCATAAGCAGTTTCAAGAAGTGTTATGAGATAAGAATTAACATGCCCTAAATTTTATATATTGCAACGACTAAAATATGTTACTAATTAAAATTATAATTTGATTTA
>NZ_CACYJE010000098.1 GCF_902774605.1 uncultured Methanobrevibacter sp.
TTAAATGATTAAGATTGAATTTTAAAATTTTAGTATTCAATGATGCTTGAATTTTAAAATTTAATTAGATATGATAAATTGTTAAATTCTTTAATGAGGTGTAAGTTTGAAATTAGATAAGAAATTTTTAATCATATTATCACTTCTTTTCATGATAATATTAGGATTCAATTCAGCCAGTGCAGCTGATTCATCAGATGTAGTTGATGAGAGCAGCGCTGATTTGAGTTTAAGTTCCAGTTCTGATTTGGAAATGATTGATGACTCTGAATCAAGTTCTGAAATGATTAGTGATGAAAGCTTGTCTGAATCCAATGAAGTTTCAGATTCAAGTTCAAATAATGATGATTTGATTAGGGAGGATTTAGGTTCAAGTTCCAATAATGATGATTTGATTAAGGAAGGTTCAGATGCAATATACCTTTCCAAAGATGGAAATGATGAAAATGACGGTTCCGAAGGCAATCCAGTCAATACTATAGAAAGGGCTATTCAATTGGCAGTGTCTGAAAATGGGCCTCATAAGATTTCCGTTGGCGAAGGATCATATGTGGTTTTTGGCATTGACTTGGATGATACCTACTTGACAATAGAAGGTTCTGGAATCGACCAGACAACCTTCGATGGTGTAGGTTATACTGGTGGAATATTCTCCATTTACAATTCCAGCTTGACTATAAGAAACCTGAAGATAATTGATGGTGTCAATACAGGGGCATCTGGAGGAGCATTTACTAATATGGGCAATTTGACAATAGAAAACCTTGATGTTTCCGGATGCATTGTGAAAAACGGAAATGGTGGAGTAATCTACTCTGTAGGGAATTTGAATATAGCAAATTCAAGCTTTACAAACAATCAGGTCATTCCTACAGATAGTGGAGGAAATGGTGGAGTTATCTATTGTGACGGCTATTACACCAGCTTATCCTATCCTCCAAGCTTGAACATTTCTGGATGTGAATTCAGGGGCAATACAGCTAAAGGAAACACCTTCGGTGGTGGGGCTATCTATATGCAGTATGTTGACGGATTCAAGTCAATTGAAAACACAGTGTTCATAGGCAACAAGGCACTCTCTGGAGGAGCAATCTTTATGCAGAACAGCCAAGGTGATTTCCCAATGAACAATGTCAGTTTCATTAAGAACGTTGCTACCGGAACAGTCTCAAATTATGGTGGCGGAGCAATTAACCTCATCGGAAAAACAGATGGCAGGGTAGGAAATGTCATCATTAAAAATAGCCATTTTGTAAACAACAGCGCTATCAATACCCGTGGAGGGGGAGCTATTCTTGATAGGAATGTTGACTTGAACATCAGCAACTCTTTCATCTTCAACAATAAGGATACTGAGAAAGGCATGTCAATCTATAAGGATACAACAGTTTACTATCCAAACGGCGGAAAAATCTATTTGGAAGACAATTGGTGGGGAACAAACAATCCTCAAAAGTTGGATAAGATCAACATTAACAGATGGGTTGTTATGGGCTTGTCTGTAGAGCTATTGGACAATCTTGAAGAAAATTTGGCAAATGATTATAATATAGCCAATTTCGATAAGAAATTAAATTACTATGACATCAAGGTTCTCTTAAACCATTATAATGATGGAAGCTTAATTGAAAACGCCAATTATTATCCATTTGAAAAGGAATTTAAGATTGCAAGCAATAATGGAGAATTGAATCAAACCAATGGATTATTGGAAAATAATATGGCCAGTGTCTTATTAAGCTCATCCTCAAAGGAAAATCTAATTAGTTTAAGAATAGACAATCAAAGCTTGGAATTCAATACAAATTCAATCATATCTAATATAAGTGCAGAAAAACTTCAAAAAATCATTGACAATGCAGAAGATGGCGACATAATCGATTTAAGCAATTGCAATTGTGAAAACATCTCAAATATAATCATAAACAAGAATTTGACAATAATCGGAAACAATGCAACAGCAATCAAATCTGCAGGCGGAAATCCAATATTTGTTGTTGATAAAAACAGTTTTGATGTGGATTCATTCGAAATTTCAAACATCAAGTTCATAGTGGATAATGGAGACACTATAGTTTTAGTCAATGCTAAGAATTCTACAAATCCATTGGAAATAGAGGTTCCAGCTATCAATATCAGTGGAATCGCTGTAGAAAAGATTAATGAGAATGTTGTTGGAGAGACCGTTGACTTGCTCATGATAAATTCTGAAAGGGGAATCTTGGCAACCAGCAATCCAATCAATATAGAAAATGTCTCTTCATTCGATGGACTTAAGCAATTTAAATTCAATGTCACTTCAATTGAGGGGGAACCTGGAATCAATATCCCTCAAGGTGGAAATATCAATATTAATGGTTCTAGTGGCGGGTCAACTGTTATGGTAGCTACAAGCATTGTAGCAAAAGCTATGAAAACCACTACTGTAAATACCAAAATCAATGGCAAGAAAGCAGGAAAAGCATTTTCAATTAGCTTAAAAGACAGCAAAGGAAATCTTTTAGCAAATAAAGAGGTATTGATTTCATTCAATGGCAAGATTTACAAACGCACTACAAATGCTAAAGGTGTAGCAAGCGTAAAAATCGCTCTAAGCAAGAAAGGAACCTATCCTGTTGTAGTTTCATTCCTTGGAGATGAAAAGTACAATGGTAGTTTTGCTGTAGCGAAAGTAAAGGTCAATCCACAGAAAGTCAAATTGACTATACCTAAGAAAACATACAAGAGAAGTAAAAAGATCAAATACTTGTATGCTACCCTTAAGGCCACAAATAAGAAGGCCATTAAGGGTAAAAAGCTCACTTTTACTGTAAATGGCAAAAAGTACACTGCAAAAACCAATAAGAAAGGTGTTGCAAAAGTGAAAGTCAAGTT
>NZ_CACYJE010000099.1 GCF_902774605.1 uncultured Methanobrevibacter sp.
AGTTCATTGTATCGGTTTAAAATATTATTCCATATAAACCTTGCATTTCCCATATTTTGATTCAAAACATGCTCCATTGAATTATCTAGAAAAATATCTACCTTTAAACCTTTATTAACAACACTACTCATAAAAAAACACCATATTTTTTTCCTATAATTTCGTTAAAAAAATACACGTTCACAAGATATTAATAATATATGCACATGCATAATATATAAAAGAAACCAGAGAGCAGAAGATCACTATTTTTCCAACATTAAAAAATACTACAAAATCAACATACCAAAAAATGGGTAAACTTTTCAAGAAAAACTATAATAAAAGATTAAGACAAAATCATAATAACAATAAGGTTGAGGGGGAGAATGATTATGGATGATGAGGTCATGCTAAAGGAATTGAGGAACATTACAAGGGATAAGGAATGCTGGAAGTCAAGCATTGGCCATGTTGCAGCATGCCTTGATAATGATAGTTCCGATGAGGTCAAGGCCAAGGCATTATGGCTTTTAGGAGAGATGGGATTGAAGCATCCTGAAAAAATAGATGTGCATGTTGATGATATAGCCTCATACATTGATGATGACAATCCCAAATTGAGGGAACGGTCAGCCAACGCATTGGGAAGAATCGGCAGGGCAAACCATAATCTCGCAGTTCCATATCTCGACAGGCTGATGGAGTTGAGGCATGACGAATCGGCCAACGTCAGACACTCCTTTGTTTGGGCATGTGAAAACATTGCATCGAATTCTCCTGAAATATTCTGTGAAAATCTTGACATGTTCTATGGGATGATTTCAGATTCAAGTGATAAGGTCCGCATTGAGGCTCCTGAAATGTTTAGGGTTATTGGAAAAAGAAAACCTGAGCATGTGGTGCCTTACATTGAAAGGCTTGAGTGGATTTGTGAAAATGATGAAAACAGGATTGTCCGCATACACTGCCGGGGAGCGATACGGGCAACAGAAAAATCTTTGAAGAAAAAACAATAATTTAGGGTGTCCGCCAAAATTAATTTTTGAATTTTGTGCAAAAAAAGAAAACCAATACTTACATTTCTACGGGAAATACACAGAACCATACAAAGATCCAAAAAAACCTGACAAAGTAAAAAGAATATACGACAATTACAATGCATGTAAAAACTGTAACGTACAAACAAAATGCTGTGCATCCTCAAAAAAACACAAAACAATCACAGAATACTGTTCAGAATTACAAAAAGCAATGGACCACAAAATGGAAAAACAAGAATATAAAGATGAATACACAAAAAGATCAAGCGTTGAAGGACCATTCGGAATATTCAAAGAACAATTCTAATTAGAAAAAGAAGTAGTCGTCGGAATGATAAAAACAGAAGAAAGAATAAACCTAGATACATTAGCATACAATCTAATCAGATTATACAACATAAAACAAGAAATAGAAAATACAACGAAAGATTTAGAAGATTTCTGTTAAAGTACATCCATTAAAAATCAATTACAACTCACAGCAACCATATTCTAAAAAAATAGGATTCAAAACTAAAATTTAATTTTGGCGGACACCCTGAAAATGATTAAAAATTTTTAAAAAGAAACAATGATTATATTTATTATAAATACAAAGAGAAATACTAAAAAAATAATTCATAAATTAACAATGGAGATAGATGCTCTTTGAAGTTTTGATGGGGTTTGTTTTTCTCATCAAACTTGATATTTTGGAGTTAACTAAATTTTTATGGTTTTTTTATTAATAAAGACTTTTACAAGTAACGATTTTAAATATTACTTGAAAATTATGGAAAAATGTAGAATCCCTTCAAAATACAAACTATATAACAATAGTTATTTTTTCCATAACATAAGTTAGTTTGCGGAAGTATATGAAGATTTTGAATTTTTCAGGGATTAGTTGTATTCGGATGTATAGAATTAAACAGTTTTTCTATTAATTTTTCAAATCAATTAATCACTCAAGAATTTTAGATTCTTCAACTACATCCATTTTCTTGATTTTAAAGAAGAATATGATGTTCACGACTATTGAAACCGCTAAAATGATTATGCATGTTGAAAGCAGGTTTGAAGGTGACAGTGTAGCTACCTGATAAAATCTTTTGCTTGATGATGTCCACATCAGCGCCTGAATATAGTAACCCAATGGGATGCCTGCCAATATTCCCAGAACTATAAAGAACAGGCTCTGGAGTGCAAGCAATTTTGTCAGAAATAGATTGCTAAATCCTAAAATCTTAAGTATGAGGATATCATATTCCATTTCCAAAAAGGACAAGGAAAGCAGGTTATATGTAACAACAACAGCCAAGACAATGGCGAAAAATATCAATATGGAAACCAGCAGCAGCAAGCTTTGATAAAGTTCGTTCCAATTGTCCTTTATGTCATCAATAGTGTTTACTGCTTTGATTCCGTCATATTCTCCATCTACATGCTCAGATGTTATTATGCTTGTTGGGGTGTAATTCAATCCCAATTCATCCAATTTGTCGGCTGATATGATCAATCCCTGGGAAGCCGGGTCGGCATATATCTTTTCAATCTTTACATCAACCCATTTGTCCGAACCCTTGATGTGCCATTTGAGTGTGTCTCCGACATGTACGTCAAGCGTTTCAGCAATTTTTCTTGAAATCAATACGTCTTCAGCATCGATTTTTATTTTTTCATGATTTTCGTCGGTTGGAGTAATCAAATCGGTGCCATTTAAAACCAGAAGATTGCCCGTAGTTTTGGCATTGTCCGATTCCATGTCAATGTGTGATTCCATCAGCTTGTCGCCATTGACCTTTTGTGCAATGTCATTGACTTGGGAGGGTTCCACATTCTTGTCGATAACCAATTTTGAATCAAAAT
>NZ_CACYJE010000100.1 GCF_902774605.1 uncultured Methanobrevibacter sp.
TAAATTCAACGGCGGTTACACTACTGCTCTCATTAACGACCCTACCATGAATGCAGAAACCGGTTCTAAAGCAGTAAGTGTTGGAGGTTCCCGTAATTTAATCATTAGGAATAACATATTCGACGGACCAATGCTGGACGGTTTATCACTCTTCGGAGGATCTGGTGGAAATAACCTGATTGAAGGAAACACTTTTATTGATAATGCTTATGCAATTTACTTTGGAGGAGCATCCACTAAAGGTTCAGTCCTATTCAACAATACATTCATTAATTGTGGTTCATTCAACAGGGATGGAAAAAATTTCACTGCATTGCCAATAATCAGTATTCAAAAATCCTCTGACGGCATCGCTATTAAGAACAATACCTTCAACGTAATTGATGACAATATTATTATAGCTGGTGAAGCAGGTAATGAAGCACACGGTGCTCCAACAAAAATGGGTAATGTAAACATAACCGGAAATATTATCACTCCTTTAGACAGTGCTGTTGATGTGTCTTCTGTAACTTTATTAAACGTTTTGGTAAGGGATGGGGACTCATTTGAAATGGATGAAGCAATCATTGTTAAAGACAATACTTTCCCAAATGGTGTAAAAGGAATTTCAGTCAACTTTGACGGTCATGAAATTTTCACTGCTGATGAAAGTGTAATTAACCAAACATTATACCCTGCAACATTATATGACACTTCCATTCAAGTTGAAGACGTAACTGTCACTGCAGGACAATCTGTCGATTTGAAAATGACTTTAAAAGATTCAAATAATAACACATTAAGAGGTAAAACATTAATGATTGTCATTGACGGTAAAATGGTTTCTGTTAGCACCGATTCAAACGGTGTTGCTACATACTCATTTGTAGAAAATGCTGCAGGCACTAAATATGTCACTATTTCCTACCTGGGTGAAGGCAGTATTTATAAAGCTTCCGTTGCTACAGCCATGGTTACCGTTAACGCAAAACCTGCACCTCCTGTTGTTAAAAAAGCAACCACTTTAACTGCTAAAAAGGCTACTTTAAAAGTTAAAAAGGCTAAAAAAATTAAAGTCACCTTAAAATCTCAAGGCAAAGCGGTTTCAGGTAAGACTGTAACCATTAAAGTTAACAAGAAAACTTTCAAAGCTAAAACCAACTCCAAAGGTGTAGCCACTATTAAAGTTAAAGTAACTAAAAAAGGTAAATTCAATGCTGTAATTAAATTTGCTGGAGACTCAGCTTACAAGGCTGCAAGCAAAACAGTCAGGTTTACCGTTAAAAAATAAGTAGTATTTAATATTACTTTTTCTTTTTTTAATTTTTTATGAATCATTTTTCCATATGCATAATACTTCATTTCATAATTTGAATTTTTGATTATTTTTATTATTTTCAAAATTAAACCGAAATACATTAAAATATTGAATGTAAAATTATTATATATTGATTATAAATCATTTGTTATAAAATTTTAATTGTGGGAAAATATGAAAATCAAGAATGTTTTATCAATACTATTATTTTCATTGATTGCAACATTGTGCATCACATCTGTTGCAGCTATTGATGAAAATAACTTAAACAACGATTCATCAGTATTGGATAGCTCCAATACTTTAGATGAAGATGTAATCAGCATATCTGAAGAAAATGATATTATCTCGGCTCCTCAAACCATCATTGTTGATGAAATAGAATTGAATCACAATGAAATGGGGCCTTCCGGCACCATACAGAACACCATAACTAATAAGGCAAAAGCCGGAGACACCATTATAATTAATGGTCGAAGCTACGTTCATTGTCATTTTGTGGTGGATAAGAAATTAACCATAATAAGTAATGTGGGAACAACCATGGAAGTGTGCCCATCCAATACGGCGGGATCAAACCATCATGGAATATTCTACATTTCACCGCAAGCCAGCGGAACTGTGATTCAGGGGTTCACCTTCGTAAGTGATGTGAGCGACAGCGATGACTATGGAGTTTTAGTCAGTGGGGCTTCAAATGTTGTAATAAAAGATTGCAAAGTATCTAACACAGGTTATTCTGATGCTATACGAATTGAAAACTCAAAAAACACACTAATTGAAAATGTCAGTGTTTCCGATGCGGGAAACGGTATCAGAATCAAAAATTCACAGGGAACCATTGTGAGGAATTCAATTGTTCAAGACTCAGACAATGGAATTTGTGATGTTGACTCAACCCGATCAACAATCACTTCAAACAATGTTTTCAAAAATAATGTGGGCATCTCAGTTTCAGGCAGTTCAAATAATCCGACAATCAGCTTCAATAACATTACACTTAACGAAAATGGTATAAGTTTAACCTCCTCTGAAACTATAAACATCTTAAGCAATTACATTGCACTCAATAACAATCATGGGGTTTACGTTAACTGTAAAATTAAAAAAATAAACATCATAGGGAACTTCTTTTATAAAAACGCATATGAGGAAGTGTTCAACGATGTGAACACTAAAGGATTATACGTAAAAGGTGGAGAAAACCTGGAATTTATTAACAATAATTATTTTGTAGGATTCGATAATCGTCCGGTGCAGCGTGCAAGCAGTGTTGGCGGCGGAGTATTCCTGCAGTACGCATTTGAACTCAACACCAATGTCGCCTGCCCAATCATTTACTCAACATATGATGTGCAATGGGCCGTTAAAAATTATAGGCTTCAGCTGACTGAAATAACCCAATCAAAGAAAGGTGTCTATTCAGTTTCCATTGTTGATGCGAACGGAAACGCTGCAAAAGGCTTAAGTTCAGTTCCAGTAACATTTTACCTAAACAAAAACAATAATT
>NZ_CACYJE010000101.1 GCF_902774605.1 uncultured Methanobrevibacter sp.
AGCAATACTGCAAAGGTCCTGTACTGGTCTTTTAGAGAACCTATTGACACCTCAATTAGATTTTCGCCAATGTTATATCCTGAATCGAATGAAAATGTTCCTACACCTTCAACAACCTCAAACTTAATTTCAACATTATTGTTTAATGTGGCATACATTTCAAATACAGGCAATTTAGAGGCTACCGTATCATTTTTATAGAACTTAACCTGATAATTGCCGGGACTTACAACCTCGATCTCCTTAACTGAGATATAAGTGGTTGCAATCCTAGGACACATTGTTCCGTAACCTGTTGTATTTGTAGCATAATCCCATGTTATACGAGCATTCTTGCCGTACCAGTTTGTACCGAGTTGCAACCTTTTGGTATCGTTGAATTCACCATAATGATAAATTCCTTCAGGATTTGCACTCAATTCACCCAGTATCATCATACTAGGGCCTCTAGCGTTTCTGTAGATTGCATTGTCATTAACGTTAGGTTCAACAGCATTTTCTGCCAGATCATAGCCCGCATTGAATCTGATGCCCTCAAGCGCATTATCACTTATCCAATTGCTTAAAATGACAATGCCCGTTGAGTTATTTGCATCAACTGAAATTCCCATATAATTATCCAAAATCCTATTGTTGGTTATGGATACGTTTACTGCAGACTGATTAAGGAAAATTCCATAACCCAATGGCCCTTCAGGAACATCCATCACATACAAACCAATGTTTTTGGTAATTAAATTATCGGTTATCTGAGTGTTTTTGACTCCCATACCATAATTAATACCATAGTTACTTGAAGACAATGTATTATTATCCATTTCCACATTATCTGAATCCTGAGCAAATATTGCATTTCCAAAGGATTTAATATAGTTTTGAGATATTCTTGCATTATTTGCACCTGCCAAACTAATGCCATTGCCAGGAATAGCCAATTCACCGGAATCATACTTGCTCATTTGAGATTGATCCAGATTATTATTGATGGTGTTGTTTTTTAAAGTGACATTTTCTGCATTAACTACAATGCCTGACCCCTCATTTGCATTGATAACTAAATTAGAAACATTAAAGTAATCCGCATTAATTGTTAAAACAGGACTGTTAGCCTTACCGTTTAAAACAGTATTTTCTTTAAAAGTAATGTTTAAAGGATTGTTAATTGCCAAGCTGACATCATTATAAACATTTGCTAAAAAATCAACTGGATTATTGGTATTGTCCAAAATGCTTTGAATTTCATCACCTGACAAACCCCCATCAATGAATGTCACTCCTGTTTTGTTTAAAATATTAATTGTAGCCCTGGATGAAGATGAATCGTATTTGTCCTTTTGAGGGCAGTTAACATCAATAATATGCTGACCAACATCTAAAGATGAAACATTTACTTTCACTTGCCCTTTAGCATCGGTTTGGGAAGAATATGGCTTATTATCCAGAGTATATGAAATTAAATGATTTGCTAAAGCCTGTCCGGTAGAGTCCTTTAATGAAATAATATAGTTTTCGATAGAATTTAATGAAAATGTCCTATTTGAAGCAGACAATTGTGTTTTGAGTTTAGCTTCCTCGACAGAATCATAGTTTTGAGGAACAGTTGGATTTGAAGCGCCACCTGGAGAATTGGTTTGCTTTTTAACTATGACCTTGCCTGTTATAGATGATTTCTTATACTTTTTAACTCCCTTATAAGTGACTTTGACATTATATGTTTTTAGCTTTGAAAATTTAACTTTTATAGTTGCTTGACCTTTTCCATTAGTCTTTTTAGTGTATTTCTTGCCGTTTACTTTAATAATCAATTTCTGTTTTTTAAGTGCATTGCCGTTCTCATCCTTTAAAATAACAGTATACTTGCTGGATTTTTTAGGTGCAACAGTGACTTTTGGAGCATTCAACTTGGTTTTAAGGGTCTTTTTAACTGTTATTTTAGCAGTTTTTTTGGATGGCAGATATTTATTTGAACCCCCATGTCTTATTTGAACAGTGTATTTTCCTTTCTTAAGTTTAAGCTTGACTTTTGCCACTCCTTTTGAATTGGTTTTGACTTTATATGTTTTTTTGTTTACTTTAATGGTCAATTTTTGAGAGGCTAATGGATTTCCATTTGAATCTTTTAAAGTGACTTTATAATAAGTAGCTTTTTTAATGAACATTGCATAATTGGATGCTGCTATTTTAGTTGGCATCTTATTGACTTTCAAAGTTGCCTGAGCAGATGCAGGTGCCCAATCAATATCATCACCAGCGTAATTGACCTTAATTGCATATGTTCCTGTGTTCTGATTGATTTTTAAAGTGACCTGTCCATTATTATTAGTGACTGAATTGAATGATTTGGAACCAATGTTTATTAAAACCGGTTCATTTGCAATGGCATTATTATTAATATCCATTAAAGTAACTACATAGTCCATGTTTGAATTCGGATAAGTGGTTAAATCAGAAACAATGAGTTTGCTTCTAATCACCTCTCCAGGAATGGATTTATCATCAACATTGAATGTTCTGACGTTCTTGTTCTGGTCACTGGTTAAGTAATCGCCTGTTCCGGGTGTGACTACTGTTACAATGTTTCCGGATTCATTAAATTCATTTGTGTAGAATCTGACGGTTGCAGTGCCGTCAACCATCATTACTGTTCTGAAAATGTCTCCTTCTTGAG
>NZ_CACYJE010000102.1 GCF_902774605.1 uncultured Methanobrevibacter sp.
TGATTGATCCGAAACAGCATGGACAAGGAGCAATGATAGCTAGAGAAGTTGCAGTTGATGTATTCTTGTCATGTATTTTCCATTCTCTTATTGTAAATAATCCTGCAATAATCATTATTGAAGCCATAATGATGTAGAATATTGTATTATAGCTGTAGATTGCCTGAACAAGTTGTTCAGAGTACAGTGAAGCGATTGCTGAGATAAGAATCACTCCTCCGCCGTAGGCAATGCAGATTATTGCGAATAATTTCTTGGACAGGTTTGCCAATCCTGAAGCCAGCCCTATCTTTATACCGAATACAAGGACTGAAGCGAAGATTCCCACCTGCCACAATACGCTCATCATATCCATATTAAATTCTCCATAGTCAAATTAAACTTAATTAATTACAATTAGATATTACTCTAATGAGATATATAAAACTTATCAAATAATCGATATGTAGATTAACCACTATCAATAGTATATTTAAAATTGATGGTTAAAAGCATTTTTGATTTAATCCACCGATAATATTTAAGGTTGATGAAAAAGAATATTATATTATAATAAATATCTAATGAGGCAAAATACATGTTTTGGAATGAAGAGATTGAAACAATGCCAAGGCAAGACCTTGAAGAATTGCAATTGAAAAAGCTTCAAAGCACTGTAAAAAGGGCATTCGATAAGATACCCTACTACAACAAGAAGTACAGTGACGCTGAAGTTTATCCTGAAGACATTGAAACATTAAAAGACATTGAAAAGCTACCGTTCATCACAAAGGACGACCTTCGCGAAAGCTACCCGTTCGGACTGTTTGCAGTCGACATCAAGGAAATAAAGGAACTCCACTCATCATCAGGAACCACCGGAAAACCTGTCGTGTCAGGATACACAGAAAAGGACCTTGACACATGGGCCGAAACCATCGCAAGGGGCCTGACCATGATGGGCATCGGCGAAGAGGACATCCTGCAGAACACTCACGGTTACGGAATGTTCACCGGAGGATTTGGAGTGCATTACGGTTCCCATAAGGTTGGAGCGGCAATCATACCAATCTCCACCGGCCAGACCCGTAGGCAAATCGAGATCATGCAGGACTTCGGAACAACCGGACTCATCTTCACACCATCCTACGGAATACACCTCGGAGAAGTGGCCATGGAAGACGGAATCGACCCGAAAAGCCTGGGAATCAAGGCTATCGGATTCGGTGCTGAAGGATGGACTGAGGAAATCAGGCAAAGGGTTGAGGAAATCTTCGGAGCCAAAGCCTACAACATCTACGGGCTCACCGAGCTCATGGGACCTGGTGTCGGTATCGAGTGCTGCGCACAGAAAGGATTGCACATAGCCGAGGACATTTATTATCCTGAAATCATCAATCCTAAAACCCTACAGACCATCGGCGAAAACCAGCCTGGGGAACTGGTATTGACCAATCTTGAAAGGGAAGGGATGCCGGTCATAAGGTTCAGAACCAAGGACCTCACCAAAATCACATACGAGAAATGTGAGTGTGGAAGGACACATGCAAGAATTAGCAGGATAACCGGAAGGTCCGATGACATGATCAAGGTCAAGGGAGTGGCCATATTCCCATCACAAATCGAAAAAGCATTGCTCAAGGTCGGTGATGCAGAGCCTCATTACATGATTATAGTTACAAGACCTGGAACCTTGGATGAGATTGAAGTCAAAGTGGAAGCATCAAAAGAACTCTTCTTTGACGGAGTCAAGGAGATGATGGCCATTCAAAACAGAATCGAAAAGTCCATTGAAAACGAAACAGGAATACGCGTGAAGGTAACCTTGGTGGAACCTAAGACATTGCCAAGATTTGAGGGTAAAGCCAAAAGGGTTATTGACAAGAGGAACTTACACTAGGTGAATAAAATGAAAATCAAACAGCTATCAATATTTTTACAGAACAGAATGGGCAGCCTATCAAAACCGTTGGAGGTTTTGACTGTGGCGAACGTCAACATCCGTGCAATGTGCATGGCGGACACTTCCGAATTCGGCATCTTAAGGCTTGTGGTTGACGACCCTGAAAAGGGCAAGGAAGCGCTTGAGGAAAACAATTTCCTCGTCAAGATCACTGAAATCATCGGCGTTGAAATGAACGACACCCCAGGTGGCCTGACCACTGTCCTGGACATCATCAAGGAAAACCTTATCGATTTGGAGTACCTGTATGCATTCTCACACGACAAGGAGGGAAAGGCAATACTATTGCTCCATGCAGATGACATCGACAACCTAATCACTGTCCTAACCGACAGCAACATACCAATCGTTTCAGCCGAAGAAGTTTATAACTTATAGACTTCTCTCTTTTTTTCTTTAAATCATTCAACATTATTCTAAATTTTAGAATAAACATAAAACAATTGTACAAAATAGTTTACATTTTCTAGACAATATTTAAATACATTTTAACATATATTTTTACATACAGGTATCATGAATTTTACATGATATTTAAACTAAGGTGATTTAAATGGGAAAACTAGAAGGAAAAGTAGCAATCGTAACCGGAGCAACCTCAGGAATGGGTAGGGAATCAACCCCGCACGAAACTGTTAGTATGTCACTAGTAGTACACCATAAAGCCTCAAAACACGATTTAACCAATTAACA
>NZ_CACYJE010000103.1 GCF_902774605.1 uncultured Methanobrevibacter sp.
GAAGCTGCCTGATGCAGATGTTGGAAGGTAGTAGGAGTCTCCGGTGTATTTGAGCTGCCAGGTGTGCATGCCCTTGGTTAAGTCCTCATAATTATACTCATAGGATTCATCATAATCTTCCACACTGGTTTTTTCTTTAAGTTGGTTGTCTATGTAAAATTCAAATTCCCCGTCAGCGTCTTCCGGGACATTGTCTGGGAAATACCAGAAGACGTTTTCATCATCATAGTCGATTGTCAATTCGGATGGAATGTCGACTATCATTTCCCAGTTAGGATCACTGTCCTTGACCTCAAGGCCGTAGTGCTTGGTGTGGGAAGTTGTTTCATCAATGTATTTGACGACAATGTAATATTTGCCCACTTCGAGTTTAGGAATTGTTCTTGTAACAGTTGCGCCTGCACTGCCATTGTATAATTCCTCAATCAAGTTGCCAGGATAATAAGTTTCACTATAATCATCGTATTCACTTCCATACACTCCAATGGTTAAGTTTCCGGTTGAATCGGATGGTGTTTCAACAGTCACGCAATGATCATCTGTTGATTGGCTCCATATGCCTTTAGGATAATCAGCTTTAGGAATGATTTGGAAAGATTCCGTATTATTCTCAACCGCATAATCGTCACCGTCATACTTGACGATTACATTATAGTAGCCTATGGACAAGTCGTCAATGCCTATGGATGCTTTTCCATCAACCACTGGTGTTGTCTTGATTAAATCTCCAAGGCTGTAATCTTCTGTTTCATAATTGTAAATCGCTTCATATATGCTCAGGTTTCCTTTGGCATTGTCCGGCAGCAGTATGGAATAGTTGCCATTGCCGGAGTTATATTCTACTTCATAATCATCTGAATCCCTTGATATTATACTTTGGACATTTACTGTATAGTTGATTTTCTTTTGAGGATATCTATTATGGGTATATGTGAATGTTAGAGTGTTCCTGCCGTAATTGAGACTTGGAAGCACATATTCCAAACAGTCATAATTATGACTGTCAAAGCCAATCACATGATCTTGGCCGTTGATGTTCAGCACCAGGCTGCCTGTTGGGTCAGGGAGACGAATGTCGACTTCAACCTCTTCACCATATCCTATATCATTATCGTCTAGTTTTGAACTGTAAACCTCGAATATATAATCCACCGTGAAGTTGCCCTTTAATGTCTTGTTGGGATAATTGCCTCCGGTGTAGATTATTTCATATGTATGGTTGCCCAGTGTCCAATCCTCGTCAGACAGGTCAACATTTATTTCTGAGGTGTATTCTTCAATATATTCATCATATAGTTGGTTTGCAATATTAGTGTAGGTTTCAAATTCCTCACCGTCAATGAGGACCTTCAGTTTTCCTGTGGCGTTCACTGCAAATTCGACTGTGATTTGCATGTCATTCCAATATCCTATCTGCACTGGTTTCGGAACATTCACGTTCATGTAATAGAAATCAACATTTTTCGTGTAGTTGAACGGCAGGAAATTCGCATCCCCTGCATATTTGACTTGGACCAGATGGGTGCCATAACTTATGTCCAGGCCATTCAAGTAGAAATAGTCGCCATCATAACCGTTAAGAACTGTGCGGTAGTATGTCTTATTGTCTATTTCAATGGTAAGGTCTCCGGTTGCATCACTCATAATGGAATATTCCACTGCCGGCGGGTCAATATCATAGTCTGTGAGATCGCCGACCCTTACTGATTCGGGAATTGTTATGTCGAATTCAACTTCTTGTCTATTGTCTGTTTTTAGCTCGTCAACATCATCCGATGCTATTGTGTCATCAATTGGTGATGTTTCAACAACATCGGGTTGCTGTGAAACTGTCAGGTTGTCATCTGATGTGTCTTCAGATGCGCTGACAGCTCCTATTGTTAAAATCGCCAATAACACCATGGTTATCAGCATTATCTTTTCATACTTCATTTTTTACACAACTCATATTTTTTTTTAATGAATTTAGGAAAAACGATGAAGATTATTCATCATTTTCACATGATTATATTTTTGTCGTATAAAAAATATAAGTCAATTAAAGCTTTTGCTTTATGTACTGTTGAAATCAGTATACATCATCCAGTATACAGTAATCCTCCATTTCCTCAAGTTCCCTGCTGATGTTTTCCTCATAGATGTCATCGTCCTTGATGATCCATGACAGTCTCATTGATTTAACTCTCTGCTCAAGTTTCAGCAGGCTTTTTGAGCATAATGTTTTCATCTTTCCATTAAGATTGTAATTGTATCTCCAGTCGATAATGCCTCGGTCATTGTGCCTGTAAACGTGCAATACTCCACTTGTTGTCATGAACATACATTTATCTTAATAATGCAAGAATACCACGACCTCTTTTAGATCGTGGATGAATTGCACAGTTGGGTGTACTTACTTTTAATGTAGTTTTTATTGAAGTTTTATTGTTTTTGCGGGTTTAGAATTCATATTTTTCTTTTTAATTCTATTTAGTGTACTTTTTGTTTTATTATAATTTATTATTTTTTCATGTTTTAAAATAGTAATATTACGTCGAATAAGAAGAGACAATTACTTGTCTCCCCTCTTCTAAGAACCGTACGTGTCCCTTTTAAGACATACGGCTCAAGCATACTTATAAGAA
>NZ_CACYJE010000104.1 GCF_902774605.1 uncultured Methanobrevibacter sp.
AAAGGCTATGATGGAATCTACATGCTGGAGCTTCATAGTGTGGATTCAATCAAAAAAAGTCTTGAATACATGAAGGAATTGAAGGTCATATGAATTTAAGATTAAAAGCAGATAAATTGACAAAAATAACCGATAATATATTTAATTAAAAACAAACATAACTATATTATTATAACAATTATAATTATCCAATTATGATTTCAAAAATAAAAAATATTGAAGGTAGAATTTATGTTTTGGAATGAAAAAGCGGAATGCATGCCTAGGGAAGAAATAGAAGAACTTCAACTAAGAAAACTGCAAGCTACTGTGAAAAGGGCTTTCAACAAGATACCTTTTTACAATAAGAAATATACAGAATGCGAAGTTTTTCCAGAAGACATAGAAACATTGAAGGATATAGAAAAACTTCCAATACTCACTAAAGATGATTTGAGGGCTTCTTATCCATTCGGATTGTTCGCAGTAGATCAAAAGGAAATAGTTGAGGTCCATTCATCAAGCGGAACAACTGGAAAGCCTGTAGTAAGCGGATATACCAAGAAAGACCTGGAGATATGGGCGGAAGTGATATCAAGAGGCCTCAAGATGATGGGCCTTGATGAAAACGACATCATTCAAAACACACATGGATATGGTATGTTTACAGGAGGATTTGGTGTTCACTATGGTGTTTTAAACATCGGAGCCACCATCATTCCGATATCAACAGGCCAGACAAGAAGGCAAGTGGAAATCATGAACGACTTCGGTACAACCTGCCTCATCTTCACTCCGTCATACGGCCTCCACCTTGGAGAAGTAGCCAAGGAAGAAGGAGTGGATCCTACCAAAGTAGGTCTTAAGGCAATTGGATTCGGTTCAGAACCATATACCGAAGAAATCAGACAGAGGATTCAGAAAACCTTCAATGCACCGGCTTACAACATCTACGGACTAACTGAAATCATGGGGCCTGGAGTTGGAATGGAATGCTCTGCCCAAAACGGCCTTCATATTGCAGAAGATTACTTCTATCCTGAAATCATAGACACAAACACAGGCAAGATTCTTGGAGAAGGTCAGAAGGGAGAATTGATTCTGACAAACCTTGAAAGGGAGGGAATGCCTGTAATCAGATTCAGAACAAAGGACATCACAGCCCTTCACTACGACACCTGCGAATGTGGAAGAACCCATGTGAGAATGGACAGGATCACCGGCAGGGCCGACGACATGATAAAGGTTAAAGGAGTTGCCGTATTCCCATCACAAATCGAGAAGGCGCTTCTTAAAGTAAGCGATGTCGAGCCTCATTATCAAATCATTGTCACAAGACCTGACATACTTGATGAAATCGAAGTCAAGGTCGAAGCCTCACAATCCCTTTTCTTCGATGGTGTAAAGGAAATGATGAATGTTCAAAACAAGATTGCAGACTACATACAAAACGAAATCGGAATCCGTGTAAAAGTTACTCTGGTAGAGCCTAAGAGCCTTCCAAGAGCCACAAAGGGAAAAGCAAAACGGGTAATCGACAAGCGCAACCTGCATTAATAGGAAATGAATTTTAAAAATTATTAAAAAACCATAAGAGGAGAAAAAATGAAAATCAAGCAATTATCCATATTCATAGAAAATCAACCTGGAAGATTGTACAAGGCATTGGAGATACTTGCACAGGAAAATATTAACATAAGAGCATTATCATTGGCTGACACTTCCGAATTCGCAATCTTAAGGCTTGTTGTAAACAGCCCTGAGAATGGAAAGGAAATCCTGGAGAAAAACAATTTCATAGTCAAGCTGACTGACATCATAGGAGTGGAACTTGACGATACCCCTGGAGGACTTACAAAGGTGCTGAAAATCCTAAAGGATGAAAACATCGATTTGGAATACCTATATGCATTCACACATGATCAAACATCCAAGGCCATTCTTTTACTGCATGCAAATGACTTGGACAATATGATAAATGTCCTGGATTCAAATAATGCCAAAATCGTTCCGGCAGATGTCGTATACAACTTATAATTTCAATACTAAAGAGGATGAAAAAAATGGAATATGAAATCAAAGGAGGACCTTTCCCAATTCTAATCTGCAAATTGAAAAAAGGGGAAACAATGAAAAACGAGAGTGGTTCCATGGCTCTAATGAGCTCCCATATAAAAATGGAAACCAGCACTGGTGGCGGAATCCTGAAAGGTCTCGGAAGAGCATTAGCTGGAGATACAGTCTTTTTAAACTTCTATACAGCTGAATCAGATAATCAGGAAATCGGATTTGCATCAGGATATCCAGGCAAGATCATTCCACTCAAATTGAATGGAAATACAATCATTGCCCAGAAACATTCATATCTTGCATCTGAAGAGGATGTGGACATATCAATACACTTTAAAAAGAAGATAGGAAGAGGCCTCTTCGGAGGAGAGGGCTTCATTCTTCAGAAATTCACAGGAAATGGAATGGTGTTTTTGGAAATTGATGGTGAAGTGCTTGAATACGACCTTGCAGCTGGCGAAAGCATGCTTATTGATCAGGGACACCTTGCAGCAATGGAGTCAACAGTTGATTTTGACATTGAAAGAGTGAAAGGAGCTAAAAATATGCTCATTGGTGGAGAA
>NZ_CACYJE010000105.1 GCF_902774605.1 uncultured Methanobrevibacter sp.
AATGAACTTAGCCGGAAGAGAAAGTTATCTTTTGAAGAACGGGAACGTTATGGACATATAATAACCCGTTCGATCATGGGAAATGCTGACGATAGGGTTGATACCTGTGAAATGACTCTCCAGGAAGGAGATGAACTCTTGATATGTTCAGATGGTTTATATAACGACTGTCCTATAGACTATCTAATAGATACTCTACGTGAGGACAGGTTTGATATAGATAAACAGAATGATGGCTTTACAGATAACCATTCACTTATTTATATATCATTATAATTATGAAAGTGCATTGCGATAAAGTATTGACGACGGATGATTTCGATGTGGAATATGCATCGTGGAAAGGACGGACACTAACAGTGATGGGAGATTATATCAAAGTGAGCCAGGATGGCGTTCAGCCGCGTTATTTTGATACGGTGTACCTCTTTGAGAACTCTGGTGTCCTTGTAGGGTTCAAATATGGCACTCCCCTGAACGAGTGCTTTATCCGCACATCAGACGCTTTGAAATACTCCTACTATCCCCAGGACATCGCAAGATGCTACAGGAACCTGGGCTATTATTATGTTGAGGAGAATGACTTTAAAACAGCCCTTGCACTGTACATTTACAGCATGGAGTATGAGGCAAGCCCCTTGGCATATGCGGAGATAAAGTTCATCCAGTCAAAAACCGGCAATATGGAACTTTCACTCAATGAATGCATAGACATCATTGAAGGCAAGAACATCCAGGTAGGGCCGAATCCTTTTATTTTAGATACTCTTGACGAGTTCATCAGGGAGTATGAGGAAAACAAGCTATACAATCAACTGCTGTATTTTCTGGAGTTGAGGTTTGACTTGAAAAATGATGTTGAGACATTAGGTAAAATAAATGATACAAGAGAGAGGCTTGAAAACTAAACTTATTAATAATATATATTATATAATATATAACAGGTGATTTATAATGTGTTCTAGTGGAGGCCCAATGGCCGATATTGATTTGAAAAAATTGAAAACAAAAAAATACCATTGTAAAGACTGTGGAAATTCCTTTAAAGGACTTGGAAAGAAAGTCGTTTGTCCATCTTGTCAAAGCGACAATGTGGAAATTGCAGAGTAAATACACTTTTACTCTCTTTTTTTATTTTTTTAGTGATTATTATGAATATTGATTTTAAAAATGATGAGATACTGTTTCTTGAGGGCGAAACCGGAATGGTCGGTGTGGTTAAAGTGGCATATGAAGATAAGATGCTTTTCATTGCAACACAGGACAATGAGGAAATCGTCCAGTTTTTAGAATCAGATGACATAATAGCCGTTTCAAACTTCAAAAAGGATAAAAGAGCCATAAGGTCACAGGCCTACCTTAGCCGTGAAGAGTCCTCACCATTGGTGATTCTGAATAAGGATCATCCATCAACAAAACGATTGGAAACCGTCATCTCAATAGGTGATGAGGTGAACCTGAACTGCAACATCACTCCCGGAACCCATCCCGAACAGAATGTATTGTGTTCCTGCGACAGTTTATCCGGACTCGAAATTGTTAAAACACCCACCGGAGTTAGATTGAATAAGGAATTTGACAATTACACCATTGAAGAGTTTTAGGTTGAAATAATGTTGTTCATTGACTCATTTTACATGTTCTTAGGCCAATTGGTAGTGCTTATAGTGGCAATCATCATAATATTGCTGATTATATTCATTATACTTGCTCTTTTGATAGCCAAGAAAAACAAGATAAGGTTTCCAAGATTCCTGTTATATATAGTTGACCTTCTGTACTCACCATTAAAAACAATAGCTCATTTCCTAAAGCTGGACGACAATCTGATTGACGACATTGCAATCAGGGTGAGAAATGACCTTAACAAGGAGCAGTACAACAGAATCCCTGCTGAAAAGACTTTGATCTTTCTACCACATTGTCTCAGGCATAAGGATTGTCCGGCAACACTTCAAAAGGAAGGATTGAACTGCACTGAATGCGGTTTATGCTCAATAGGAGTAATAAAGAAAAAAGCGGAACCTTTAGGATATAAGATGTACATTGTTCCGGGTTCCAGCTTCGTTAAAAAGATAGTTATGGAAAACAAGTTCCAGACTGTTCTTGGCGTTGCATGTCATGAGGACTTAAACCAGATGATGATGTTGCTGTCTGATTTTTACCCTCAAGGGGTTTTGCTTGAAAGGACAGGTTGTTTTGAAACAAAGGTCAATGTTAAAAAAGTATTTGAAAAACTTGATTCCAAATACTAACCTGCCACAATCCTCTGATACAAAACATCTATTTTTAGAAGCATCAACAATTTACTGATTTTAAAGGCATATTATTATAGCGGTTATAGCACTAAACTAATTTAGGGGTCTGAATTTTTTTAATTCAAATTCCTTCTAATATTTATTGTTTTTTAATTTTATCATTTCCATTCATTTTAAATGAGCTGGAAACTAAAAAAGAACTTCAAAATTACTTCAATATTTCTGAGATTTTAAGTGCAGATCAAGTTTACAAAATTTTTTCACAACAAAACGAAGAA
>NZ_CACYJE010000106.1 GCF_902774605.1 uncultured Methanobrevibacter sp.
GAAAATTATAATGTTATCTGAGAATATTGTGATTACAATCAATCCGATGGTCAACATCACTGTACCAATCATCATCAGCTTACGGGAACCTGTCGAATCCAATATTTTACCGAGAACTGGTGCCGCAACGGCATTGGCTCCAAGGATAGGTATCAGCATCAGGCTTGCAAGCTGATTGTTCATTCCCATCGAGAGGATAACCAGTGAGGGCACGAATATTACTGATGAGTATATGATTCCATAGGATAATGTTTCAATGCAGGCTATTCTTATCTCCCGGTTTTTAAGCATATGAATTGCAACGATTGACTCTTCAGCCCTGTTTTCGATTTTAAGGAAAATAGGGATTAGGATAATGAATATTATGAGGAACGGAGCCACATTCAATGATGTGAGACTTGCCAGGAAATTGCTTGAATCAATCTGGTTTAGGCCATAGGCAAGAAATATTGAAAGCAGGCTCAATATTATGATTCCAGGATAGTCTATTTTCATTTTGCGGCTGTCTTCCATGTCTGGGAGAATGAGATATGCGAAAATTATCAGGAAAATGCTTATCGGAAGGTTGATTGTAAAGCACCAGTTCCAACCGAAGGGTATGAGTGCCGCCCCAACCAACGGTCCGCCGATGGCTGATATCCCGAACACGCTTCCCAATATTCCCAATGCTTTTCCGCGCTCTTCAAGAGGGAAAGCGTCGCCTATGAATGCTCCGCCAACAGGAAATATTCCTCCACATCCGAAACCCTGAATGATTCTTCCAATGAATATCAATTCGATATTTGGGGAGAATGCTATTAGAAACGATCCGATTCCAAACAGTAGCACGTCAAGGATGAAAATCTTTTTCCTGCCGTAGAAATCGGAGAATTTTGCCATCACCGGTGAGCCGACCATGAAAAAGATTACGAACAATGTGAATATCCAGCTTGATTCCCTGCTGGTCAAGTGGAAGCCCTGCTCAATTGAGGGCAATACGGGTCCTATGATTCCAGTGTCGAGTGAGCCCATGAACACTCCTATAAGAAAGAGTACAAGTATCATGTTTCGTGTTTTGGTGTCTAGTGCCTTTGCCTGCATGTTAATTGCTCGAGTTAATTGATTTGGTGAAATATATTAATTAGTTTGTTAAACGCTACTAATAAGGTTATTTAAACCATTAGGTTCAAATATACTATTAATAAAATTTTTGTAAAGGATTTGGATACTATGAATATTTTAATATCTAATGATGATGGAGTGTTCGCACCAGGCATCCTGGCTGCAAAGCAGGCTGTTGAAGACCTCGCCAACGTTACTGTCGTTGCTCCTGACGAGAATAACAGCAGCGTGGGCAGGCGATTGACATTGTTCAAGCACTTGAAGCTTGAATCCTGCACTCTGGATGATGGGAGTAGTGCATATTCGGTTTCCGGAAGCCCAGCCGATTCAGTGGTTGTCGGTGCGGAGTACGTTATGGACACCAAGCCCGATTTGGTGATAACAGGCATCAATCAGGGAGTCAACATAAGCAGCGACATCACCTCATCCGGAACAGTATGCGCCGCTTTTGAGGCGGTCAGCCTGGGCATACCGGCTATAGCGGTTTCACTATTCATGGACCCTAAAACATCATACAAGAGGGATGAAAATGGGGAATGGTTCGTGGACTATGACTTCACCCTCACCAAGAAGGTCCTGCACAGTATTGTTGAGAAGATAATTGATGATGGATTTCCTGAAGGGGTTGACCTTTTCAACTTGAACGTTCCATCCAATTACGAGTCAGAGGAGGTTAAAGTCACCCATCTCTCACACAAGATGCTTGACAAGAAGGTAATTGACAATACTGATGGGGAAAAGGGTGAACTGTTCCATTATAATCTTGAGGATGGCCAGGACAGTGAGGATTTAATCATGATCACCCCTGACCTTGTCAGCCAGTACGATGAGGGCAGCGACGGTTATGCATTGCTTGTTGAGAAAAGGCCAAGCCTGACTCCATTGAATGTGGATATGACCTCAAGGGACTTGAAGGATTGGTAGAAAAACAAATTTAAAATTATTCTTATTAAAACTCAAAGGTGAAAAAAATGAGGAAATGCGGCATTATAATTGCAATATTGGTATTGGCAGTGGCTGCTTCACTCTCCTGTGCTTATGCCATGGACAATGGTCAAATTGTTGAAGGATTGAACGCCACCACTAATGTTACTGAGGCAATTGACCTTTCAGATGTGGAGAATAAGACCATCATGCTTGTCTTCGACCAGGACAGTTGCTATTACTGTGATCTGCTTAAAAGTGAAGTGTTGACCGACAGGAATGTTCAGGGTGAGTTGAACGCTAACTATATTGTCACTATCGTTGACGTGAATGAGTATCCTCAACTGGCCGGTGAGTTCCAGATTGTGGGAACACCAACCATCGTTTTTCTGGACTCCAACCTGACTGAAACTGCAAGGATTTACGGGTATGTTGATGCGGATGAGTTTTTAAGCACATTGAAGGAGATTTAAATGGAGATACTTCCATTA
>NZ_CACYJE010000107.1 GCF_902774605.1 uncultured Methanobrevibacter sp.
CGTTGGAACATGGAAAGTGAAGAAATCCATGCTCAAGAAGCTTAAGGTTAATAAAAAATACAAATACGCTGTATCTTACGGCAAGGACACCTTGACTAAGAAGTTAACTATTAAAAAATAATCGAATTAAACATGAGGTTTTAAAATGAAAGTTACAAAAAAACTATTCCTTGTTGCTTTGCTACTTTCTTTAATATTGTCCGTTGGAGCAGTTACTGCTCAGGACAATATGACTTTCGAGAAAAGCAACTTACAAGAAGTTTCAACAGAAACAGTCAATCAGAATGAAGAACAATCCGTATTGGATGAGACTGTCGAGGAACAGGATGATTCCAAACTGAAAGATGGTGAACCGGATATTGCCATATCATATTCTTTTTCAGATATTCAAGACAGCATAAACTCCGCTAAAGAAGGGGATACGATTTATCTCGATGGCAACGAATATTCGGGAGGAAGCACAATTATGGTGAATAAAACTGTCACTATTGTGGGAGGATCCAAATCCAATCCGGACAGTATTGCAACTTTAAATGCAGATAACTGCGTAAATATAATGAAGGTCACAGCTGCTAATGTTGTGATAAAAGGTGTTAAATTCATAAATGGTAATGCTAGTGTGGATGATGATAGGGGCGGTGCTATTCGTTGGTTAGGTGAAAATGGAGTTTTGAATAATTCCTGTTTTATAAATAATCATGCATTCAACACTGGTGGAGCCATTCATGTTGATAAGAAAAACTTAAGAATTGAGCACTGTAATTTCACTAAAAACAGTGCAGATCAGGGAGGAGCCATCAAATTCGATGGGGACTATGGTATTATGAATGACTGTATATTCATTTCCAATTCTGCCCGTATTGGAGGTGCCATCGGATGGAACGGTAAGGGTGCCATTCTAAATAACTCCTATTTTGAAAATAATTCCGCTAGGGGTTGGGATGGAGCAGTCAGATTTACTAATGATGTAATTTTAAGCAATTCTTATTTCGTTAATAATTCCGCTGATGAATGCGGTGCAGTTCTTGTAGGGGCTTATTCTACTGTAACAAACTGCAGTTTCATTAACAATGCAGCTAACGCATATGGGGCCCTGGACATTGATGGTAGGGATTGTGTTGTGAAAAACTGTACCTTTAAAGATAATTCTGGAGGAGAAGGGGGTGCAGTCCAATGGTATGGTAGAAATGGTGTTTTAGCAAATTCGTCATTCATAAATAATTCAGCCAATTATGGGGGAGCATTCTATTCCCAGTATAGTGGAGTTAATGTGACAGGGAATAATTTCACTAATAACTCCGCTAAGGAATTAGGTGATGTACTGTATATTGGCTCTGCAAATAGTGTCATATCCAATAATAATTTTGATAATTCAAATTCAGATGGGTATGCAATCTATTTGGGCAGTCTTGATAATGTGATTGAAGGTAATAATTTCACCAATCCTGAAAGGGTCATTATGGGGCAAGGAAGCATTATTGATGTTGAAGATGTTATCATGGGATTTATAGGGTCTAAGATTTCAATTCCAGTCTATGTGCATGATTCAAATGGAAAACCATTAAACGGTGTTATTTCACTATCCGGATATGGTTCTCAAACATTGGTTGATGGTAAAGCTATTTTTGAGATAAGTTTACCTGATTCTCTTGAAAATTTGACATTCATGCTGAGTTACGGTATTAAAAATAGGACTTTTGATGTTATTGTCACTAATCATTCAATTGTAAACATCACCCAACCTGAGAGTGACTCGGATGATGTTCTTGTTAGGTTGGCTTATGGTGCAGAGGGCATTGTGATGATTACAATCAACGGCAAGAACTATGCTGAAAGGGTTGTTAACTCTTCGGCGCTGATAAAAATAGATGCTTTGATGAATGGCAATTACAATGCTATAATATATTATTCCGGTGATTATGGTCATTATGGTGAAGAAAAAAACATTACTGTAGCTGTAAAGCACAATCCTGTCTATAAGCTGGATCAAAACAAGGACATCACTGTTGCCTACAGCGGCAAGGCAGCTTATAGGGTATTAGTGATGAAGGATGGAAATCCTATCGCTGGTGAAAATGTCATAATCAGCTTCAACGGAAAGAACCATAATGTCAAAACCGATGCCAATGGTTATGCGACCCTGAACCTTGACACAAACATCAAGCCTGGTTCATACAGTGTCAAAACCACTTATAATGGTGTAAGTGTTTCCAACAAGGTGAAGATCACTCAGATAATCAAGGCATCAGACAAGAAGGTCAAGAAGTCCGCCAAGACCACTATGGTCAAGATTTCCTTGAGCAAAGTTGACGGCAAGTACCTGAAATCAAAAACCCTTAAAGTCAAGTTCAACGGCAAGACCTATAAGGTCAAAACAAACTCCAAGGGCGTTGGAACATGGAAAGTGAAGAAATCCATGCTCAAGAAGCTTAAGGTTAATAAAAAATACAAATACGCTGTATCTTACGGCAAGGACA
>NZ_CACYJE010000108.1 GCF_902774605.1 uncultured Methanobrevibacter sp.
TTTTCAATTCTATTATTTTTTAAAGTTTATATTAGATGATAATATGGCAATTTTAAAACCTGAAGAGTTAAAGGAAAAATTTGATGACCCATGGATTGCTCCATATGAGAAAGTCATTACAATGGCAGATGGAGATATTGTAGAACTTATTGAATACCACCCTTGCCCAAGCGGTTCCAACTGGTTGCTTTATCAATACCAACACAGCAGTGAACTTATCATTGATGCTAAAAGAGATGGAAACAAGCACACCTACCTCTGTAAAGTGGGCAAAAAGCCAATCGACCTTAAGGCAAGTATCAATGCTGCTGGAATTGAAGAGGTTGCAATTGATGAAGAGGCAAAGGAAGTTAAGGTAACCCACGGAGGACTTGCCGGCGCTGGTGTAGGCGCTGGAATGTGCAGAGGAATGGGAGAAGGTGTCAAATATGTGGATGTCCTTGAAGTCGGAGGAGGCAGTAAGGAAGGAAAAGCTACTGTAGTAACTCCAAAATACGAAAAACTTGTCATTGGAATCGATGACACTGACGTTAAGGATGCTGGAGCAACTTGGACTATGGCTCATAATATTGGCCTTCAATTGAAAGAGGAAGGATTCGAGTATCTTGACCATATTATCGTTCAGTTATTCCCACATAATCCTCACAAAACTCAAAACTGTGTTTCAATTGCACTTACCTTTGCTGTAATGGCTGAAGATAAGGAAAGATTGATCAATAGACTTATTGAAATCCTTGAGCATGACACATTATCCGATAAGACTGCAATAGCTATTCTTGAAGGAATTGGAATCCCACCAAAACTTAGAGAATATGCAATGGCTACAAAAACAGGTATGATGGATGTTGAAACTGCTGAAAAGCTTGCAGAAGAATTGGACATTCCACTCATTGCAGTTACAGGAGACCAAGGTAAAGTAGGTGCACTTGCAGCTTTAGGTCTTCATGATGATGTTGATGAGGCTGTTAAAGTTTATTACTAGTTCAAACTTTTAAAAAGTTTGAACAATTTTTTTCTTTTTTTATTTACTCTTTTTCCATTGATTTTACATAATCATCCAACAGATTAAACAGATCTTCTTTTGTATTCATTTTAAATATTTGCTGCTTTAATTCTATTGTTCTTGGCAATTTCTTAACGTAATATGCAGCTTGAGTTCTCATTTTTGGAATTGCAAATTCCTCTCCCTTGACTTCAATAAGCATATCTATGTGTTTTTTAAGGGTTTCCATTCTCTCTTCCATTGTAACTTCATATGGAAGTGTGCCGTCTTCAATATAGTTAACGCAATCCCTGATAAGCCATGGATTTCCAAGTGATGCCCTTCCAATCATGACTGCATCACAAGATGTTTCATCAAGCATTCTTTTTGCATCAAAACATGACTTGATGTCACCATTTCCAATAACGGGAATATTCACATTTTCCTTGACTTCTTTTATAATGGACCAATCCGCCTTTCCAGAATATCCTTGATCCTTTGTTCTTGGATGAACTGTAATTGCTGATGCACCTGCATCCTCAACGATTTGTGCTATTTCCACTGCATTTATGCTGTTTTTATCCCAACCGCTTCTGAGCTTTACAGTCACTGGAATCGGTACAATGTCTACAATAGATTCTACAATAGATTTTACCTTATCTGGGTCTTTCATCAAAGCGCATCCTGCCTTTGACCTGTTTGTCACCTTAGTTACAGGACATCCCATGTTAATGTCAATGATATCTACATTTGTATTCTCCCAGATGTACTTTGATGCAAAGGTGAGAGATTCCAAATCAGAGCCGACAATCTGCTGTGAAATTGGATGTTCATAGTCAGTCATGTACAGCATTTCCTTTGTCTTCCAATTGCCATACATAATAGCCTTGTCTGAAACCATTTCAGTTTCAATCAGCCCACATCCCATTGACTTTACAATGGTTCTAAAGCTGAAGTCACATACTCCTGCCATAGGGGCCAAAGCTATCTGATTGTCCATTTCAACATTTCCAATTTTCCACTTCATAT